>NZ_JBWKOF010000007.1:0-317621 GCF_059415945.1 Pseudomonas sp. GW821-FHT09H03 | reverse complement strand
TTGTTTACCAAGGAGTTTTCCGTTTCGACTGCGCCGGAAGTGGGGCGAATTATAGGCTTCCAGAATCTGCCGTCAAGGGTTGATTTGGTTTTCTATCGAGATAGCTAAAAACGCTGCTTATATATAGACGAGCCCGCAGGGAATGCGCAGTATATTGCCCAAAGCCAAGCAAGCCCCCTCTTCACATCCTGATTCGGACGATGCCGCGCAATGAATGACCAGCCACGCCCCCTGGCCTCCACCCTGTTCTCGGTTGGACTATTGCTGATAGCCATGGCATCGATCCAGTCCGGTGCTTCCCTGGCCAAAAGCATGTTTCCCGTTATCGGAGCGCAAGGGACAACTACGATGCGCCTGGTGTTCGCCAGCGTGATCATGATGCTGATCCTGCGGCCATGGCGCGCGAAACTCACGGCAAAATCCCTGCGCACCGTTGTCGTCTACGGAATGGCGCTGGGCGGCATGAACTTCCTCTTCTATATGTCATTGCAGACAGTCCCCCTGGGGATCGCGGTAGCGCTGGAGTTCACCGGACCATTGGCGGTTGCTATCTACGCCTCCCGTCGCGCGATCGACTTTCTGTGGATCGCCCTGGCTGCTGCCGGCTTGTTATTGCTTATACCCATGGGAGAAGCGAGCGCGGGGATTGATCTGACCGGTGCCTGTTACGCCTTGGGCGCTGGGGTCTGCTGGGCCGTGTACATTCTCTTCGGGCAAAAGGCCGGCGCCGACAATGGCGTGCAGACCGCTGCGCTCGGGGTGATGATCGCAGCGCTCTTCGTGGCCCCTATCGGTATTGTCCATGCAGGCTCTGCCCTGCTGACCCCATCGCTGATCCCGGTAGCGCTTGGGGTTGCCATCTTGTCCACCGCCCTGCCCTACACACTGGAGATGGTCGCTCTGACGCGCATGCCGGCCAGAACCTTTGGCACATTGATGAGCATCGAGCCCGCAATCGGTGCGCTGTCGGGGTTGCTGTTTTTGCAAGAATACCTGTCGTTTTCACAGTGGATGGCCATCCTGTGCATCATCCTGGCTTCCGTCGGCGCCACCATGACCATGGGCAGCACTGCCAAGCCAGCAATAGCAGCGGATTGAGAGTAGATATGACGAAGGTCTGGCATTTGACGCTCAATTAGGCCATGTTTAAACCCGCGCGCATAAAGTCAGACCATGGACATTCAGGATAGGGATGTATCAGAACGCTTCAAGCGCGAGCGAATGCAGCCAGACCCGGGCACAAGACTCGGGAACGCTTAAGGACAGTAATGAAACGAATTTTGCTACTCATCGCCGTACTTGCAATTGCGGGCTGCGCGGCGACGTCAAAGTCCCAGGTCAAACACGGCAAGAAAGGCTTGCACATCAACTGTTCCGGCCTGTCATCATCCTGGGACAAGTGCAACGCCACCGCCACCAACGCCTGCGCTCCCAAGGGGTACAAGGTCATTGCCAAGTCGGGGGACACGGTGGAAGAGCCGGGCGACTATCCGTTTGGCCTCAACCCTGCCGGTTATACCAGTCGCAGCATGATCGTCATCTGCAAATAGGCCGCCCCGTCAGCCCCCCGGGCCTGCGATCTGACGGCCAATCTCATCGTAGCTGGACTGCAACACCGCACGCTGGATCTGCGGTGTAGCCAGCATCCGCGCCACGACCAGCGCACCGATGCACTGCGACAGAATCGCCCAGGCCAGGCTGTCGCTTTGCAGGATCTGCGCCCAGCTCTCCTGAAGCCGACAGATCCAGTGTTCTGCCTGTTGCCGAATCTCCACGTCAGCGCGGGCAATTTCCGCCCCCAAGGCCGGCAATACACAACCGGTGTCGGGGTGCTCGACATGGGACATGCTCAGGTAAAGCTTCAGGCAGCGCTGCAGTTTTTCACGGTTGCCATCCGCCCCCAGGCGCTCCAGGCTTTGACCCAACTCGCGCTCGACAATATTGGCGAACAACTCGTCTTTCGACGAGAAATGACTGTAAAACGCCCCGCCGCTTAAACCGATCGCTTTCATCAGGCCATCGACTCCCACCGTCGAGAAGCCGGATTTCTTGGCTGATAACGCACTGCTTTGCAGCAGTTTCTCTTTGGTCTCCAGCTTGTGACTGGCCGAATAACGCATGCCCTTCTCCCGAATTATATCGCCTTGACGCTTGTCGAATCATAGCATAACGTTCGTTTAGTTAACGATCGTTTACCAAAGGGATCCAGCCATGAGTAACAAGCATGAATAACAAGAAGGTCGTACTGGTTGTCGGCGCAGGTGACGCCACGGGCGGCGCCATTGCCAAGCGCTTCGCCGAAGAAGGTTTTGTCGCTTGCGTGACCCGCCGTAGCGCGGACAAACTCCAGCCGCTGGTGGATGCCATCCACGCCCGTGGCGGCGAAGCCCACGGTTTTGCCTGCGATGCCCGTAAAGAAGAAGACGTGATTGCCCTGGTCGAGCAGATTGAAAGCCAGATCGGCCCTATCGAAGCCTTCGTTTTCAATATCGGCGCCAATGTGCCATGCAGCATTCTCGAAGAAACTGCGCGCAAGTATTTCAAGATTTGGGAAATGGCCTGCTTTTCGGGTTTTCTCAACGCGCGTGAAGTGGCCAAGCGCATGGCCAAGCGTCAACGGGGCACCATTTTGTTTACCGGAGCCACCGCAGGTATGCGTGGCGCCGCCGGCTTTGCCGCATTCGCCGGAGCCAAGCACGGGATTCGTGCGCTGGCGCAGAGCATGGCCCGCGAACTCGGACCGATGAACATTCATGTCGCCCATGTGGTGGTCGACGGCGCCATCGATACCGACTTCATTCGCGACAGCTTCCCGCAGAAGTACGCAACCAAGGACCAGGACGGCATCCTCAATCCCGAGCACATTGCCGAGAACTACTGGTACCTGCACAGCCAGCCTCGCGACGCCTGGACCTTCGAGCTGGACCTGCGCCCCTGGAGCGAACGCTGGTAAGCCCATCCCCATAACAACAAGACGAGCACACCGAATATGAGCAAAACCGTGGAGTTCTACTTTGATCTCGGCAGTCCTGCCACCTACCTGGCTTACACCCAGCTACCAAAGATCTGCGCCGAGGCCGATGCCCGGCTGATCTACATTCCGATCCTGCTGGGCGGTGTCTTCAAAGCCACCGGCAACGCCTCCCCGGCGACCGTTCCAGCCAAAGGCCGCTACATGTTTCAGGACCTGGATCGCTACGCCAGACGTTACGGCGTGCCGCTGAAATTCAATCCGCACTTCCCGATCAACACATTGATGCTCATGCGTGCCGTAACCGGCATTCAATTGCGCCACCCGGAACGCTTCGGCGCCTTCATCGATTGCCTGTTCAAGGCCCTCTGGGTCGACGGCCGCAGCCTTGATGAGCCGACAACCGTGGCGGCTGTCCTGAGCGAAAACGCTTTCGATCCAACAGAGGTGCTGGCCTTAACCTGCGACGAAGAAATCAAGTCCATCCTCAAGCACAACACCGAGCAGGCCGTGCAGCGAGGGGTGTTCGGCGCACCGAGCATGTTTGTCGATAATCAGCTGTTCTTCGGCCAGGATCGACTGGATTTCGTCATTGAGGCCCTGAGCTGAATCTTGACCGATGGATGTCGACACCCAGGCGCCGGCCATAGCGCCTGGGTGTCAGCCGGTCAAATAGCCGCGGTGCGGGTGTTCAACCATTCAAGAGCTGCACCGTCGAGCAACGGGCTCAAGCGCTCACGCACTTCGGCGTGGTAGGCGTTGAACCACTGCTTTTCGTCCTCGGTCAGCAGCGAGGTTTCCAGGCAGCGGGTGTCGATCGGGCACAGGGTCAGGGTTTCGAATTTGAGGAACTCGCCGAATTCGCTTTTGCCTGCCTCACGGTTCATCGCCAGGTTCTCGATGCGCACACCCCAACGGCCAGGACGGTAGGTACCCGGTTCAATGGAAGTGATCATGCCCGGCAGCATCGCGGTTTGCGGTGCCGGGGCTGCCTGATAGGCGATTACTTGCGGACCTTCGTGAACGTTCAGGAAGTAGCCTACACCGTGGCCGGTGCCGTGACCGTAGTCGACGCTTTCAGCCCAGATCGGCGCACGGGCGATGGAGTCGAGCAATGGCGAGAGAATACCCTTCGGAAACTGCGCGCGGGACAAGGCAATCACGCCCTTGAGCACGCGGGTGCAATCACGCTTCTGCTCGGCGGTTGGTGTGCCGACCGGCACCATCCGCGTGATGTCAGTGGTGCCGCCCAGATACTGGCCGCCGGAGTCGATCAGCAACAGACCGTCACCTTCGATTACCGCGTGTTCTTCTTCGGTGGCATGGTAGTGCGGCATCGCGCCGTTGGCGTTGAACGCGGCGATGGTATTGAAACTCAGCGACACATAATCCGGTCGACGCTCACGGGCGGCAGTCAGCTTTTCATCAATGGTCAGCTCGGTGATGCGCTCGCGGCCCATGGCGCTGTCCAGCCAGGTGAAGAACTCGCACAGTGCCGCACCGTCCTGCTCCATGGCTTGGCGAATGTGCCCGGCATCGGCCTGGCTTTTTTGCGACTTGGCGAGAGTGGTCGGATTCAGGCCTTCGATCAGTTTGACGCCGCTGCCGAGGTTATCCAGCAAGCCCGCGGTGACCCGCGCCGGATCGACTTGCAGACTCGCACCATCAGGCACTGCCTGCAGAGCGCCAGCCACTTCGCTGTAGTCGCGCAGAGTGACGCCGTCCTGCTCGAGAATCGCACGCAGTTCGGCGCTGACTTTGCTCAAAGCCACGAACAAAGTGGCTTGCTGCTGGCTGATCAGGGCGAAGGAAACGAACACCGGGTTGAACGACACATCGCCGCCGCGCAGGTTGAACAGCCACGCGATGTCATCGAGGGTGGCGATGAAATGCCAGTCGGCACCACGGGTCTGCAGGGCTTCACGCAGTTTGGCGAGTTTTTCCCCACGGCTGACCGTCGCCTGTGGCGGCAAGTGCTGATAAATCGGCTCGTTCGGCAGGCTCGGACGATCGCTCCAGACCGAGCTCAACACATCGATATCGGTGCGCAAACGCGCGCCGCGTTCTTCGAGCTTGCTACCCAGGGTACGTGCCGAGGCCACCGCCATGACCGCGCCATCGACGGCGACCACACCACCCTCCGGCGTTTGCTCGGCCAGCCATTCCAGCGGGCCGGGCTGACCCGGTTGCAGCTTGACCAGTTCGATGCCGCTGCCATTGAGTTCTTTGGTCGCTTGCTCCCAATACCGGCTGTCTGCCCAGACACCGGCGAAATCGGCGGTCACGATCAGGGTGCCGACCGAACCATGGAAACCCGACAACCATTGCCGCCCTTGCCAGTAGCCTGGCAGGTATTCGGACAGGTGCGGGTCGGCAGACGGCACCAGCAGGGCATGAATGCCCTCCCGGCTCATCAGCTCGCGGGTTTGTGCCAGGCGCTGGGGCACCGATCCGTTAATTGAAAACTGCGTATTCATCGTGACTCCTGCTAACCACTATTCATTTTTGTACGACGCCGATCGCGAGCTAGCTCGCACCTACCAGAACGCCGGAGCGCTCGCGACGGCCGCTTTAATCAGTTCTGCCGCTTGATCGATATCCTGCTCGGTGGTGAAACGTCCCAGGCTCAAGCGGATGGTGCGACTGGCTGAACGGGCGTCATGCCCCAGGGCCAGCAGCACGTGGGATGGAGCATTGCTGGCGGAGTTGCAGGCCGAGGTCGCGGAAAACGCGATCGAATGGCCCAACGCCGCCGAATTGAACTCGCCTTCATTGAAGGTCAGGCTCAGGGTATGTGGAATGCGCTGGTTCGGGCTGCCATTGAGGCGCACGCCGGGCAGGCTCAGCAGTTGTTCGAGCAAGCGTTCGCGCAGGCGCACGATCGTGACTTTCTCTGCGTCAAAACAGCCTGCCGCCAAGGTGAAGGCCTCGCCCATGGCAACGATCTGGTGGGTCGCCAGGGTGCCTGAACGCAAACCACCTTCGTGACCGCCGCCGTGGATCTGCGCCTGCAGACGCTGCTGCGCACGCGGGCCGACATACAACGCGCCGATACCTTTTGGGCCATAGAGTTTATGCGCCGAAAACGACATCAGGTCCACCGGCCACTGCGCCAGGTCGATTGCCACTTTGCCCGCGCCTTGCGCTGCGTCGACATGGAATAACGCACCGCTGCCGCGCACCACCTGGCCGATTGCAGGAATGTCGTTGAGCGTACCCAGTTCGTTGTTGACCAGCATCAGCGAGACGAGGAAGGTGTCCTCGCGCATGGCTTCGCTGACCGCTTGCGGGGTGATCAGACCTTCGGCGTCAGGCACAAGATAAGTCACCGCAACACCGGCCTCCTGCAATTGCCGGGCGGTGTCGAGTATCGCCTTGTGCTCGATCTGGCTGGTGATGATGTGACCGCCGACAGCCGTGCGAGCCTGGGCCACACCTTTGAGTGCGAGGTTATTCGACTCGGTGGCGCCGGAGGTCCAGACGATTTGCTCAGGCATCGCACCGACCAGTTCGGCGACCTGACGCCGCGCCTGTTCGACCGATTGCCGAGCCTGTTGGCCAAAGGCATGGGAGCTGGATGCGGGATTGCCGAAGTTGCCGTTAAAGCCCAGACACTCGACCATAACCTTGATGACCCGCTCATCCACCGGCGTGGTGGCGGCGTAATCGAAATACAACGGACGTTTATTCATAAAGGACTCGCAGAGCGTGTTCCGGGATCAGGAAGCTCGTGACTGCAAACGGCAAACGCAGCTTTGTGAGCTGCGTGCGATTTTCAGAACGTTACCAATACCTGATCGGATGCCGTTAAAGAAGTACAACTTCATTTAAAAGTGCGTAGGAACGCTCCTGAAAAGTGAGCTTAACAGGCATCGGGCAACCGGTTGAAGCAATGCGTCAGCTAAAGCTTTCGAGCAGCAACGGATACAAAGAAACCACCAGAAGCGCTGCCATGCCCCAGTTGAACAGGCGCAGCCAGCGGCGGTCCTTGAGGACATTGCGCAGCAGCGTGCCGCAAGCGGCCCAGAGTCCGACGCTCGGCAGGTTGATGACGGCGAAAACGGCGGCGATGACGATCACGTTGGTGAAATAGCCCTGCATCGGCGTGTAGGTGCTGATAGCACCGATGGCCATGATCCAGGCCTTGGGGTTGACCCACTGAAACGCCGCGGCACCCAGGTAGCTGATCGGTTTGGCCTCACCTGTGTCACTGTCCGAGACCGGCCCGGAATGGGCGATCTTCCATGCCAGGTACAACAAATACGCCGCGCCGACATAACGCAGTACGGTATACAACAGAGGATAAGTCTGGAACACCGCGCCCAGTCCGAAACCGACGGCCACCACGAGCAGGAAAAAGCCGCAGCTGATGCCGAGCATGTGTGGAATGGTACGGTTGAAGCCGAAGTTCACGCCGGATGCCAGCAACATGGTGTTGTTCGGGCCGGGCGTGATCGAAGTGACGAGGGCGAACAGGGCGAAGCCCAGCAGCAGGTCGAGTGAGAGCGTCATGGGTGGTGTCCATCTGGGTCAGTCAGGTAGTGACCCTATCGCACACCCCGGGCGAAACCCACGGACAGTTTGGCAAAACTTCTGCCAGTACAGTTTCGCTCAGCTTGGGCGACCGTGTAGCTGTACAGATCGCTCGGCGTTCATTTCGCCACGGCTATCAAATTTGAAGCGTTTGCGCGGCTCGCCGAGCAGTTCGGCCTTTTTTGCGTGGTATTCATCGAAAGACAAGCCACGACGGTTCAACGCCTCCAGCGCCAACTCCTGGCTTTCTTCGGTGGTATAGGGCCGCAGCTCTGGAGAAACATGGCCGGCACATCCGGCAAGTACAGCGCTGGCGAGCAGCAGCAAACTGGCGATCAGGGTTTTCATTTTCGGCGTCCTGGCATCTTGTTCGGGGCAATGAACACAGGCTACCCGCGCGTCCAAAGGGACAGAAATCAACGCTTTCAATAGTGGCTATCATGCTTGGGCAATCGTGACGCGACCTGCTCACTCGATTGCACAGCTGCGACGCTGCTGCTCGTCGGGCGTTCGGTGGCACTGAGGGGGCTGGCCTATATTTATCCAGCCGGTAACGGCCAAGGAACCTCTTCCACTCACTACAAGAGAACAGGGAGACCCATCATGAGCGTCAAACCCATTCCAGAGGGGTACCACAGCATCACGCCCTATCTGGGCATTCAAAAAGCCGCCGAGGCCATCGAGTTCTACAAAAAAGCCTTCGGCGCCATCGAAGTCATGCGCCTGGCCATGCCCGACGGCGGCGTCGGCCATGCTGAACTGCGCATCGGCGATTGCCCGATCATGCTTGGCACACCCTGTGATCAAGGGCCGCTGAGCAATCCGGACAACTCACCCTCCGTGGGTCTGCATCTGTATGTGACAGACGTAGACAAGTCCTTCAAACAAGCCATCGATGCCGGGGCGACGTCGGTGTCGGAGGTCAAGGACCAGTTCTATGGCGACCGTTCAGGAACTTTGAAGGACCCCTACGGGCATCTGTGGTTTTTGGCCACGCGCAAGGAAGACCTGACCCAGGAACAGATCGAGCAGCGGGCGAAGGAAATGTTCAGCCAGGGTTGATTGCTGCTGCGCATCGAAAAAATCAAAAGATCGCAGCCTTCGGCAGCTCCTGCAAACAGCGTTCACCTGCAGGAGCTGCCGACGGCTGCGATCTTTTATTGTAATGAGAAACATTTTCTTTCATATTACCGTTCGGGTTTTCCAGTCCTCATACGTCTTATCTAGATGCAGTCGGTCGCGTCGGCAAAAGCCACGACCGTACCTTTCATGGGCCTTGATGCTGTGCAACCCACAGCAGTGACCCACTCATCCAGGCAAGACCGCTCATCATGTCAACGAAGTCCCGTTCAAAAATCTGGTTTCTGGTTCATAGCTGGCTGGCACTGCCAATCTGGTTTTTCGTGCTGATCGTCTGTGTGACCGGCACCCTGGCGGTGCTTAGCCAGGAAATCGTCTGGCTGGCCAACCCGCCGATGCGCGCCAGCCAGCCAACAAACGACGCCCCGCTGCTCAGTTATCAGCAGGTCATCGAGGCCATCAATAAAGCCGAGCCACAGACCGTGGTGCAGAGCATCAGTCGTCCCGACGAGTCGCACTTCGCCCTCGATGTCAAAGTCAGCTATCCCGATGGGCGCTCGGTGGTGGTGTACGTCAACCCCTATAGCGGTGTCATCCAGGGCGTCGCCCCCGACTTCAACTTCCGCGCGTTCACCCGCGCGTTGCACGGTTGGTGGCTGGTGCCGTTCACCAATGGATACAGTTGGGGCTGGTACCTGGTGTCGTTTCTCGGATTGCCACTGCTGGCTTCGCTGATCACCGGGCTTGTGGTCTATAAACGCTTCTGGAAGGGCTTTTTCAGCCCGACCCTGCGTTTTCGCCACGGCGCACGGATTTTCTGGGGCGACTTTCACCGGCTGAGCGGCATCTGGTCGATCTGGTTCATCGCGGTCATTTCCATTACCGGCACCTGGTTCCTGATCCAGGCGTTGCTGTTCGATAACCAGATTTCCATTTCCACCGAAAAGATCATCCCGTCGATGTCCCGCGAAGCCGTGCCGCAATCGGCCGATGGTTCGCCACCGCCACGCATCGACCTCGATCGTGCGATTGAAATCGCCTCGCAGAAAATCTCCGGGCTGGAGGCCAGTTTCGTCAGCCTGCCGGGCAATGCCTACAGCCACCTGGATGTCGGTGGACGCGGTTGGTATCCGCTGATGTTCCAGACCGCCACCCTCAACCCCTACACCGGCGAAATCGCTGCTTCACGATTGATCTCGGACCGTTCGGCACTGGAATTCGTCACCGAGTCCATGCGCCCGCTGCACACCGGGGACTTCGGTGGCCTGTGGATCAAGTTGATCTGGGCGTTTTTCGGCCTGCTGCTGAGCATGATGGTGTTCAGCGGCTTGCTGATCTGGACCAAGCGCACAGCGCTGGCCACCGCCAACGCATTCAAGCGCAGCAACAAAAAACACAAGGGCGCCAAGGCGCAACCGGTCACCAGCAACGAAACGTCGGAGGCTAACCTGTGAGCAAAATCAGCACAGCCCCACAGCCCTCGCGCCTCAGTGTGTTCTGGCACAAATGGCGGTTTCACCTGAACATTCTGTTGTTGCTGATCCCCCTGGGTTTCATGCCCAAGTACTTCGCCGACGAGGCGTTGATGCGCGGTGACAGTGGCCTGGGCGAACGGGAGGTCGGCGACATTCAGGTCGGCCCCTGGAGCCTGCGCCTGGCGGAGTTGCGTAACGCGGCTCCCACGCTCGATGGCCCGGCCGGGTACATGAAGGGCTTCAACGCAGCGCTTTGTGATAGCTGTATCGCACAGGTCAAGGCCACTTACCTGCGCATCGGCAAACCCCGCAGCCTGCGCGCCGCCGGGGTGATTTTCTTCGGCACCCCCTATCGCATGGGCGCGTCGTTGCCCGTCCCGGAAAAGACCACGGCCGATGCCGAGCTGTGGATCACCATGGAAGGCTGGGACGGCGCCATGCATCAGGCCTCCATTCCCTTGAGCCAGGCATCCCCGGCCACCATCGCCTGGCTGAACAAACAAGGAAGCAAACCATGAGCAAGACCTTTCGCCCTCTGCACGCCATCTTGCTGGTGCTCAGCGCCGGCTTCAGCGCCACGGCCCTGGCCCACAACCCGATGTGCGAATGCAAAGCTATCGACGCCGAACAGATCAAATGCACCGGCGGCTTCTCCGACGGCAGCGGCGCGCCAGGGGTGACCCTCGATGTGATCGGCTACGACGAAACAATCCTCGTGCCGGGCAAGCTCGGCGCCGACTCGACCTTGACCTTCAAAAAACCCGGCCCCGAGTTCTATGTGCTGTTCGACGCAGGTCCCGGTCACGTCGTCGAGATTGACCAAGCGGACATCGAGGCACCATGAGTACTCCAACCACCCAGGTGATCCGACCGGCCGGAGCCGGCCATGAAACCCTCTACGTCCTGCTGCTGTGCCTGCTGATCCTCGCGGTCGCAGGTTCCGTGGTGCTCTGGCGCGGCGAGATCCATGAGGTCAGTAGCGTCAGCAGCCACCAACTGGATGCCCGTCGCGACCTCAGTGCTTCCGAGCAAGGCATCTACGCCGATCTGCGTGTGACGCTCGACGAAATCTACCTGCTGCGCCAGGAACAGCAATCACTGCCGACTCCAGAGGTCCTCGCCGGGGAAGGTTTTGCCCCGTTCGCTCAGGATGCCAGCTCCGTCAGCCGGGGCGGTCATGCCTGGCAGTTGATTGAGGCCAGGGCCTACTTCGGCCGTAGCCAGGTGCAGGATGTCGCCGGTTCGTTTCTGATGCGCCTGACTGCAGCCGATGACGCACCGGACATCTGGCTCAACCGCGACAGCCAGGCCACTGCACCGCAAGACCTCAGCGACGCCGCGCTGCAAAGCGCCGGCTGGAAGCAGATTGTCGCGCAGTTCGATGCCGGCGTGACCCGCCAGCACCGGCACTGACCCCCCGCCTTTATCCGAGAGAAGACCGCTTCCCAATGCCCAATTCATCTCAACGCTCTTTCCTGCGCCTGTTGCTGGCCGGCATGTTTGCCTTTGTACTGGCCCCCCAGGCCAGCGCCGACGAAGCCAAGCGCCTGCGCATCGGCATCACCCTGCACCCTTATTACAGCTACGTGGCCAACATCGTCGGCGACAAGGCCGAGGTGGTGCCGCTGATTCCGGCCGGTTTCAACCCGCACGCCTACGAACCCCGCGCCGAAGACATCAAGCGCATCAGCGGGCTCGATGTAGTCGTGCTCAACGGCGTCGGCCATGACGACTTCGCCGACCGCATGATCGCCGCCAGCGAAACCCCGAAGGTCCCGGTGATCGAAGCCAACGAAAACGTGCCCCTGCTGGCCGCCACTGGCGTTGCCGCCCGGGGGGCAGGCAAGGTGGTCAATCCCCATACCTTCCTGTCGATCAGCGCCTCCATTGCCCAGGTCAACAACATCGCCCGGGAACTGGGCAAGCTCGATCCAGCCAACGCCAGGACCTACACCGAGAACGCCCGCGCTTACGGCAAGCGCCTGCGCAAGATGCGCGCCGACGCACTGGCCAAGCTGACCCAGGCACCGAACGCCGAACTGCGGGTGGCCACGGTGCATGCGGCCTACGACTACCTTCTGCGCGAGTTCGGCCTGGAAGTGACCGCCGTGGTGGAGCCGGCCCACGGTATCGAGCCGAGCCCAAGCCAGTTGAAAAAGACCATCGATCAGCTGCGTGAGCTGGACGTGAAGGTGATTTTCTCGGAGATGGATTTCCCGTCCTCCTACGTCGATACCATTCAGCGCGAATCCGGTGTGAAGCTGTATCCGCTGTCGCACATTTCCTACGGCGAATACACCGCTGACAAGTACGAAAAAGAGATGACCGGCAACCTCAACACTGTGGTGCGGGCGATTCAGGAGTCTGGGGCATGACGTCGAAAGAGACCATCCTGACCAACGCCGAACCCCCTGTAGGAGCGGGCTTGCTCGCGAATGCGGTGGGTCGGTCGGCAACATCGTTGAATGACACTCCGCTTTCGCGAGCAAGCCCGCGCCTACAGGTTTCGGGTCCGACCCTGGACTTTGCCGACGTCAGTCTGACCCTCGGGCGCACGACGATCCTCGACAAGGTGACCTTCCAGGTCCGGCCAGGCAGTGTGCATGCGCTGGTCGGCCCCAACGGCGGTGGCAAGAGTTCGCTGATCAAGACCCTGCTCGGGCAGATGCCGCATCAGGGCCGTTTGAGCCTGCAGTGGCCCGGCGAGCCTGGCACCATCGGCTATGTACCCCAGGCCCTGGAGTTCGACCGGGGCCTGCCGATGACCGTCGACGATTTTATGGCCGCGATGTGCCAGCGGCGCCCGGCGTTCCTTGGTTTGAGCAAGCACTACGCGGCCGCCATCGGCGAGGCGCTGGAGCGGGTCGGCATGCAGGACAAGCGCAAGCGGCGCATGGGCGCGCTGTCCGGCGGTGAACGCCAGCGGGTGTTGCTGGCCCAGGGGCTGATCCCGTCGCCGCAATTGCTGGTGCTCGACGAGCCGATGTCGGCCCTTGATGAGGCGGGCATCCAGGTGTTCGAACGCTTGCTTGCGCACTGGCGAACGGCGGGCATCACCGTGCTGTGGATCGAACACGATCTGGAGGCGGTAGGACGCCTGGCCGATCACGTCACCGGGCTCAATCGCCGGGTGCTGTTCGACGCCACACCGCAACAGGCGCTGACCCCGGAGCGGCTGTTGACGCTGTTCTCGACCCATCCACGGAGCCTTGCCTGATGAGTTACGAAGCTTTTCGTCTGATGGTCCAGGGCTGGGCGTCGTCGGGTTATCTGCCCGAGGCGCTAGCCTATGGATTTGTGGTCAACGCCCTGCTCGCCGGACTGTTGATCGGCCCTGTTCTGGGCGGCCTCGGCACCCTGGTGGTGGTCAAGCGGTTCGCGTTTTTCTCCGAAGCGGTCGGTCACGCCGCACTGACCGGCGTGGCCATCGGCATTCTGCTCGGCGAGCCTTACACGGGTCCTTACGGCAGTCTGTTCGGCTACTGCCTGCTGTTCGGCATCCTGCTCAATTACCTGCGCAACCGCACCGGGCTGGCGCCGGATACCTTGATCGGCGTGTTTCTTTCAGTGTCCCTGGCGCTCGGCGCGAGCCTGCTGCTGATCCTGGCGGGCAAGATCAACGTGCACATTCTGGAAAACGTGCTGTTCGGCTCGGTGCTGACGGTCAACGGCAATGATCTGCTGGTACTGGCCATCGTCGGTTCGCTGGTCATGGCCCTGGCCTTGCCACTGTACAACCGCATCATGCTGGCCAGCTTCAATCCGCAACTGGCGGCGGTACGCGGGGTGGCGGTGAAGTCCCTGGACTATCTGTTCGTGATCCTGGTGACTCTGATCACCGTCGCAGCAGTGAAAGTCATCGGCGCGATTCTGGTCGGCGCCCTGCTGGTAATTCCGGCCGCGGCGGCACGCTTGCTCAGCCAGTCGCTCAAAGGCTTTTTCTGGTGCTCGGTACTGATCGCCACGGTCAGCACCCTGTGCGGAATTCTCGCACCGATCATCTTCGACCTGCCGATTCCGTCCGGCGCCGCGATCATTCTGGTGGCCGGTATTGCCTTCGCCCTGGCCGCCATTGCGCGCGGTGTCGTCCCCAGCCTGAAAGGGAACCTTGGATAAATGTCATTTTCTCTGCGTCAACTGACCCTGGCCCTTGCCCTGTGCGGGCTGGCGACAACGACAGGCGCCGCCGACAGCGGCAAACCGCTGCGCGTGCTGGCCTCGTTGCCGATTACCTATGGATTGGGTGAAGTGCTGCTCAAGGGCACCGACGTCAGCCTCGAACGCGCGGCCCCGGCCAACCTGCCCGGCAGCCGCCAGACCGCCTACTTCACCGGGCGTGGCGCGGCGGCGCTGGCGAAACTGGCGAGCGACGCCGATGCCGTGATCGGCGTGCGCTCGCTGTGGCCGGATGATCCGCTGTACCCGATCTCGCGCCGTAGCAATATCCGTATCGTCGAAATCGACGCGGCGCGCCCGGTCGACGGCGCCCTGCCCGGCATTGCCGTGCAGCCTGGCAACCAGGTTGATGGCCTGAACAGCCAGCCATGGCTTTCCAGCAATAACATGGGGCGTATGGCCGATGTGATGGCAGCGGATCTGGTACGCCTGAGCCCCGCAGCCAAACCGAAAATCGATGCCAACCTAGCAGCGCTCAAGCAGCGCTTGCTCAAGCTCAGCGCCGACAGCGAGGCGCGGCTGGCTGCGGCAGACAACCTCAGCGTGATGAGCCTGAGCGATCACTTCGGCTACTTGATTGGCGGGCTCAACCTGGAACTGGCCGGTCTGGACGCGCGGCCGGATGCCGAATGGACGCCCGAAGCATTGAAGCAACTGGGCGCGACGCTCAAGGACAATGAGGTGGCCGTGGTGCTGCATCATCGGCAGCCGTCGGATGCGGTGAAAGCGGTGATTGCCGAGTCTGGCAGTCAGTTGATGGTGTTGAGTATCGACGCCGAAGATCCGGTGGCGGAGCTGGAAGGAAATGTGGACTCACTGATCAAGGGGCTTAGCGATAAGCCCGCAACATAAGATCAAAAGATCATCCGAACACAGCCCGAGCCTGCGGTAGTTCCTGCAGGGAAATGTGGTTGTCAGATGGGCTGCAGCGGCATCGTCAGCTCGACGCGCAACCCATCCGGGCGACTATCGAAACGCAGGGTGCAACCGCAACGCTGGACGATGGCCTGCACAATCGCCAGCCCCAGGCCGCAGCCGGTGCTCTGGCCGTTGCGCCAGAAGCGCTGGGTCAGGTTTTGCAGATCTTCCTCAGCGATACCCGGGCCGTGGTCGCGTACCACGAACTGCACACGATTGCCGGCAGTTTCCACGCTCAACTCGACAGACTTGTCGGCTGGTGTATGACGCAGCGCGTTATCGAGCAAGTTGCGCAACGCGGCAATCGACAACACCGCGGGCATTTGCACCGGTGCACCCGAAACCTTGTTCGGCGACTGGAACCTGATGCGCTGGCGGTCACCACTTGCCGCATCCTGGATCGCCAGTTTTGCCACCTGCTCGGCGTTGCACTGCACACCGTCATCGAACGACAGGCTGCCTTCGACTCGCGCCAACAACAGCAATTGCTCGAGGGTCCGGTGCATGCGGTCCGCGCCCTCTTCAGCCCGGGCCAGGGACTGATCCCGCGCCGCGCCGTCAGTCATCCGCGCCACTTGCAAGTGGGTCTTGATGGCTGTCAACGGGCTGCGTAGTTCGTGGGCCGCGTCGCCGGTCAGGCGACGCTCGCGTTCGATGGCCTTGCCGATCCGCTGGAGCAACTGATTCTGGGTTTCGAGCAAGGGTTGCAATTCGCTGGGCAGCGGCTGGATCTGCAACGGCTCCAGGGAGTCGGCGCTACGGCGCATCAAGGCATCGCGCATGCGGTTGAGCGGTGCCAGCCCCTGGCCAATTCCGAGCCAGAGCAGGCACAAGCAACCGAGCAGCGCCACGCCGACCGGCACCGATGCAGCGAGCAGGATCGACATGTTCAACGCCTCACGTTCGATCTGCCGGTCGGCAGTGGTGATGCGCAGATCGCCACGGGCCAGGGTGAAACTGCGCCATGGCGCACCGTCGATCATCTGATCGTGAAAGCCCATTTTCTCGGCTTCCAGGGCTTGTTGCGGATCCATATGGCTGCGCGCGAGGATTTCACCGCGCAAGGAACTGACCTGACAGGCCATGCCACCGGGAATGTTCAATTGTTCGGCACTGAAATGGGTGCCTTCGCCCTTGCTCGACACGGGCGGCAACTGCTCCATCAAGCCGGCGACCATGCGCGCCGAAGCCACCAGCCGCTGGTCGAGGGAAAACATCATCTGATTACGCAGATCGCTGAGCATCCAGGCCGCCGCCAGGGCCCAGATTAACGCAAAGGCGGCGCCGAGCGTCAGGCTCAGGCGCAAACGCAGGCTCATCACTTCGATTCTTCTCCGCCATTGGCCGGCCCCAGCCGATAGCCCAGGCCGCGCACCGTCTCGACAATACCATTGCCGAGTTTACGCCGCAGGTGATGGATATGGACGTTGAGGGCGTTGCTTTCCAGCTCGTCGTTGAAGCCGTAGACGCAATCCTTGAGTTGCTCGGTGGATAGCACCCGCCCTCGGTTATGCAGTAGCGCCTGCAGCAGCGACTGCTCGCGGCGCGACAGGTCCACCGCTTTGCCGCCGAGCCTGGTTTCACGGCTACTGGGGTCGTACGTCAAGGCACCGTGCTCGATAAGGTTGACACTGCGCCCCGCCACCCGCCGCAACAGCGTGTGCAGACGCGCGGCGAGCTCGCGAAGATCAAACGGCTTGAGCAGATAATCGTCGGCGCCAGCCTGCAGGCCATCGACACGATCAGTGACCGAGTCACGGGCCGTCAGTATCAGTACGGGCAACTCCAGACCGTTGTGACGCAGCTGCTGCAGCAACTTGAGACCATCTTCGTCCGGCAAGCCGAGATCGAGGACCATGACGTCGAACTGCGCCACCTTCAACATGGCCCGGGCAGCAGAGGCAGTGGCCACATGCTCTACCGTCAGGCCCTGGGCGCTCAGCCCGGCGACGATTCCACTGGCAATCAGCTCATCGTCTTCGCAAACCAGTACGTGCATGGGAGCTCCCTGAGCGAAAACATCAGTGAAACAGGTGAAGATTAAGCCTCAATTATGGCAAGGACTATGGCCGGCGAAAAGGCGTAATCAATACCGACAAATGATGCATTACCAATGAAACTACCACGAAGCATTTTAACCGTCTCATCCATTCGCAATATGCCTGATGCCATTGGAAATAAAATATCCAACAAAGACATTATTAAAACCGTGCCTTTCAGCGTTAATCTTTATTCATTTCAGCACATACGACAATCAACCCATTCAATCACCACCAACAATAACCAATCAAAGAAAGGATTCAACCCATGCTAATTCTTAAAAACTTTGTCGCCGTCGACTGGCGCGCAGGAAAAGACAAAATCTATTTCTTTTTCAAGGACAGCAATACATATTCCGAGTTCGATATCGCCGAAGACAAAGTCGCCGACGGATTCCCTCGGGAAGTGACCGCCGCGGACTGGCACGACTTCCATCCCCATGCGAAAAACCTGCGCTTCGGGTTCACCACAACGGGTTTCGAACCTACCCGGAATTTTGGAATGGATTCGGACATATTGTGGCTGTTCTACTTTGACAATGGCGTACCCATGGTGTGCAAGTACGATCAGGATGCCCGTCAGGTCAATCGAACGGATCGTGTCGCCGACTCATCCTGGCACTTGTTACTTCCTTACTTTGATCGCATCGTAGCCGGCACATGGCGGGAGAGCGCACTCAATCGGCGCTCATTCAGATTTATCATGAACGACGGAAACGCCATAGAACTGGATTTACTTAGAAAACAATTGATCCATCATGCCATCAGTGAAAAGACCTGGCCCGGGCTGGCACCCTATAAACACCGGATCATTACCGCCGTGCAGAACGACCGCAGTTTAGCCAACAGCCATTTCTACGTATTTCTGACCCAGAATGAATATCTACGATACGACCTTTGGAACAACGCCTTGGAGGCCGGCCCAATGAAAGTCGATGACACGAATTGGCCAGGCCTGCCACAAATTTGAAGGCTGCCCCTCTACGAGTGGTCGACCAAAGGGAAGTACGAAGTGGGTCAATCAGTTATCAAACAAAAACAAACAACCCTCAACACGACGAACCTGGAGTTGATTGACTTTACTGAACTATTAACCCCACCCATAACCCAATCAAACGGACTAAACCATGCCAAAACTGAAGAACACCGTCGCCGTCGACTGGCGAGACGGAAAAGACAAGATTTACTTCTTCTTCAAAGACACCGAAACTTACTCTCGCTTTGATATAGCTGCGAATGGGATTCTTCCCGAGTACCCCAAAAGCGTCTACGGCAACTGGGGGGAATTCGCGCCACACGTAAAAAACCTGCGTTTTGGATTCACGGGTGCAGGCAACGGCCATGCAAAAGATACACTTTGGCTATTCTATTACCAGGATAACACTCCGATGGTATGCGAGTATTCTCAGGATAGTGACAGCGTTGTATCCAGCAAACCAGTTTCCCAAACCAAATGGGCAGCACTGCATCCTCACTTCGATCGAATTGTTGGAGTCAGATGGATATCTGAACCAAACCAATTTCGGGTGCTATTGAGAGATAATTTTGTGCTTGACTTCAACGTGCTCTTTAATCGTCTCACAAAGCTATCACTTCAAAAAGCCGGCTGGGAGAAGCTAGAAAAATACAAGGATAGCCTGATGACTGCGGTGCTGGACGACACCCCTGCTTTCCACAGCACTTTCTACATTTTCCTCACCAACGGCCAATATTTCAGGCACCAGAGCATCGATGCTTTGACTGGCCCATTCGATGTAAATGAAGGTAACTGGCCTGGTCTGAGATCAAACTGAATACGGGCAACCCTTCACTCAGCCATTTCGATTATTCGCCACACCTGAAAGGAATCAGACCATGTCAAAACTTGAAAAGTTTGTTGCCTTTGACTGGCGCTCAGGAAAGGACAAAATTTATTTCTTCTTCAAAGATACCAATACGTACACTCGATTTGATATTGCACAGGGATGGGCAGCCATGGGCTTCCCTAAAGCCATCAACCATAGTACCTGGCATGATTTTCACGTAAATGCAAAAAACCTGCGCTTTGGCTTTACCACTAAACTTGACATACTACTTACTCCATACATAACCAAATCCCGCGATATTCTTTGGCTCTTTTATTATCAAGGCACCACACCCCGGGTCTGCGAGTACGATCAAGAAACTGATAAAGTATGGAGCGACCGCAAGCTTGCCGATACTCACTGGCACCCAATTCTTCCGTATTTCGATCACATTATCGCAGGCACATGGTGGGATATCACCGTTGAATGGATAGGAGAACCTAATCCAATACGATTCCTTATGGACAATGGATATTCCCTGAGTCTTCAAAGGGGAAACTTGACGGTTGAAACCATCAACGAAATGACTTGGCGAGGCCTGGAGCCTTACAAGCATCGAATGATTACCGCAGCACAAAATGATCGGACACTTGCCAGTAGTCACTTCTACATTTTCCTGACCAATGACGAATACCTCGTCTACAACATGCCGGAAAACAGAGTCATGGGCTGTTACCCGGTCAACGACGAGACATGGCCCGGCCTGCTGCGCGACTGAGCTTCATCACAGACCATGGCAGACTTGCGTGGCGGTTAATCACCGGTTAATCGCCACCCTCCATCGTGCACCTCACATGCACACGGACAAGCCTCAACCATGCGTCGATTCTTTTTATTTTTTGTTCTCCTGATCTCGGGTCTGGCCCATGCGGGGACAAACCCGTTCGAAACCAAACCTGACTTTCTTCCCGTCGGAAAAGCCTTCATTTTCACCTCCGAACGCCTGGACTCCGGCGAAACACAACTCTATTGGCAGATCGCCGATGGTTACTACCTGTACCAGCAGCGCCTGAAATTTGATGGTTTACCCGCGCAGCACAAGCCGGCATTGCCCGAGGGCGAATCCCACAGCGATGAGTTCTTCGGTGAACAGCAGGTCTATCGCCAGGGCCTGGAGCTGAAAATTCCGGCGGGCGCCACCGGGCAAATCAAGGTGGGTTTCCAGGGCTGTGCCGATGCCGGTCTGTGTTATCCGCCGCAAACCCAGGTCGTGGATCTGGGTGGAATAGCTGCCACCTCCGCGCTAGACGAAGCGCCGGACCAGGCTTTGGCCAGTGGCCTGCAGCAACGGGCGCTGGGCTGGAGTCTGCTGGTATTTTTCGGTCTGGGCCTGTTGCTGGCCTTCACGCCTTGCACGTTGCCGATGTTGCCGATTCTGGCCGGTTTGATCGTTGGCAGCGGCGCCACGCCCAAACGTGGTTTTGCGCTGGCGGGCAGCTATGTCGTGAGCATGGCACTGGTGTACGCGGCGATGGGTGTGCTGGCGGCGATGCTCGGTGCCAACCTTCAGGCGCTGCTGCAAAATCCTTGGTTGCTGGGCACTTTTGCCGCGGTGTTCGTGTTACTGGCGTTGCCGATGTTCGGCTTCTTCGAACTGCAATTGCCAGTGGCCGTTCGTGATCGCCTGGAGAATGTCTCGCGCAATCAGCGCGGTGGCAGTCTGGTCGGTGCGGGTGTGCTGGGAGCCGTGTCCGGTTTGCTGGTGGGCCCGTGCATGACCGCCCCTCTGGCCGGCGCGTTGCTCTATATCGCGCAAAGCGGCAATGCGCTGCACGGCGGGCTGATTCTGTTCGCCATGGGCGTCGGCATCGGTGTGCCACTGTTGTTGCTGGTAACCGTAGGCAATCGCTTCCTGCCCAAACCCGGCGCGTGGATGAACCTGCTCAAAGGCGTATTCGGCTTCCTGTTCCTGGCCACCGCATTGCTGATGCTGCGCCCGGTGCTGGATGAATCCCTGTGGATCGGGTTGTGCGGCGCCTTGCTGGTGATCGCCGCGTACAGCAGCTGGCGTCAGGCCTCGGGTTTCAGTCGAACCGCCCACGTGTTCGGTGCCGGTTCTTTGTTGCTGGGGTTGTGGGGCAGCTTGCTGATGATCGGTGCCGCTGGCGGCAGCGACGATCTGCTCAAGCCATTGCAGGTCTACAGTGCCTCGAACGCGAGCAGTGTCGCCCGCCCCGTCGGCCACGACGCCTTCACTACGATCAAGGACCCGGCAGCGCTGCAACGGGAGCTCGACGCGGCACGGGCACAGGGCCAATGGGTGCTGCTCGACTACTATGCCGACTGGTGTGTGTCGTGCAAAGTCATGGAAAAACGGGTATTCGGCAAAGCCGAGGTGCTCGACGCCTTGAGCGATGTGCGCTTGCTGCGACTCGATGTCACCGCCGACAATGCCGCCAGCCGTGAGCTGCTCGGCCGTTACAAGGTGCCGGGGCCGCCGAGCCTGCTGTGGATCGGCGCCGATGGCGAGGAGCGCCGCAGTCAGCGCATCACCGGTGAGGTCGATGCCGCTACTTTCCTGCAACGCTGGACCACTACCCGAGACGCCCGTTAATGCTGACCTTTACCCTCGGCACCTTTGCCATCGCGCTTAATCACCTGTTGTTGATCAGTGCGCTGGTGCTGGCAACTTTTGTCGGTTGGCGAGTGGCCAAGCGCGGCGGCGAAAATCCCGAGTCGGCGCTGTTCAGCCTTTTTCTGCTGGGCATGCTGGCCGCTCGCATCGGTTTCGTGGCCGCTTACTGGGCACACTATCGTAGCGACCCGTGGCAAATCATCGATCTGCGCGATGGCGGTTTCCTCGCCTGGCCCGGAGTCATCGCCGTGCTGCTCGCCACCTTGTATCGCGGCTGGCGACGCCCGGGTCTGCGCCGCCCGCTGGGTTTTGGCGTGGCCAGCGGACTGGCGTTCTGGTTGCTGGCCACTTTCTCACTGAGCATTTACGAGCAAGGCACCCGTCTACCGCAAGTCACCCTGAAAAATGCTGCCGGACAAACCGTGCAACTGGCCGACTATCAGGGCGGCCCGTTGGTGATCAATCTATGGGCCACCTGGTGCCCGCCGTGTCGCCGGGAAATGCCCGTGCTGGAAAACGCCCAGCAACATCGGCCGGACCTGACATTCCTGTTCGTCAATCAGGCTGAAAGCATGCAAAGCGTCGCAACGTTCCTGGAAACCCAGGGCCTGAGCCTGTCCAACGTGCTGTTCGACGGCGGCGGTCGCCTGGGCCAGGCCGTTGGCTCCATGGCATTGCCGACCACGCTGTTCTACAGTCCCGAGGGCCGCCTGCTGGCCAGCCACCTGGGCGAATTGTCGGATGCCAGCCTGGCCCGCGCCCTGGAAAATTTCGACACCCCAAATTCTGCCACACCGGCCAATACCTCAAGGAAACTGCCATGTCCCGCCTCCGCCACCTGCTGACCCTGAGCCTCGGTGCAGCCCTGCTGCACCTGCCATCGCTGCAGGCCGACGAGTTGCCCGACGCGATCAAGAAGATCGAAGCCAAAGGCGCGAAAATCGTCGGCCAGTTCGACGCACCGGACGGGTTGCGCGGTTATGCCGCGCAATACCAGAACCGCGGCATGGCGCTGTACCTGACGCCGGATGGCAAGCATGTACTGCTGGGTAATCTTTACGATGCCGAAGGGAACGACCTCAGCAGCGCCCCCCTGCAAAAACTGGTGTACGCGCCAATGTCCAAGGAAGTCTGGGCCAAGATGGAAGCGAGCAACTGGATCGGCGACGGTAACAAGGATGCGCCGCGCGTGGTGTACCTGTTCAGCGATCCGAACTGCCCGTACTGCAACATGTTCTGGGAGCAGGCGCGGCCCTGGGTCAAGGCCGGCAAGGTGCAACTGCGGCACATCATGGTCGGCATCATCCGTGAGGACAGCCCCGGCAAGTCCGCCGCGCTGCTTGCCGCCAAGGACCCGCAAAAGGCCCTGGAAGAACACGAAAAAGCCGGCAAGAGCAGCTCGCTCAAGGCCTTGAAAGAAGTGCCACCGCAAATTCAGGAGAAACTCGCAGCCAACATGCAACTGATGGAAGAGCTGGAGCTGTCGGCCACTCCGGCGATTTTCTACATGGACGCCAAGGGTGAATTGCAACAGCAGCAGGGGGCACCATCACCGGATAAGCTGGTGGAGATTCTCGGGCCGAAGTGATCCCACACGCCCATCGTCGCAACAGCACCTGGAGCCGACCGCTCCGGGCAGCGTTGCGACGATAGGGTTGGAGACAGCGACTAGTTTTTTCGAGCCAGAAACTTCAATAGCGCCGCGGTCACGTACTCGGGGTTTTCCAGATTGGAAATGTGCCCTGCCCCCGGTACCAACTGATAAGGGCAGCCGATCAACTCGGCCATTTCCCGGGTTTCATGGGGTGGCCGCGGTGTGTCCTGATCGCCGCACAACAGCAGGGTTGTTTGCGGGTTCAACTCGCTCAGCCGTAGTAACAGATCCGTCCGGCCAAAAGTAATGCGCCCCATCGGCACGATACTTTCACGCAAGCGATTGGCCGGCAGTGCCGCCAGCGACGCTCGGAAACCCTGATACAGCGGCGACTGTGGATCGATCCCGGGCCGGAAGAAGATTGGCACTATAATATCCAGCAGTTGCGGGGTGATGACTCCTGCCTCTTCGATCTGCTTCAACAGCGAGAAGTAATACTGGCGAGTGGGCTCGGGCTCAATGCCCACATAGGTATCCATCATCACCAGCCCGTTGATCCGCATTGGAGCGGACAAGGCCAGGCGCGCGCCCCACATCCCGCCGACCGACAGTCCGACCAGTGTGACGCGCTCGATATCCAGATGATCGAGCAAGGCCAATGCTTGCCGTGCAATATCTTCAAGCGACGTCGTACCGGCGGGCAAAGCCCCGGACTCACCATGGCCCCACAAATCCAAAGCGATTACCCGATACTGCTGTGACAGCGCCGCAATCTGCGGTGCCCACATCGTCAGGTCCCACAAGTAGCTGCCGCCAAGCAGCACTGCCGGGCCAGTACCTTGATCGATGTAATGCAGCGGCTGTCCATCTATTATCACGAATGCCATAGGTGGCTCCTTACCTGGATGGAGCAGGCTGACCCTCCGACGCTCCACCGTCAACGCTGCAAGTGTATGGGGATGTACAAAGCCAGTTCACCGCAAGCCCGCCATCAGATGGAACGTGAGCCACAAGGAGAGTTTCAGGAAAAGGCTGTCACTTCGCGAGCTGAGCCGCTGGTTCGACCGGGGGGACCGGCACCAGCGCTATCTTGTACGGTTGGAAAATCCTCAGCATCTGGCCGTTCTCGCGCAAGTCTTGCAACACCTTGGCAAAGGCCTCGCCGCTGATGGGCCCGGACGGACGCAAAATGGCGTAGTGGTGATAGATCTGATCGATACGCTGGGACACCAGTAACTCGTCGGCAACTTTTTCGTTACGCAACAAGTAGTCGCTCAGATAGGAGCGTGTGACCAGGGCAATGTCGGCGCGGCCACGCAATACCATCAGCAGATTGCTGTCGTGGGAATAGGTCAGCGTGCCATTGTAATTCTTCGCGAGGAGCTGGGGGTCGGCATTGAAGTTGGCGAACTCGTAATGGTAGCCACTGAACAGTGCCAGGCGCTTGCCGGTGAGGTCGGTAAAGTAGCTTTGCTGGCGCTCGGGCAGACGTTGCGCGACGAAGATTTCCGCATCTTCGAGCCCCATATCAACGGCGACATGGGGAATATTTTCCCAACCCCAGGCAGGATTCTCGAAGATCGCCATGTCGACCCGGCCCTGCCTGAGGTCACCGAAGCGCCGGGGAATAGAGGTGGGGACCAGGACGAAGCGATAATCGCTTTGTACTGTATTGAGTGCCTCGACCAGTTGCGGCAACAAGCCGGTGTCGACGCCGGACTCCGGGCGCACGGTGTAGGGAGGAAAGTGCGCAGCGCCAATGCGCACCAATTGCGCAGCATGCGTCGGCACCAGTGAGAACACCCCTAGCGTCGCCAGCAAAAGCCGTGCGGCCGGCCGAAATGGCGAACCCATCAACAACCCACTCCTCAATAAAACAGCATCAATGCATTCAAGCCAGGCGGTTTTGCCCAGTTAGCCAGTTTCCTGCCGGCCAATACAAGCCTATTGCTGATCCTTCATCACCAGAATCAAAGCCTCTTGGGCCAATTGATCGACGCTCATACTGCCGTCAGGGCGAAACCAGGTGATGGTCCAGGACAACGCACCGGTGAGGAATCGGCGAGTGACAAACACATCGCCATGAATGAAACCGGCGGTCTTGGCCTCACCCAGCACCTCAAGCCAGATGTCTTCATAGATGTCTCGTAGTGCCAGCACCTTGGCCTGGCCCTCTTCGGACAGCGAACGCCACTCGTAGACCAGTACCGCCATGGCTTCGCCGCTGCCCCCCATGATCGACTGCAATTCACAGCGGATCAGCGCCAACACGCGCTCGCGCACATTGCCGGCCTCGGCGATGGCGGCACGCATCAACGCGGTGTTGTAGCGAATGGTCTCTTCCATCACCGCGCGCAGGATCTCGTCCTTGCTCTTGAAGTGATGAAAAATACTTCCGGACTGAATGCCCACCGCACTGGCCAGATCGCGTACGGTGGTGCGTTCATAGCCTTTGTTGCGAAACAGGTGAGCGGCTACTTGCAACAGCTTGCCGCGGGCGCTGTCCGGGTCAGTGAGTTGGCTGCTGTCCACCAATTGGCGCATGACCTTCAGGGCTTTTTGCTCGTCCACCCATTATCTCCTACAGTCGATCAATCGTTGACGCCCGATCCCCGGAAACTCTGGGGTTGCGCCGGCAATTTAAGCTGACCGATGCCACCAAGCAAGCGCTTGGCAGAAGAAAACCCAGCCATTTACAAACCAAGCGCTTGCTTGGTAATGTCGATGCACTTCGGTGGGAGGTGGTTATGGAACGGACTGCGCCAAAAACTGTTCGCATCGGTTGCGCCAGCGCCTTTTGGGGTGACACCTCGACTGCGGCCGCGCAATTGGTCGAATGCGGGCATCTGGATTATCTGGTGTTCGACTATCTGGCCGAAATCACCATGTCGATCATGGCCGGCGCACGCATGAAAGATCCCCAGGCTGGCTATGCGGGCGACTTCATAGAAGTCCTCACGCCCTTGCTGGCACAGCTCGCAGAACAAAAAATCCGCGTCATCAGCAACGCCGGCGGCGTCAACCCCCTGGCTTGTGCAGCAGCCTTGCAGGCAGCCTGCGACAAGGCGGGCGTAGCACTGAAAATCGCCGTGCTGCTGGGTGATGACCTGCAACCGCAGTTCAAACGACTGGGCAGCCTGGGTATCGAGGAAATGTTCAGCGGCGCACCGCTGCCACCCTTGTGCGTCTCGACCAACGCCTACCTCGGCGCGCCGGGCATCGTCGAAGCCCTGCGCCTGGGTGCGGACATTGTGATCACCGGGCGTGTGGTCGACAGCGCCGTGGTCAGCGCCGCCCTGGTGCATGAGTTCAACTGGTCGTGGCACGACTACGACAAATTGGCCCAGGCGGCCCTGGCCGGTCATATCATCGAATGCGGCGCCCAATGTACCGGTGGCAACTTCACTGATTGGCGCGATGTTCCGGACTACGAACACATCGGCTTCCCCATCGTCGAAGTCAGCGCCGACAGTCAGTTCATCGTCAGCAAGCCCGCAGGCACAGGCGGCCTGGTCACGCCGCTGACGGTGGGTGAGCAGATGCTCTATGAAATTGGCGATCCTCGGGCCTATCTGTTGCCCGATGTGGTGTGCGACTTCACTCAGGTCAGGCTGGTGCAACAGGGTAAGAACGCGGTGCAGGTACACGGTGCCAAAGGCTTGCCACCTACCGCTCAATACAAGGTCAGCGCCACCTGCCCGGACGGTTTTCGCTGCACGGCCAGTTGCCTGATCGCCGGTATCGATGCCGTCGACAAGGCACGCCGGGTCAGCGCAGCCATCATCAACAAGACCTCGCAAATGTTCAGTCAACGCGGCTGGGCGCCGTACAGTGAGGTGAACATCGAGTTGCTGGGCAGCGAAGCCACCTACGGCCCCCATGGTCAGCGCCAGGACAGCCGCGAAGTGGTGATCAAGATCGCGGTGCGCCATGCCAGTAAACAGGCGCTGATCCTCTTCTCCCGGGAAATTGCCCAGGCGGCCACTGGCATGGCGCCGGGGCTGACCGGGATTGTCGGTGGCCGGCCGACGGTGTATCCGCTGATCCGGCTGTTCTCGTTCCTGATCGACAAGAACGCCTGCCAGCTGGAAATCGACCTCGGCGGTGAGCGCTATCCGTGCGCCCTGCCCGCCCTCGATGTGCTCGACAGCAACGACTTGCCCGCACCCTTCGCACCGCCAAAGCCCGCGGGGCCGGCCGACGCCAGCGTGGCTCTGGTCAAACTCGCCGTCGCGCGCTCCGGCGACAAGGGCAATCACAGCAACATAGGCGTCATGGCCCGCGAGCCCGAATATCTGCCGTGGATTGCCGAGGCGTTGACCCCGGAGGTGATCGTCGACTGGATGAATCACGTCCTCGATCCGGTCCATGGACGGGTGGAACGCTGGTATCTGCCTGCCAGCCACAGCCTGAACTTCCTCCTGGAGAACGCCCTCGGCGGTGGCGGTATCGCCAGCCTGCGGATTGATCCACAGGGCAAGGCCTTCGCCCAGCAACTGCTGGAAATCCAGATTCCGGTGCCACAAAGCATCGCCGACCAAGTCAAGTAGAGGACTGCTGCCATGGCCTACGATTCGATTTTCAAAGCCGATTTGTTTGCCGGCCAAAACATCATCGTCACCGGCGGCGGCAGTGGCATCGGCCGCTGCACCGCCCATGAGCTGGCGGCCCTCGGTGCCCACGTGCTGCTGGTCGGGCGCAACGCCGACAAGCTCAAGAACGTCGCGGCTGAAATTGCCGAAGACGGCGGCCAGGCCGATTGGGCCGTTTGCGATATTCGCGAGGAAGAGCCGGTCAAACATCTGGTCAGCGAACTGATCGGCAAACACGGCCTCATCCATGGCCTGGTCAACAACGCCGGCGGCCAGTATCCGTCCCCCCTGGCCTCGATCAATCAAAAGGGCTTCGAAACCGTGATGCGCACCAATCTGGTCGGCGGTTTCCTGATGGCTCGGGAAGTGTTCAACCAGTCCATGAGCAAACACGGCGGGGCCATCGTCAACATGCTCGCCGACATGTGGGGCGGCATGCCCGGCATGGGCCACTCCGGTGCCGCACGCTCGGGCATGGACAACCTGACCAAGACCGCGGCGTTCGAGTGGGGTTATGCCGGGGTTCGGGTCAACGCCGTGGCGCCGGGCTGGATCGCGTCCAGCGGCATGGACACCTACGAAGGTGCGTTCAAGGCGGTGATCCCGACCTTGCGCGAACATGTGCCGCTCAAGCGCATCGGCACCGAATCGGAAGTCAGCGCCGCGATCGTTTTCCTGCTCAGCCCGGCGGCGGCCTTTGTCAGTGGCAGTACGTTACGCATCGATGGTGCCGCCAGCCTCGGCGGGCGCGCCTGGCCGATTCACAAGGCGAAAAACAGCGAGTCGTACAACGGTTTCCACCGTGCCTATTTACCGGATGTGCTGCAGCCTGATGGCCGCCAGGACAAGGAATAACCCATGACGGTGATTGAGTCGCAAGTGGACCCTTTCAGCGAACAGTTCGCGCGCAATCGCGCGGCAATGCTCAGCGCCATCGAGCAAGTCCGCGAGCTGGAGCTGAACCTGCTGAACAAAGCGGAGCAAGCCCGGCCGAAATTCGAAAAGCGCGGCCAGTTGTTGCCGAGAGAACGCCTCAACCTGCTGCTGGACCCCGGCGCGCCGTTCCTCGAACTGGCGAGCCTGGCCGGCTACAAATTGCACGACGACAAGGACGGCAGCTCGGCCGGCGGTGGTTTGATCGCCGGGATCGGCTACGTGTCCGGTGTGCGCGTGCTGGTGGTGGCCAACAACAGCGCGATCAAGGGCGGGACCATCTCTCCCAGTGGCCTGAAAAAATCCCTGCGCCTGCAACAGATCGCCATGGAAAACCGCCTGCCAGTAATTACCCTCGCCGAAAGCGGCGGCGCCAACCTCAATTACGCGGCGGAGATTTTCGTCGAAGGCGCGCGCAGCTTTGCCAATCAAGCGCGCATGTCTGCCATGGGCTTGCCGCAGATCACCGTGGTACACGGCTCGGCCACGGCGGGTGGCGCCTATCAGCCGGGCTTGTCGGATTACGTGGTGGTGGTGCGGGGCAAGGCCAAGCTGTTTCTCGCCGGCCCGCCGCTGCTCAAGGCCGCCACCGGTGAGGTTGCCACCGATGAAGAACTGGGGGGCGCCGAGATGCACGCACAAACCGCCGGCACCGCCGAATACCTGGCCGAAAACGATGCCGACGGCGTGCGCCAGGTGCGCGAGATCGTCAGCCTGCTGCCGTGGAACGAACAGCTGCCGCCGCTGGCGCAACGGCACTGGGAGGAACCGCTGTACCCCATCGACGAACTGTTGGGGCTGATTCCGGACGACCCGAAAAAGCCCTATGACGTACGCGAAATCATCGCCCGCATCGCCGATGCGTCGAACTTTCTCGAATTCAAGGCCGAGTTCGATCAACAGACCGTTTGCGGTCACCTGCGGATTCAGGGCCGCGCCTGCGGCTTCATCGGCAACAACGGCCCGATCACACCCAAGGGGGCAAGCAAGGCCGCACAGTTCATCCAGCTGTGCGACCAGAGCAAGACACCGCTGCTGTTCTTCCACAACACCACAGGCTTCATGGTCGGCACCGAGTCGGAACAGCAAGGCGTGATCAAGCACGGCGCCAAGATGATTCAGGCCGTGGCCAATGCACGGGTGCCGAAACTGACTGTGGTGGTCGGCGGCTCCTACGGTGCCGGCAACTACGCGATGTGCGGCCGCGGTCTGGACCCGCGCTTCATCTTCGCCTGGCCCAACAGCCGCACCGCCGTCATGGGCGGCGCGCAGGCAGGCAAAGTGCTGCGCATCGTTACCGAAGCCAAGCAGGCCAAGGACGGCCTGGTGCCCGACCCGAAAATGCTCGACATGCTTGAACAGGTCACCGCGCAGAAACTCGACAGCCAGTCCACGGCGCTCTATGGCAGCGCCAACCTGTGGGACGACGGTTTGATCGACCCGCGCGATACCCGGACCTTGCTCGGTTACTTGCTCGATATCTGTCACGAGGCCCAAGTGCGGCCGCTGCAAGCCAACAGTTTTGGTGTAGCCCGCTTCTGAGGGCGATCAAAGGAGAACAATAAAAATGATCTTCACCCAGGAACACGAAGCACTGCGTCGCACCGTCCGCCAATTCGTCGAGCACGAGATCAACCCTCATGTCGAAGAATGGGAAAAGGCCGGGCGCTTTCCGATCCATGAGATCTTTCGCAAGGCTGGCGACCTCGGCCTGCTGGGGATCTCGAAACCGGAAAAGTTCGGCGGCATGGGGCTGGACTACAGCTATTCGATCGTCGCTGCCGAAGAGTTCGGCACCATTCATTGCGGTGGTATTCCGATGTCCATCGGCGTGCAGACCGACATGTGCACCCCGGCACTGGCCCGCTTTGGCTCCGATGACTTGCGCGAAGAATTTCTGCGACCGGCCATCAGCGGCGAGCAGGTCGGCTGCATCGGCGTCTCCGAAGTCGGGGCCGGTTCCGACGTCGCCGGACTGAAAACCACCGCGCGAAAGGACGGCGACGACTATGTGATCAATGGCAGCAAGATGTGGATCACCAACTCGCCAAGCGCCGATTTCATCTGCCTGCTGGCCAACACCTCGGACGACAAACCGCACATCAACAAGTCGCTGATCATGGTGCCCATGAACACCCCGGGTATCAGCCTGAGTTCGCACCTGGACAAACTCGGCATGCGCAGCTCGGAAACCGCCCAGGTGTTTTTCGACAACGTACGCGTGCCGCAGCGCAATCGCATCGGCCATGAAGGCGCGGGCTTCATGATGCAGATGCTGCAGTTCCAGGAAGAACGCCTGTTCGGCGCGGCGAACATGATCAAGGGCCTGGAATACTGCGTCGACAGCACCATCGAGTATTGCAAGGAACGCAAGACCTTCGGCAATGCGCTGATCGACAACCAGGTGATCCACTTCCGCCTGGCCGAACTGCAAACCGAAATCGAATGCCTGCGCGCGCTGGTCTATCAGGCCACCGAGCAATACATCAAAGGCCAGGACGTCACGCGCCTGGCATCCATGGCCAAGCTCAAGGCCGGGCGGCTGGGCCGCGAGGTCAGCGACAGTTGCCTGCAGTATTGGGGCGGCATGGGCTTCATGTGGGACAACCCGGTGGCCCGGGCCTACCGGGACGTGCGCCTGGTGTCGATCGGCGGCGGCGCCGACGAGATCATGCTGGGGATCATCTGCAAACTCATGGGCATCCTGCCGGGGAAAAAGAAATGAACAATCTGCCGGTTTGTCAGACCTTGCTGCTGGAGCTGCACAACGGCGTGCTGCACATCACCCTCAACCGCCCGGAATGCCGCAATGCGATGAGCTTGCAGATGGTCACCGAATTGCGCTCGGTGCTGGCCTCGGTACGCGATAAACCAGGGGTTCGCGCACTGGTGATCGGCGGTGTCGGTGGGCATTTCTGTGCCGGTGGCGATATCAAGGACATGGCCAACGCCCGCGCGCAGGGTTCGAACGCACATCGCGATTTGAACCGGGTATTCGGTGCGCTGCTGCAAGAAGTTCAACACGCGCCGCAAGTGGTCATCACGGTGCTGCAAGGCGCAGTGCTCGGCGGTGGCCTCGGCCTGGCCTGCGTCAGCGATATTGCCCTGGCCGACCATCAGGCGCAGTTCGGCATGCCGGAAACCAGCCTGGGTTTGCTGCCGGCGCAGATCGCGCCATTCGTGGTGCAGCGAATCGGCCTGACCCAGGCCCGCCGACTGGCCCTGACAGCGGCCCGTTTCGATGGCACCCAGGCCCGGCGCCTGGGGCTGGTGCATTTTGTCGAACACGACCCGCAAGCATTGGCCGAGCGTCTGGACGAGGTGTTGGCCCATGTCCTGTGTTGCGCGCCGCAAGCCAATGCGGCGACCAAGAAGCTGTTGCTGGCCAGTGCCGGACAACCGTCCGATGCGCTGCTGGATGAAGCAGCGCAGTGGTTCAGCGAGGCGGTGACAGGGCCTGAAGGTGTCGAAGGGACCATGGCTTTCATGCAGAAACGTAAACCGGGGTGGGCCTCTTAAAAAGCATCGCGAGCAGGCTCGCTCCCACAGGTTTTGTGAACGACAAAAATCCCATGTGGGAGCGAGCCTGCTCGCGATGAGGCCCAAACAGTCATCGCAAATTTTAGAGAGCCACCCCATGCCCGCGATCAAGAAAATCCTCATCGCCAACCGCGGTGAAATCGCCTGCCGCATCCAGCGCACCGCCCAGGCTCTGGGCTACCGCACAGTCGCCGTATTCAGCGACGCCGACGCCGACGCCCTGCATGTGCAGATGGCCGACGAAGCGGTCAACATTGGCCCGCCCCCGGTGCAACAGTCCTACCTGAACATCCCGGCGATCATCGACGCCGCCCGCCGCACCGGCGCCGATGCGATCCATCCCGGCTACGGCTTCCTCTCGGAAAACGCCGGCTTCGCCCTCGCCTGCCAGGATGCCGGTCTCACCTTCATCGGCCCAAGCCCTGCAGCCATCAAATTGATGGGCAGCAAGCGCCTGTCGAAAATCGCCATGATCGACGCCGGTGTGCCCTGCATCAAAGGCTATCAAGGCGCCGAACAGGACGATACGACCCTGACCCGCGAAGCCGAACGCATCGGCTATCCGCTGATGATCAAAGCCAGTGCCGGTGGCGGTGGTCGCGGCATGCGCCTGGTGCACGAGGCAAGTGATTTGCTCGAGCAGATTCGTACCGCGCGCTCCGAAGCCCTCAATGGTTTTGGCAGCGCCGAGCTGATCCTCGAGCAGGCCTTGATCGACCCTCGCCATGTCGAGGTCCAGTTGTTTGGCGACCAGCATGGCAACCTGGTCTACCTCGGCGAGCGTGATTGCTCGATCCAGCGCCGCCACCAGAAAGTCATCGAAGAAGCGCCCTGCCCGGTCATGACCGCCGAGTTGCGCCAGGCCATGGGCGAAGCCGCACTCAAGGCCGGACGTGCCGTCAGTTATGTGGGTGCCGGTACGGTGGAGTTTCTGCTCGATGCCCAAGGACAGTTCTACTTCCTGGAAATGAACACCCGGCTGCAGGTGGAACACCCGGTGACTGAACTGGTTACCGGACTGGACCTGGTGGCCTGGCAACTGCACGTCGCCGAAGGGCATCCCCTGCCGTTGCGCCAGGAGCAGGTACAGCTCAACGGACACGCCATGGAAGTGCGCCTGTATGCCGAAGATCCCGCGCAGGGATTCCTGCCGCAAACCGGGCAAGTCACGGCTTGGGAACCGGGAGTGCAGGACGGCATCCGCATCGATCATGGCCTGATCGAAGGCCAGCACATCAGCCCCTTCTACGACCCCATGCTGGGCAAGATCATCGCTCATGGCGCAACACGCGAAGAGGCTCGGCGCAAGTTGCTGCGGGCAGTACAGGACAGTGTATTGCTGGGCTTGCACAGCAATCAGCGTCTACTCACGAGCCTGCTGGAACATCCGCAATTTGCCAGTGGCGAATTCAGCACCGGCTTTATCCCACAGCATTTCGTCGAGCATGAGTGCCTCAACCCGGCTCTACCAAGCGCCGAACATTTGGCCATCGCCGCCGCGTTTTTTTATCTGGCCTCGGCGCAGACTCATCACACCACGCTGGCCGGCTGGCGCAACAACGCCAGCGTACCGCTGCACTATCGTATCGGTCTTGAAGATCAGGTCTGGCCTGTGGCATTGCATGCGCAGCCCGGCGGGTCGTTGCGGATTCAGGCCGCCAGCCGTCAGCTCGACCTGCAGGTCATCCACGACGATGGACGCCAGGCGACCCTGGAGATCGACGGCATTCGCCAACGCCACCACTACCGTCTGGACGCCGGGCAACTCTGGCTGTTCACCCGCCCAGGCAGCCTGCGCCTGGTGGATCGCACTCAGGCACCGGTCAGCAGCCTGGCCAACGTCAGCTCCGGCACCCTCAAGGCGCCAATGGACGGAGCGATCGTCGACGTGCTCGTGCGCGAAGGCAGCCCGGTCACCAAGGGGCAACTGCTGGTTGTGCTGGAAGCCATGAAAATGGAGCATCCGCTGAAATCAGGTATCGACGGCGTACTCAAACGGCTGCAAGTTCAGGTCGGCGACCAGGTGAAAAACCGTCAGATTCTGCTGGAGGTCGAATAAGCCGCTAGGCGCAACGGCCGGGTTTAGCTACGCTCAACGCCTATAGGACGCGGATACCAGGAACCCTGCGATGCCTCACTGGCTGGTCATTGATCTGGAGGCCACCACCGATGAGGGCGGTTGGCCAATCACAGATATGGAAATCATTGAAATCGGCGCCACTCTGGTCGATCGCAAGGGACGTGAGCTGGATCACTTCCAGCGCTTTGTCCGGCCGCTGCGCCGGCCATTGCTGACCCCGTTTTGCCGCGAGCTGACCCACATCACCCAGGCCAGCATCGATGCCGCACAACCTCTGCGCGAGGTCTGGCCTGCGTTCGAGCGCTGGCTCGGCCAGCATCACACACGCCTTGAAGGCTGGGCCAGTTGGGGCGACTACGATCGCAAACAGCTGCTCCTGGAATGGCAGCGGCTGCAACTGGACAGCGTACTGACCCAGGTGACCCACATGAACCTCAAGCAACGCTTCGCCAAGGCCCGAAGACTGGAACGGCCGCTGGGGCTCAATGGCGCCCTGCAACTGGCCGGTATGCAGTTCACCGGCCAGCAGCACCGGGCGCTGGAGGATGCGCGCAATACCGCACGCCTGCTGCCGCTGGTTCTTCCGCTTTAGACAGGTGACGGCGCCAAGGGCCTTGTGCATACTGGCCGGCCCTTTTCAGCCCTTTTCGAGGAATCGCCCATGTTTAAAGTCAACGAGTACTTCGACGGCACCGTCAAGTCGATCGCCTTTGGCACCGCAGAAGGTCCGGCGACCATCGGCGTCATGGCTCCGGGCGAATACGAATTCGGCACCAGCCAGCGGGAAATCATGCACGTCGTTAGCGGCGCCCTGACGGTCAAACTGCCGGACAGCAACGGCTGGGAAACCTTCGCCGCCGGCAGCCAGTTCAACGTGCCGGCCAACAGCAAGTTCCAGCTCAAGGTTGCCGTCGATACTGCCTACCTGTGCGAATACCGCGGCTAAACCTGCGGATTTTCACCGCGACAAAAAAATGCCCGCGTTCCTGGACGCGGGCATTTTTCGTTCTACCGGGGACTACTCGAGGATCTCGACCGGCATGCCGACTTCGAGTCGACCATTGCTGTCGTTGACCAGATTCTGGCCGAACATTGCGCCATCCGCCTGGGAACGGTACTTCTGCAAGCTTGCCAGAGGCTCGCGATCATCGCTGCGTTCCCCGGTTTGCGGATCGATCGTGGTCAGGATGCAGCGCGAGCAGGGCTTGACCACCCGGAACTCGACCTCGCCGATGCGAATACGCTTCCAGCCATCTTCGGCGTAGGCTTCGCTGCCTTCGATCACAAGGTTGGGACGGAAACGCAACATCTCCAGGGGACGCCCGACCCGTTGCGACAGCTCCTCCAGGGACGCCTGGCCGATCAGCAACAATGGAAAGCCATCGGCGAATGCCACCTGATCGTCATCCTTGCCGTAGCCTGCCTGGGTCGTGCGCGCACGATCGAGCGGCACCTGCACCAGCCGCGTCGGTTTGCCGATGAACTCGCTGACCCAGGCAGCGGCCTCATCACCCGCATCGGGGACCCGCAAGGTGTCGCGCCAGATCGTCACGCCGCGCAATTGAGCGGCACTGCCGGGCAAGGCAACATTGATCGGCGCATGATCGGGCGCCGCAAGGGTCAGACCCCCTTGAGCATTCCACAATGCCGACAGCTGGCTCATCTGCGCTACCGCTCGCTGGGTCAGGAAACGTCCGCTGGCCTCGTCCACCAGCATCCAGCGTCGATCGCCGTCCAGCCCCAGTTTGTCGAGACTGATCTGTGCCAGTGTCTCGCCCTTGCCCGATTTCAACGGATAACGATAAAGCGCGCTCAGACGCAGCATGGCCAGCTCCTTGTCAGGCAAAAGCGTCACCCTATACGAGCTTCAGCGGCGAATCAAAGCCTGGATGGCGCCAACGTCCCCTGTAGGAGGCTAATGCTGTTCACTTAAGCGGGCACACACCTTGTGGCGAGGGGGCTCGCCCCCGTTGGGCCGCGAAGCGTCCCCAAAACCTGCCACCGAGGTGTATCAGGTATACCGCGTGTAGTGGTTTTACGACTGCTCCGCAGCCGAACGGGGGCGAGCCCCCTCGCCACAAGTGTGCGCCCCAGCTTAAGTGAACAGCATTACCCTGTAGAAGGCGGGGTTATCAGGCTGGCACTTCGTCGAGTATCAGACGCTGGCGCACTACGTCGACGAGTTTGTCCGGCTGGAACTTGGAGAGGAAATCGTCGCAGCCAACCTTCTTGACCATCGATTCGTTGAAGCTGCCGGACAGGGAGGTGTGCAGCACCACGTACAACCCGCGCAGACGCGGATCATTGCGGATCTCGGTGGTCAGACGATAGCCGTCCATTTCCGGCATTTCCGCATCGGTGAACACCATCAGCAGTTTTTCGGTCATATCGATCCCGCTGTCGGCCCAGGCCTTGAGCCTGTTCAAGGCTTTCAAGCCGTCACTGGCGACATGCATCTTCACCCCGAGCTGACCCAGGGTGTCACGCAGTTGCGACAAGGCCACATTCGAGTCATCGACCAGCAGCACTTCGCGGCCACGGGCACGTTCCAGCACCGGGTCGTCGAGCTTTTCCCGGGATACCTTGGCATTGTAGGGGACGATTTCGGCGAGGACTTTTTCCACATCGATGATTTCCACCAGTTGATCATCGACCTTGCTGATAGCCGTCAGGTAATGCTGGCGACCAGCACTGGTGGGTGGCGGCAGGATGGCCTCCCAGTTCATATTGACGATGCGGTCCACGCCCCCGACCAGGAATGCCTGCACGGAGCGGTTGTATTCGGTGACAATAATCGTGCTGCCAGGCCCCGGAACCAATGGACGCATGCCGATGGCCTGGGACAAATCGATGACCGGCAGAGTCTGGCCACGCAGGTTGACCACACCGCAAACGAAAGGGTGACGCTGCGGCATCAGGGTCAACTTCGGCAGCTGCAAGACTTCCTGCACTTTAAAGACGTTGATCGCGAATAATTGCCGTCCGGCGAGCCTGAACATGAGAATTTCCAGGCGATTCTCACCCACCAGTTGCGTGCGTTGGTCTACCGTGTCGAGAATGCCAGCCATCAATGGGCTCCTGGTCTTGTTCGGGTGAATTCACTAAAGATGGTTATCGGCTGTTATCACCGAAGCTTGATCCGCTCTAAAATGCCACGCGCAAGCATTGATGTCACTTTGACATCATGCTTTACTAGCGGCACATTTCATTGGCTGCCCCCGTCGCGCGACCACCGATTGCTCGACAGGTTCCGCTGCGTAGGGGATTCCCCTAGCCACAATCAGTTACAACCTGATATTCGCAATATCCAATTGCCATTAATGTGACGCCATTCTCATTGCATGAACGGAGTCAGGCTTTTGTGTGCGATCGCAGCTAATTGGCCTAGCACCCTCTTGTGTTCCCCTGTCCGCTCCATGGCTGGCGGCAGCTCGTTGCCTGGTCTGACTGACAACGGCGAGGTCCCGACCGTCCTCCTCGACACACACGACATCCCCTCATTTGACATGACGTTGTGGAGGTAAGTATGCCGAACGAACGTACACAGTGGGCTCAGCGGCTCCCGGAGTTTCTCGTCGAGGCTGAAACACTCCTGGCCAAAACCGAAGAATGCCTCAGCCACCTGCAATTGATCAGCAACGACAGGGACGCCATCGACTGCATGCTCAACACCCTCCTGAAGCTGGCCAACAAGGCTGATGCCTTGGCGTTGGCAGCCGTTTCGGAGTTTTCCCTGCACATCCATGACCTGCTCAACCACGCCCAGAATCACATTAACCTGCATGACGAAGCGCTGAGCGCCCTGAAAGACTGCCTGACCCTGATTGCCTGGCAGCTCGAACTCATTGACCAGACCACTGGCCAGTTGAGTCTGGACGACAGTGAACAGGTGACCCTGATCGAAGCGTTTGCCGTTCAGGTGGGACAAAGCGGGTTTCAACCGGTCAACACCAGACCGCTCGCCCTCGTTTCCTACTCGGAACTGCACGCCTGAACAAACCCGGCTACGCCATGGTTGTGTATCCGGGACGTCGCAATTGCTATGAAATTCGCGTTCGAACATGTCGCAATTGGATACTTCATATCCATGAACGACATGTGTGAACAAACAACTATTACTTTCGGTAGTTGCGTGTCCATCAACGTCCAGGGTTCTGCCTGGCAGCAACTACTAAAGACCGCAAATAGCCAACCAGCTCATCACACAGTCATGCGTTCCATTTTGGAACCGGCATCCAGGCCAGCCAAAAGCCAGACTATCTGAACAACTATCCCACCGCGACCGACGGTATCTTAAGTGCTATTATGGCGCTTATTAGTTGACGCCAATTATTAGCAGTGTGAATTCAGGCCAGCACAGCCCAAACCAGGCTCATGGCTGATTTGCTGCCGAGAAAGTGTGCCCCGTTGAAGTCGACGCTCCACCTAACAAAAACAGAGACCGTCAATCAGCATGACCGGTCTGCCCGTCAGCGAACACCCAATGGCTCCAACCGCTATGCACGCCAGCCTCAAGTCAATAACCCTGCGGCCGCCCAGCCGGGAAAATGCGTGCAGGCTCACGCTTTTTCTATGCATCTGTTCGAGCCTCGGCAGCCTGCTGATCTACATTCGGTCATTGCAGTTGCCCCTCGGGCTTCTGTCGCTCGACATTGCCGCCTTGGGCGGTGTCTGGGTGCAATACCTGCTTTCGCGCAAGTCCATCAAGTTTGAGCCGCAAGAACTGGCCGACCGGCTGCTGCAAGTTCAGGAAAGCGAACGTCACCGATTGAGCCGCGAACTGCATGACGATATTGGCCAACTACTGACAGCGGCAAAGCTGCAAAGCGAATGGCTCAAACGCCGGATGCCCGAGGACCTTCAGGGGCAATGCTCGCTTCTGTGCGAGACGCTGGAGGAAACACTGGCCAAAGTTCGCGATGTATCGGCCATTCTCAATCCCCGCCAGTTGGCCAGCCTGGGCCTGGAAGCCAGTCTGCGCGCACATCTGCTCAAGACCCTGGCCAATACGCCAGTGCACTGGAGTCTGGAGTGCCAGCAGCGCTTGACCGGTATACCGGAAGAAATGGCCGTCGCTGCTTTCCGAATCACCCAGGAAGCGGTTACCAATATCCTGCGACACGCCGAGGCGAAAAACCTGCTGGTCTGTCTGCAGCGCCTGCCACAAGGCCTGAAGTTACAAATCAGCGACGATGGTCGAGGCTTTGCACCTGCCATCGACCCAGGCCGTGAGGGACAACGCGGGATGGCCGGGATGACGGAAAGGATTGATCAACTGGGCGGCACGCTGACCGTTATCAGCGAGCCCGGCAAAGGCACTCAGATCGAAGCTCTATTTCCCTGGGCGCCTCGTGCGCTCGAACGGGCCAGTCCGAATAAGGTTATGCATTGACTTGTAATTTACTTCTGGTGGATGACCACTCGCTGATCAGGGCTGGCATGCGTGCCCTGGTAATGGATCTTCCCGGATATGCGGTCATCGGCGAAGCCAATGACGGCGCGCAACTGCTCGAAATGGTCGAACAGTTGTCCCCGGATATCGTGCTGCTGGATATCTCCATGCGCCAGACCGGTGGCCTTGAAGCACTGCTACAGCTCAAACGAATCTGCCCGCAGAGCAAGGTGCTGATCCTTTCGATGCATACCGATCCCGCGATCATCATGCAGGCACTGGAGTCCGGAGCCCATGGCTACCTGTTGAAGGACACGACGGCCACCGAACTCGAGCACGCGCTGGAGGCCCTGCGCAACAACGAGCGCTATCTGAGCCCGGCCATCGCCCATACCGTCATCAATCAGGCGTTGATCCGCAATCAGAAACACCCGCCGCAGGCCGCCGACTCGCACAATCTGACGGCGCGCCAGCTGGAAATCCTGCGCCTGATTGTCCGCGGCAAATCCACCCGGGAAATCGCCAGCGGCCTGTACCTGAGCGTCAAGACCGTCGAAACCCACCGTTCACAGATCATGAAGCGCCTGCAGATTTTCGATGTCGCCGGGTTGGTACTTTTCGCAGTACGCGAACAGATCATCAGTCTGGACGACTAGTCGGCCTCACCCGTACTCAACAACGGCGAGCGCTCGGGCAGATGCACGAGCAGCGCCGCCGGCCGCACCGCAAACCTCAGGCTGTCGCCCTCCAGCGGTTCGCCATCAAGATTGATGAAAAGCCCCTCCGACACCTTGATTTCAACCCATGGCAACCGGGCGCGTACAAACATGCTGTCGATGCCAAAACCTTCGGAAAGCAGATTTTTCAAGGTGCCGACGACTTCCTGCGGCGCAGGCAGGATACTGATATCGAGCAACCCGTCATCCACCAGCGCCTGCGGGCACAACACCCGCCCTCCGCCAGCCTGACGCCCGTTGCCGATGCCGAGTGCGAGCAGATCGCCGCTCCAGTGGAAATCCGGCCCCTGCAGCTCACCATAAGCGGCATGCAACTCAGCGAAGCGTGAAAGACCGGTAAACAGATAGGCCGCGCCGCCGAGGACTTTCTTCAAGTCTTCGGAAGTGTTCGCCGTGACCAGACTGCCAAAACCACCTGTGGCCATGTTCAGGAAGATCTGCCCGCCCACCTCCCCAAGGTCGATGGCAGTGGGCGCGGTGTCCATAAGTTCCAGGGCCTGATCGGGCTCCAGGGGCACCCCCGCTGCGCGCGCGAAATCATTGGCAGTGCCCAGAGGCATCAGCACCAGGCTGGCCTTGGTCGATTGCGACGCCATGGCCTCGGCGATATCGCGCAGAGTGCCATCACCGCCACCGGCAATGATCTGTCGATATCCGCCAGCCAAGGCCTCCTCGACCAGCCTTTGCGCGTCCCCGGCCTCCCAGGTCAATCGAACGGCCACCTCCCAACCTTGCTCACGCTTGCTTTCGACCGCCTCACGAACCGCGTCGTTGAGCGCCTGCTTGCCATGCAGAATCAATAAGGCCTTGCGCTCGCTCATCATTGTCGCTCCCGGTTTGAAGGGCATCCGGAGAATGTTGACCACGAAGCGCCCTATAAAAGTTGCAAAAAAAACCAATAATTTGCATTTGGGCAAATGTGGAAATATGGATGTCGAGATTTTTCTTACAAAACGTGAGGAATCGGCTCAATTGACCAAAAATCGGGATTAGTACACTTTGGTCCCAAGGTTTTAGTCATCAGCAAAATCAATACAAGGATGTGCAATGCAAAACCAAACCAACAGGTCACCGGTGATGCAAGTTTTAACACCTGCAGAAAAACGCCCCGACCATCACGACCAGCCCGGCAACAATGGGAAAGCCACCGAAGAAACAGCGCTGGAGCCTCGCATCGTTGAACTGGAAACTCGACTCAGATACATATCCAGAGATGTGGATGAGTTCCATGATGACGTCAAGTCAATCAAATACAGGCTGGCCTATTCCGCTGGCGGAACCGCCGTTGTTCTCGGGCTCCTTGGCTGGATCGCCAATAGCCGATTCGAGCAGATCATTTCATTGATCCTGAGTCATTGAGCGACCAGAAACGCTAAACCCGGTTCAATCACCGGGCTTGCGTGAAAAGGCGGCGGCCACCATCAGTTGAGGACTTCACTCAGTGGAATGAAGTTGACGATATCGCCCTGCACCAGCGTGCGATCCTCAAGTACTTCAACCAGACCGTCCGCCCAGGCGGCACTGCGCAGTACGCCGGAGCTCTGGTTTTTGTAGATGATTGCCTGACCGTTTTCCATGCGCCCGCGTAAATACTCCCGTCGATTGCCGGGAATCGGCCAGTCAAAGCCTGCCGGCACTCGCACCTTGAGCGGTTCGGTGTCGTTTACGCCTTGGCGGCGCAGGAGATAGGGTCTGGCCAACAAGGCAAAAGTCACTAGCGTCGATGCCGGATTGCCCGGCAACCCAATCACCGGTACGCCACGAAAATGCCCGAATGTCAGTGGTTTCCCCGGTTTGATGGCAAGCTTCCACAGAGACAACTCCCCCTCCTCGCGCAAGGCGATGCCGAGAAAATCCGCCTCACCTACCGATACGCCACCGGTCGAGAGAATCAGGTCGACGTCCTGCAATTCACCCAGTCGGGTACGGGTGGTTTGCAGATCGTCCGGAAGAATTCCCGCATCGACGACTTCACAACCCAGGCGCTGCAACCAACTGCAGAGCAACACTCGATTGCTGTTGTAAATCTGCCCAGACCCCAACGCCTGTCCCGGTTCGATCAATTCATCTCCGGTGGACAACACCGCAACGCGCACTTTGCGAACCACTTCCAGCCCGGCACATCCCAGGGAAGCGGCCAACCCCTGCTCTATGGGCCCCAGACGCGTGCCAGCCGGCAGCACCAGCTCACCGACGGTAGTTTCCTGGCCTTGGGGGCGAATGTTCTGGCCCGGTTTCATGGCCTGGATGAAACGCACTCGCTGATCCGCCTGGACCTCGGCGTTTTCCTGCATCTCGACGCAGTCGGCACCGGCGGGAACCGGTGCACCGGTGAAGATTCGCGCGCAGGTTCCGGGCTGCAAGGGGTCGGGAGCCTGCCCGGCAAAGATCTTCTGACTGACCACCAGTGGCTCGCCAGCCCAGTCGGCCGTGCGCAAGGCGTAACCATCCATGGCGCTGTTGGGCCACGGCGGCAGATCAAGCGTCGACACCAGGTCTTGCGCCAGCACACGTCCTTGAACCTGAGCCAACGGCAAATGCTCACGCTCGACAATTGGCGTGTCATCGGCCATTTCGAGCAAGCGTGCCAAGGCCACCTCGACCGGCATCAGGCTGCCGGTCTTGCCTGGCTTACCCACGGGATTCACAGGCTGACGCCTGCTTCAAGTGCGGTACGAAATTGCATGGGCGATGCCGCGCATCCAGCTGTTCGGCAAGTATGCCGTCCCAACCGGTGCGTACTGCATTGGTCGACCCCGGCAGGCAGCACACCAGCGTGCCATTGGCCAGGCCAGCCAATGCTCGCGACTGAACGGTCGAGGTGCCGATGTCCGCCACCGATATCTGGCGGAACAGCTCGCCAAAGCCATCGACCTGCTTGTCCAGCAGGCAACTGACCGCTTCCGGTGTGCTGTCACGCCCGGTAAAGCCGGTGCCACCGGTGATCAACACCACTTGCACAACATCATCGGCGATCCAGGTGGCAACTTGCGCACGGATCTTGTACAGGTCATCTTTGAGTATCACCCGGGCAGCCAGGTTATGACCGGCAGCGACCAGCCGATCGACAAAGACCTGGCCCGAGGTATCGGTTTCCAGTGTGCGGGTATCACTGACAGTCAGCACCGCGATGTTGAGCGGTGCGAAAGGTACATCAGCCTTGGCTTTCATAGGCTCGTCCAGTTGTAGGAGAAACAGCCCGGTGTTATATCACAGCGCCCCGTTTTTTCGCCGCCTGCGTGGAGACTTGCAATGACCACCCGTACGAATTTATTGACTTGCTCCATTTTGCTCCTGGCGGGCGGTCGTGGCCAACGCATGGGCGGCCAGGACAAGGGGCTACTGGACTGGCAGGGCGAACCGCTGATTGCACATCTGCATCGTCAGACCCGCCCTCTGACGGACGACCTGATCATTTCCTGCAACCGAAACCCGCAGCGGTACGCAGCCTATGCCGATCAGTTGGTCCATGACGATGAAGGTGACTTTCCGGGGCCGCTGGCCGGTATTCGCGCGGGCCTCAAAGCCGCGCGTCATCCCCATCTGCTGGTGCTGCCTTGCGATGTACCGCGCGTCGATGCGGCCCTGCTGACCAGCATGCGCGAATCCGCCGGCCAACACCCGGACCAGCCGTTGATGCTTCGCCATGACGAACACTGGGAGCCGCTGCTGTGTGTGATACCTGTAGCGCTGCGGGCTGAGTTCGACAAAGCCTGGAACGAGGGTGAGCGCAGCCCCGGCCGACTGATGCGCAAGCTCGGTGCGACCGCCTTGACATGCCCTGACAATGATCCTCGCCTGGCCAACCTCAACACGCCGCAGCTGTTGAGCACTCACCACACTGTGTCAAACTGATACCCAAGGAACTTGCTGGCGCTGTATACGTCTCAAGTTCAGTAACCAAAGAATTCATATTCGGAGACACACTCATGACACAACGGACCCTCGCCACTTTCATGCTTGCACTGGGCCTCGCCACCCTCGCCGGTTGCGCATCGCCAACAGTGATCACCTTGAATGACGGTCGCGAAATCCAGGCAGTCGACACCCCGGACTTCGACCAGGATTCCGGTTTCTACGAGTTCGAACAGCTCGATGGCAAGCAGACGCGCATCAACAAGGATCAGGTTCGTACCGTTAAGGAGCTGTAATTCCTACGAGACGCCGGATACAGAAAAGCCCGCTGAATGCGGGCTTTTTCATGGCTGGAGAAAGCAGATCGTCCAGGGTTGATGATCACCATTGCAAGGTGATTTCGCTCTCGAACTGCCTTTCCTGACCTGTCACCGGGTCGATAAACTTCAGCCCCTGGGCCAGCAGCTTCAAAGGATTGGCGTAGTCATCTTCTGCATCCTTGAGTACCTCGGGGTAAAACGGATCGTTGCAGATACCGGCTCCCAATGCCGACATGTGCACCCGCAGCTGATGCTTCTTGCCCGTCACCGGGTAAAGCCCATAGCGCCACAGATCTCCGTGCGTTTCCTTGACCTCGACAGCCGTCTCGGTGTTGCTCGCACCCGGACCTTCCTGCATGCGGAAGAAAGGCTCGCCATCGATGAGGCGGCTTTTGTGAACCAGCGGAAACGAGTGTTGAGGCAAGGCCCGGGCGATGGCCTCATAGCGTTTTTCGATCTGCCGGGTCGGGAACAACGACTGATAAGCCGAACGACTCTGGGGGTTGGCGGAAAACAGCACCAGGCCTGCGGTGTGCCGGTCAATGCGATGCAGCGGTACCAGATGCGGGTTGTCCAATCGACGGATCAAGCGTCTTAGCAGAGTCTGTTCAACGTATTCACCTGCCGGTGTCACCGGAAGGAAATGCGGCTTGTCGGCCACCACCAGGTGCTCGTCCGCATACAGAATCGACTCGATCACCGGGATCGGTTTTTCGTCCGGCACTTCGCGAAAATAGTGAATCCGCAAACCTTCCTTGTAGGCGAGATCCAGGGCGATCGGCTGGCCGTGCCCATCGAGGACACGACCACGAGCGATTCTATCCAGCCACTGTTCACGGCCAATGGCGCTGAAGTGCTCGCACAGGCATTCGAGAACGGTCAACCAAGGCCCCGGTGGCAAATACAACGTGCTGGCCTGACTCTTTGCCGCGCAAAATGATGAAGTGGACATACGACGCTCTAACCCTCAATGCTGAGCGCCATTATCCAGCAGCGGCGTGAACGAGCCTAGAAGATAATCCTCAGGCCGAAATCTGCGTGCGCGCCGCCGCTTCGGTGTATTCCTTGAGCCAGCGCAACACATCGACCGCTTCCCAGCGAGCCGGGTCGTACAATGCATACAACAGACCCTGATAGCCCACGACGTCCAGTTGCCGGTGATAGCCAGCCCGCTGAAACAGGGCCTCGATCTCTGCGAAGCAGGTATTGAAATGGGTTTTGTTGAAGGGCGTCTTACCCTCGGTCACCAGGCCATCCAGACGCAACTCATGGACCGCCTCGCTGACCACGTCCGCAGACATCCGGTTCACGCTGTTCTTCAACTGTTCGACATTGACCACGACTGATCCCTCTCTCGCCCGGCCTTGCCTGCGCATTCCTGACGATCAGGAGCCGCAAACCGGGTATTGCGAATAACTGTATGCACATACAGTATCCGAACAACACCGGTTAAGCCAAGGGTATCGATCATAAAGTTCGACAGACGGGAGCACCGCCAGCGCATTGCTCAGAGCAGGAACGCCACCAGTTCATCGGCACTGAACGGCCAGCCCAGCTCTGCACCGGTATCAACCCGTCGCAGCACAGGAATGCGCAAGCTGTAAGCCTCGAACCAGGTTTCGTCGTCAGCGATATCCACCAGTTCCACCAGCAGGCCGCGCTCGACGAACTCCATCAGCATGGCTTCGGCGACTTCACACAGATGGCAACCAAGGGTGCCGAACAACTGACATTCAGGAAGCATGAGCGCTCAACCAGAAAATTGAGTGACTATTCTAGGCCTGCCCCGAAAAACCGTCGAGCGGTTGAATACTCCCTGCGCCACCATCAAAGGGTCGGGGCGAACAGAGATATCCTGACGCACATCAGTTGCCACTGCCGTCATTTACCGGATGCTCAGGGTTTATTTGCCTCTACGCTTGTAGAGCAGACTTATTCACCGGGGTGATTAGTGTTCAGCAATCTATTGATCATCTTTGCCTCTTCCCTGGTGGTCATCGCCCTGTTCCAGCGGCTTCGACTGCCACCGGTACTGGGCTATCTATGCGTGGGGATGCTGATCGGGCCGGCCGCCTTCAACTGGGTCAATAGAAGCGAAGAGCTGCCGGACCTCGCAGAGCTGGGCGTAGTGTTTCTGTTGTTCTCGCTCGGACTGGAGTTTTCCCTGTCGAAAATGCTCGCAATGCGCCGGCTGGTGTTGGGTCTTGGCAGCCTGCAGATGCTGGTCTCGGCGCTTGTGCTGGGCGGATTACTGATGTTGCTCGGCATTCCTTCCACACCTGCCATGCTGCTCGGCGCCGGCCTGGCGCTGTCCTCTACCGCCATTGTCAGCAAGGAACTGGGCAGCCTCGGCGAAATCTTCAGCAGCCATGGCCAGAATGCCATCGCTGTACTGTTGTTTCAGGACATCATGGCGGTGCTGTTGCTGACCCTGGTCCCGGTGTTCGCCGGCAGTAGCGAGCAGCTCTGGTATTGGGCGCTGCCACTGACCCTGGGCAAAACCGTCGTGCTGTTCGTCGGCCTGCTGCTGGCCAGCCGCTGGTTGCTTCCGCGCCTGTTCCATGAAGTGGCGGCAGCCCGCTCACCAGAACTGTTTGTGTTGCTGGCATTGGTGATTGTGCTGTTGACAGCCTCCCTGACTCACTTGCTCGGCCTGTCTGCGGCCCTGGGGGCATTTCTTGCCGGCATGTTGTTGGGTGAAAGTCATTACCGCCATCAGATCGAAGCTGACCTGCGACCGTTCCGCGACATCTTGCTTGGGTTGTTCTTCGTCAGTATCGGCATGTTGATCGACTTGCAGCTGTTTACCAGCCAAGGCCTGCTGATTCTCGCCCTGACTCTGGGCTTGATGTTGATCAAGGGCTGCGTGGTTGCGCTATTGCTCAAGTGGCGCGGCAGCGACAGTGAAACCGCGTGGCGCAGCGGCCTGGCCTTGGCCCAGGGTGGAGAGTTCTGTTTCGCCTTGATGGCGCAGATGCAGCTGCACAAATTGATGCTCGGCGACCTCGGTGGCCCGTTGCTGTCTGCGACATTCTGCTCGATGTTGTTGACTCCGTTGCTACTGCGCGCAGCTCCACATATCGCCGCTCGCCTGCACCATAAATCCAGCGAAGAAACCAAACTCGAGGAAATCAGCGCACTCAGTGCCGGCCTGCACAACCATGTGGTGATCTGTGGCTATGGCCGCGTCGGTCAAGCAATCGGCCGTTTGCTCAACCATGCCCGGCAACCCTACATTGCTCTGGACAATGATCCCGTGCGAATTCAGGAAGCCGCGGTCGCTGAAAAATGCGTGCATTACGGCGACTCCCGACGTCGTGAATTGCTGATTGCCGCAGGACTTGAGAGGGCAAAGTTGCTGGTAATCGCTGTCGACCGCACGGATGTGGCGCTGCTGATACTCAAGCAGGCACGCCGTTGCCATTCGACCGTACCGATCCTTGTGCGCACCCGTGATGACAGTCGCCAGGCCGAACTCAAGGAGGCCGGCGCCAGCGAAGTCGTGCCTGAATTGCTGGAGTCCAGCCTGATGCTCGCCTCCCAGGCATTGATCCTGTTGGGTCTGTCCGACCAGCAGGTGCAAGTTCATGTCGATCAGGTGCGACGCGACCGCTATCGCCTGCTGCATGGCTTCTATCCGGGCGCCACAGATGAAGAGACCTGACTCAATCCTGACTCACGGCGCCGATCTTGTGAATCGACAGGTCCGCGCCGTAATACTCCTCTTCCTGACTCAGGCGTAACCCATGCAACGCCTTGATCACGCCATACACCGCAAAGCCACCGGCCAGCGCCACGCTCACGCCAAGTACAGTGCCCAGCAACTGACTGATCAGGCTGACCCCGCCCAGGCCGCCCAAGGCACTCTGGCCGAAAATCCCGCAGGCTATGCCGCCCCACGCGCCACACAGACCATGCAACGGCCACACACCCAGTACATCGTCGATGTGCCATTTGCCCTGGGCGGCGGTAAAGCACCAGACAAACAGTGCCCCGGCGATGGCCCCTGTGACCAGCGCACCCACCGGGTGCATCAGGTCCGAGCCGGCACAAATCGCCACCAGCCCTGCCAATGGACCGTTATGCAGAAAGCCGGGGTCATTACGACCGACGATCAATGCAGCCATCGTCCCGCCGACCATGGCCATCAGCGAATTGACCGCCACCAGCCCGCTGACGCCTTGCAGAGTCTGCGCACTCATCACGTTGAAGCCGAACCAGCCGACGATGAGAATCCACGAACCCAGCGCCAGAAACGGAATGCTCGAGGGGGCGAATGCAACCAGGCGGCCGTCGCGATAACGGCCATTGCGCGGCCCAAGCAACAACACCGCCGCCAGTGCCAGCCAGCCGCCCATGGCATGGACCACCACGGAACCTGCAAAGTCATGAAAGCCGGCACCGAAGCGTTCAAGCAACCAGGCTTGCAAGCCGAAGTTGCCGTTCCAGACCATGCCCTCGAAGAATGGATAGATGAAAGCCACGATCAGCACCGTTGCGCACAGCTGCGGGACAAATCGGGCGCGCTCGGCAATGCCCCCGGAAATGATCGCCGGTATTGCCGCGGCAAAGGTCAGCAGAAAGAAAAACTTCACCAGCCCATAGCCATGGTCGGCATTGAGCACAGCGGCCGGTTGCATGAAAGTCACACCATATGAAATCCAATAGCCTATAAAGAAATAGGCCAGGGTCGAAACGGCAAAATCGCTGAGGATTTTCGACAGCGCGTTGACCTGGTTTTTTTGCCGAACCGTTCCGACTTCCAGAAAGGCGAAACCGGCGTGCATGGCGAGCACCATGACCGCACCGATCAGAATGAACAGTGTGTTGGAACTATGGACCAGACTGTCCACAGCACTTTGCAGGTTTTCCATCGGTTGGCAGACCTCAAGGCTGAAAAAAAGCACCAAAGCAGTTCGCGGCAGCGCTCCATGCACCATGTTGCGGCCTCACGCAATCAGGAGGTTCAACCGGTTGAACCGATTTGGCGCACATATGCTGTCCGGACAAAACATGGCCCGCACGGGTGTCCGTATTCGGATTCCGGTACTACGGTTTTACTCAAAGCATGCCCGGCAATAGCGCAACGGCGTAGCTGGCGCACCACGAGATAGCAAAAGTTGTACCAGTCATTTGTACTGAACCTTCATTCAAGGCTCATACTCGAACGATTCAGAAAGCCACCTATGGAGATCCCACATGGCCAGCATCAAGGCAAAGACTGCTCAAGAAATCCTGATGAACGACTTCCAGACTCTGGTCAGCGACACCGAACGCCTGCTGGAGCACACCGCCACCCTGGCCGGTGATCAGGCTGATGAGTTGCGCGAGCAGATCCACGACAGTCTGCTGCGCGCCCGCGAAACCTTGAAATTGACTGAAGACTCCCTGCGCGAGCGCGGCCAGGCTGCCGTTACCGCAACCGAAGACTATGTTCAAGCCAATCCATGGCAATCGGTCGGGATCGCGGCCGGTGTGGGTTTCCTGATCGGCCTGCTGGCCAGCCGGCGCTGATATGGCAATCGGTGAATCCGGCCCGTCCGTGACGGGTACAAGCGCATCATCGCGGCGCCTGGGTGCCGCTTTCCTGGGATTGCTGCACAGTCATGTCGAACTGTTCGGTATCGAACTGCAAGAGCAAAAGGCCCGCACGGTAAGCCTGTTGCTGTTTGCGGGGCTCGCGCTGGTGTTCGCGCTGCTATTGCTGGTGGGGTTGTCGGGACTGGTAATGATCCTGTTCTGGGACACGTATCGCCTGCCCGCCATCATCGGCCTCTGCGTGTTTTATGCGCTCGCCGCGATCTTCTGTGCAATTCGCTTGCGAGCTGCGATTTACGATGAATCCTCACCCTTCCATGGCACGCTCGAAGAGCTGGCCAACGATCGGGAGCGCCTGCTGCCATGAACCTGCCAGAACTGCCACGCAACAGCACGCGCGCAGAAATGCGCAAGACACTGATCCGCCTGCGCATGGAAATGCATCGCCAGGAAATCCGCCATGAATCCCGGCAACTGCTGGAGCCGCTGCAACGCATGCGCGGGATGACGCACAACCTGCAGGAGGGTTTCGGCATCAAGCACGCGCCACTCTGGGGCGTGGCCGCCGTCACTTTGCTGGGATTCCTGACCGGCAAGGGGGCAAAAAACGCTGGCGGCATCAGCACCCTGAGCCGTCTGGTTCGCCTGGGCAATACCCTTGGGCCGCTGATCAAACTGGTGATGCAAGGTTCTTCGCACAGAAACTGACCAGCAGGTTCGACCTGCTTTTCTACCATGGCTGCCAGATGCCTCCTTCTGCCGAGGGGGGCATTGCGGTGTACATGCCCGGGCGGCAGGCACAAATCTGCGGCTCATCGCCTCGACGCTGGCCGGTTACCGTTGCGCTTGCAGGTGCCGTCGCGAAACGGGAAGCTAGGCCATCAGTCACCGGACGGAGAGAACCAGCCTTGGATTGGCACACCCTGCTTACCCGCGAACGCCTCGGAAAGCCTCTGCACAGCCCTGAAGAACTGGGCCGCAGTCCTTTTCACAAAGATCATGACCGCATCATTTTCTCGGGGGCGTTTCGCCGCCTCGGGCGCAAGACCCAAGTGCATCCGGTCTCCAGCAACGATCACATACACACGCGCCTGACCCATTCGCTGGAAGTCAGCTGCGTGGGCCGCTCCCTGGGCATGCGGGTCGGTGAAACCATCCGCAGCTCTCTGCCCGACTGGTGCGAGCCCAGCGACCTGGGAATGGTGGTGCAATCGGCCTGCCTGGCCCATGACATCGGCAATCCACCTTTTGGCCACTCCGGTGAAGATGCTATTCGTCACTGGTTCCAGCAAGCCGCCGGTCGTGGCTGGCTGGATGCGATGAGCGAAACCGAGCGCAATGACTTCCTGAACTTCGAAGGCAATGCACAAGGCTTTCGGGTACTCACCCAGCTTGAATACCACCAGTTCGACGGCGGTAGCCGGCTGACCTATGCGACCCTGGGTACCTACCTGAAATACCCGTGGACGGCGAAGCACGCCGACTCCCTGGGCTACAAGAAACACAAATTCGGTTGCTACCAGAGCGAGCTGCCGCTGCTGGAGCAGATCGCCCACAAGCTCGGTCTGCCGCAGCTGGAGGATCAACGCTGGGCGCGTCATCCACTGGTGTACCTGATGGAAGCCGCCGATGACATCTGCTACGCGCTGATCGACCTCGAAGATGGCCTGGAAATGGAGCTGCTGGAATACGCTGAAGTCGAGTCCCTGCTGCTCAACCTGGTCGGTGACGATCTGCCGGAAACCTATCGCCAGCTCGGCCCCAACGATTCACGCCGTCGAAAGCTGGCGATCCTGCGTGGCAAGGCCATTGAACACCTGACCAATGCCGCGGCCCGCGCCTTCGTCGAGCAACAACAGGCGCTGCTGGCCGGTACGTTGCCCGGCGATCTGGTAGAGCACATGCACGGCCCCGCCAAGCGTTGTGTGCTCAATGCCAAGGACATGGCTCGTAAAAAAATCTTCCAGGACAAGCGCAAGACCCTGCACGAAATAGGCGCCTACACCACCCTGGAAATCCTCCTCAACGCGTTCTGCGGAGCCGCGCTGGAACAACACAACGGTCGCACGCCTTCGTTCAAAAGCCGCCGCGTCCTCGATCTGTTGGGCAACAATGCGCCCGATCCCCACGGCTCGTTGCACACATCGTTCCTGCGCATGATCGATTTCATCGCCGGCATGACCGACAGCTACGCCAGTGACATGGCGCTGGAAATGACCGGCCGCTCAAGTCACTGACGAGTGTCGACTGATCAGCCATTTCGCCGTCAGATCTGGCTGATCTCCTTCCCCAAAACCAAATGCACTCAAGGTTTACCGAATCGTCCTACATACCCTGTAGAGCGAACTGATCGCCCGTGCGCTTCTCACACGAAACAATCACCCTCCCTCTGTTCGCCAGATGAAGTGAGTTCTCATGACCGAAAACGATCTGCGTATCTTGCTGGTGGAAGACCATCCATTCCAGCTCAGAGTCACTGGATATCTTCTGGAAAGTTATGGCTTCACCCAACTGACATCCACCGACAGCGCCCATGCGGCGATGCAACAAATGTCCAGGGCGGCACAACCCTTCGATATTCTTTTATGCGACCAATGCCTGCCCGGGCTTTCCGGACTCGACCTGGTCCGATACGCCAGCCAGCAAGGAATGATCAGACAGGCCATCTTGTTGAGTAGTCTGACGAGCGCTGAATTGGACGGACTCAAAAGAACAGCCGTCGAACATCAGCTGCCATTACTGGGCTATCTGATGAAACCCCTGGAACAAGCGGAGTTCAGAAGTCTGCTGGCCTTGACGCCTGTATAAAAACAACGCATTAAAATCCGAAAAAAAACACAACACAACTTGCAAATGAAAACTTTGAATAAACAACCAAAAGCACAAATTATTTCTTAAAAATCTATTTGATACGTAGGTCCATTCTTTTTCACGCGTAGGACTTTTCCTATATTGCCACCACGGGCTCGCCAGTTCATACGTCCTGCCAACCATCTGAGCTATGGTGCGCGCTTTATTTGAGCTCGCATGGGATTTGAATATGAACTCCGTTTTTATTGTCGACGATCATCCTGTCATCCGCCTGGCCGTTCGAATGTTACTGGAACACGAAAACTACAAAGTCGTAGGCGAGACCGACAATGGTGTCGACGCCATGCAAATGATTAGAGAATGCATGCCTGACCTGGTCATTCTCGACATCAGCATTCCCAAACTCGACGGACTGGAAGTGCTGTCCCGTTTAAACGCCATGAACACACCTTTGAGAACTCTCGTATTGACAGCCCAATGTCCGACCCTGTTCGGTATTCGTTGCATGCAATCAGGTGCGTCGGGATATGTATGCAAACAGGAAGAACTCAGCGAACTGGTCAGCGCTATTAAAGCGGTATTATCAGGATATAACTATTTCCCGAGTGAAGCGTTGAATCCGGCCCGGGGTGATGAGGCGCGTTGCGCCGAACTTGAATTATTCAAGTCGGTAAACGATCGGGAACTAATGGTATTGCAACTTTTTGCGCAAGGACGCTCCAACAAGGAAATTGCCAAAGGCATGTTTCTCAGCAACAAGACCGTCAGCACCTATAAAAAGCGACTCATGCAGAAACTCAAAGCCCAATCACTGGTTGAGCTGATCGAAATGGCAAAACGCAACGCACTCGTGTGAGAAGCCGGATGCCCAGTCGCTTGAAGGATAATCTGATAAGGATGACCGCAGGTTTGTGCCTGAGCACTTCACTGCTCGCAGCGCAAACCAGTGAAAACTACACGTTGCTCAGCCGCTCAAACGCCGGACATCTGCAAGTCCAGCTCAGCGAAGCACAACGGTTATGGCTCAACGACAAACGCGAACTGGTACTTGGCACCTCGGCTCAGGATTATCCGCCTTTTGACCTGACCACCAGCGGTCATGACTACGAAGGGTTCACTGCCGATTACGCCGGCATCCTGGGCACCGTTACCGGCCTGCCAATAAAGGTCAGGCGCTTCGAGTCCCGGGGGGCTGCGATCTCCGCTCTTGAAAGCGGCGAAGTCGATTTACTCGGTACTGCCAATGGCTTCGAAGCCGGTAATGCCGACCTCGCGCTCTCCATACCCTACGCCGTCGATCAACCGGTACTGGTGACGCGGGAGGGCGAAACCAGATCCCTGACCGACGGACTGGCAGGTTTACGCCTGAGCATGCTTTATCACTACTTGCCGCTGTCGGAAGTCAAGGCGATGTACCCCCAGGCGATCATCACCTCCTATCCGTCGTACCAGAACGCTATCAGTGCCGTCGCTTTCGATCAGGCGGATGTGTTCCTGGGCGACACCATTTCGACGCACTACATGATCAACAAGGGGTACCTGAACAACATTCGCATGGCCAATTTCGGCAAACATGAAGCCCATGGCTTCAGCTTCGCCGTGACCAGGAACAACCCCGAGCTGCTCGGCATCATCAACAGGATGCTCATGGCCATCCCCTCGACTGAACGAGAAAACATTGCAAAGCGCTGGAGTGCAGGCAGCGATATTCTGCTTACGGATCAGAAACTGCAGCTTACCGACCGCGAAGAGCAGTGGCTGGCGCAACATCCAGTCGTGCGCGTGGTGGTCAATGAAGCCTTTGCCCCGCTGACCTTTTTCGACAGTGAGGGTAATTTTCGCGGGGTCACCGCAGACCTGCTTGAGCTGATCAGGCTACGCACCGGTCTGCGCTTCGACATCCGGCGCAGCCGCAACGACGATGAGATGATCGAACAGGTCAAGGGCGGCCAGGCCGACGTGATCGCTGCCCTGCTGCCCAGTGCACAACGTCAGGCGACATTGAATTTTACTCGCCCCTTTCTGGAAAATTCCTACGTCCTGTTGACCCGAAAAGCAAAGGATAGCCCGAGCAATCTTTCCCAGCTGCAAGGCAAGCGCCTGGCGATAGCCCGAGGTAACCCGCTGCTCGATTACCTGCGCAGCGAATTCCCCCACATCAAGCTGATCGAAACCCCGGACAGTTTCAGCGCAGTAGAGATGCTCGCCGAAGGCAAGGCAGAAGGCGCGGTGAACTCCCTGATAATCGCCAACTACTTCATTTCCTCGCAGCTCTTCGAACACACACTGCAGATCAGCACCACCATCGGCACCGAACAGGCCGCGTTCTCCCTGGCGACAGCCCGGCAAGCCGGGGACCTGAACGCCATTCTCGACAAGGCTTTGCTGAGCATCGCACCGGAGGAGCTGGGCATCATCAACAGCCGCTGGCGTGGCTATTCAGCGACCGCCCACAGCACCTGGCGAAATTATCATCGGTTGTTTTATCAGATCGTCATCGGTGCCGGGGTGCTACTGCTGCTTTCCGTGGCCTGGAACGATTACATGCGCCGCCAGATCAAACAGCGCAAGGCCGCCGAGCGCGCATTGAACGATCAATTCGAGTTCATGCGATCGCTGGTCAACGGTACGCCACATCCAATCTACGTACGCGACCGCCAGGGCCTGCTGCAAAGTTGCAATGACAGTTACCTGCAAGCGTTTAGCGCCAGACGCGAGGACGTCATCGGCAAAAGCGTCATGCAGGGCGCCATGAGCAATGTGTTCGAAGCCCGGGAATTTCAGGCCGATTACCAGCGTGTTGTTGCCAACGGCACCCCGCTGATTATCGACCGTGAGCTGCACATCGATGGCAGGCGCTTGACGATCTATCACTGGATTCTTCCCTATCGGGACTCCAGCGGCGAAGTGCGCGGCATTATCGGTGGCTGGATCGACATCAGTGAGCGGCGGCAATTGCTCGATGACCTGCGTTGCGCGAAGGAACGTGCCGATGAAGCCAATCGTGCCAAGAGTACCTTTCTGGCCACCATGAGCCATGAAATCCGTACGCCGATGAACGCGATTATCGGCATGCTCGAATTGACCCTCAAGCGCATAGACCTTCAGCACCCGGATCGACCGGCCATTGATGTTGCGTACAGCTCGGCGAAGGACCTGCTGGGATTGATTGGCGACATCCTCGATATTGCCCGGATCGAATCCGGACACTTGAGCCTGAGCCCGGAGCGCGTCAATCCCGGGGAGCTCGTCACCTCGGTAGTACGAATTTTCGATGGCCTGGCTCGACAGAAAAACCTGGATCTTCTGCTGGAATTCCATCCGGCCTACCCCGTAATCGATGTCATGCTGGACCCGTTGCGCTTCAAGCAAGTGCTGTCCAATCTGGTCAGCAACGCCATCAAATTCACCGAACGGGGCGAAGTCCGGGTCATTGTTGAGCTGAGCTGCGTTGACGAGCCCGATCAGGTGCAAATGCGCCTAAAGGTCCGGGACAGTGGCATGGGCATCAGCGAACGGGATCAGCATCGTCTGTTCGAACCATTCGCCCAGGCCGACAACGCCGCGCAATCGGCCAGGGGTGGTGCAGGGCTGGGGCTGGTGATCAGCCGCAACCTGTGCGAGATGATGGGGGGCAGCTTGCAATTGAGCAGCCAGCCGGGGGTCGGCACTCAAGTCGAGGTTTCGTTGCAGCTCAAAACATTGCCGGCACAACCTGTGCCGAATACGGCCGAAGTACAAATCTCTACCGCACGGAGCGCACTGAATGTCCTGGTGGTGGACGATCATTCAGCCAATCGCTTGCTCATGTGCCAGCAACTGGAGTTCCTCGGCCACCGAAGCAAGGTTGCCGTCAATGGTCAGGAAGGGTTCGAGGCGTGGCAAGCCGAGTCGTTCGATCTGGTCATTGCCGATTGCAACATGCCGGTCATGAACGGCTACGAACTGGCTCGCTCCATACGCCGGCACGAACGGCAAGCCCGGCGCCCGCCCTGCACCATCCTGGGCTTTACCGCCAATGCGCAGCCAGAGGAAATACAACGCTGCAAGCAGGCCGGGATGGATGACTGCCTGTTCAAGCCCCTCAGCCTGAACGCCTTGAGTCAAAGGGTCGATGGCATCGAGCCGGGCCATGGCGTTCTACCATTCAGTCTCAATGGTTTGCACCTGCTGACAGGGGGTAACCCGACCTTGAACAGGCGCTTGCTGAGCGAGTTGGTGAAGAGCAACCGGCTCGATCTGCAATCGCTGCTGGCTTTAACGTTTCCAGAGGACAAGCAGTCACTGCTCGACTTCGCCCACAAGATCAAGGGCGCAGCCCGTATCGTCCAGGCATCTGGCGTAATCGAGCGCTGCGAGGCGCTCGAAACAGCCTGTCATGGGGATTTCCATGGTGAAAAGGTGGCTCAATGCATAACAGCCATGGAGCGCGCGTTGCTTGAATTGGAACAGGCATTGCTGCAACAGCTTGAGTACAACGCCGAGAGCACGATGACAGAGCCTTAACTATGCTTGAACGCTCAGCAGTGCGTTTCCAGCCTGGAGAAACCTGCAATGCCCAACCCACTGCATCCGGACGCACGGCGCTTTCCGCTACACGTCCATATCAGCGTGATGTTCACTTTCCTGCTGCTGTTGACCGGGGTAGTGCTGGGCATTTTCAACTATCGGCAAACCACGCAAATCATTCTTTCGAGCAGTGAAAAGCTGTTTGAACGCATCGAGCAGGACGTTCGCCTGGACCTGCAAGCCACCTATGAACCGATTCGTCATCTGTTGAGCCTGCTTGTCGTCAACCCGGCGGGGCATGCCCCTGACCTGGAACAACGCCTGGCGCTGCTCGCACCGTTCAGCCAGTCGCTCAAGGACAATCCTGACCTGGCCTCGCTGTATGTAGGTTACGGCAACGGCGATTTTTTCATGGTACGCCCCCTACGCACCCCGGACCTCAAAGCGCTGCTCGATGCCCCGCAGACGGCGGCTTATCAGGTCTGGAGCATCGAACACGACAACGCCGGAATGGTCCATTCCCAGTCGTTGTTTTTCGCTCAAGACCTGACTCTCGTCAGCCATCGGGACAACCCCAACGATACTTACGACCCACGCAGTCGCACCTGGTTTACCCACGCCCGTAGCGACAACGATCAGATCACCACCGAACCCTACATTTTTTTCTCCACCCACAACATTGGTACCACACTGGCCCGACGCAGCGACGAAAACACCGTCATGGGCGCCGACCTGACCCTGGCCGAGCTCAGTGCAACCCTGGCCAGGCACGTCGTGACCCCCAGTACCGAAATCGTGCTGTTCGATGCCCAAGGCAATGCCATCGCCTACCCCGACAGTTCCCGGCTGATCATCGACGATAAGACCGCGCGCCTGATCAAGGCGGCGGACCTGAGCCCCAGTCTCGGCGCGCTGCTCAAGAATCCTGTGGCGGGCAATCGGCTCAACGCCTATGGTCGACAATGGATCGTGGCCCGCAGCAGCCTGCAGGAGGGCGGCCCCCACGGGCTGCAACTGGCAATGCTGGTCCCGGAAGATGAGTTGCTCGCCGACGCCTACCGCATGCGCTGGCAAGGCGCGCTGATTACCCTGGCAACATTGCTGTTGTGCCTGCCTCTGGGTTGGTTGACGTCAAGAGTCCTGGTCAAACCCCTGCGTGCACTGGTGCAGGAAGCGGATGCGATTCGCAGTTTCGACTTCAACTTCCCGGTTTCCCGGCGCTCGCCAGTCCTCGAAGTCGATCAACTGAGTGTGTCGATGGCGCGGATGAAGGACACCCTGGCAAGTTTCTTCCAGATCACCGACAGCCTGAGCGCCGAAACCCGTTTCGCCCCGCTGCTCGAACGAGTGTTATTTGAAACCGCGAAAATCGCCCAGGCCCAGGCCGGCCTTATTTACCTTCGTGAAGGAGACGGCGATCGCATGGAGCCCCACGGCTTGGTGCTCAACAACAGTTCCGAGGAGCTGTCGTCGTACGACATTCGAGGCCACGCGCTTGAAGACCCGCAGAGTCCGGCCTGGATGCTGCAACTGGCGAAAACCGACAATATCGTCACCAGTCTCGGTTTCGATCAGGCGGCAGACCTGCAACCCGTGCTCCGGGCACTGGCCTGCCCCCGGGTTCATCTGATCGGTATCCGCTTGCACAACCGGCATAACGAAACCGTGGGCTTGCTGGTACTGCTGCTCGCCGACAGCGGCAATCAGAGTGATCAGGAAAAACTGCGGCCCGATCGCATCGCGTTCATCCAGGCGGTGTCCGGCGCGGCCGCTGTCAGTATTGAAAGTCAACGCCTGCAAGCCAGGCAAAAACAATTGCTGGACGCCTTCATTCAACTGCTTGCCGGCGCGATCGACGCGAAAAGCCCCTATACCGGTGGCCATTGCCAGCGTGTCCCGGAACTGACCCTGATGCTCGCCCACGCCGCAGCTGCCAGCCAGGAGCCTGCCTTCAAAAGCTATCAACCCGGCGAAGATGAATGGGAGGCGCTGCACATCGCAGCCTGGCTGCACGATTGCGGCAAAGTCACCACCCCGGAATATGTGGTCGACAAAGCCACGAAACTGGAAACCCTGAACGATCGCATCCACGAAATCCGCACCCGCTTCGAGGTGCTCAAACGCGATGCCTGGATCGACTACTGGCAGGCCGTCGCCATGGGCGGTGACGCAAAGCCCCTGACAGAGCTGCGCAACGCGACCCTGGCCGGGCTGGATGAGGATTTCGCCTTCGTCGCCCGCTGCAACCTTGGTGGCGAAGCCATGGCAGAGGCAGACCTGCAACGTTTGCGCAGTCTGGCGCAACGTACCTGGACCCGCACCCTGGATGACCGTCTCGGGGTTTCCTGGGAAGAAAACCGGCGACAGGCACGAACACCCGCCCCGGCTCTGCCCGTCAGCGAGCCGCTATTGGCGGACAAGCCGGAACACCTGTTCGAGCGTGCGCAAAGCGAGCTGATTGCCCAAGACAACCCATGGGGCTTCAAACTCGACGTGCCCGCCTACAAGTACAACCGGGGCGAGTTGTACAACCTGAGCGTTGTGCGCGGCACCCTGACGGCCGAGGAGCGCTACATCATCAATCACCACATGGTGCAGACGATTCGGATGCTCAGCCACCTGCCCTTCCCCGGCCATCTCGGCACGGTCGCGGAAATTGCCGGCGGCCACCATGAGAAAATGGACGGCACCGGTTATCCGAAACGCTTGAGGCGCGAGCAAATGAGCCTGCCGGCGCGAATGATGGCAATAGCCGATATTTTCGAAGCGCTGACGGCTGCCGATCGCCCCTACAAGAAGGCCAAGACCTTGAGTGAGGCGCTGGGCATCATGGCCTGCATGTGCCGTGATGCCCACATCGATCCTGAACTCTTCGGACTGTTCATCAACGCGCAAATTTATTTGCAGTACGCCAAGCGCTTTCTCGACTCCCAGCAAATTGATGCGGTGGACGCTTCAAGCCTGCTGGCCAAGGCCGGACTGGCTTGATCAGCAGTCGCTCAGACGCAGGAAAATCGCCGCAAGCTGCTCGATACCGGCCTGGTCTTGGGCGGTGAAGCGCGCCAGTTTCGGACTATCGAGGTCAAGCACACCGATCAGTCGGCCGTCCTTGACCAGCGGCACGACCAACTCACTGTTCGACGCGCTGTCACAGGCGATGTGACCGGGAAACGCGTGCACATCCTCGACCCGTTGGGTCTGCAGGGTGGCTGCTGCCGTCCCGCATACCCCGCGACCGAACGGAATGCGCACGCAGGCGATCTGCCCCTGGAACGGACCTAACACCAGTTCTTCATTGCGATTGAGGTAAAAACCGGCCCAGTTCAGGTCGTCAAGCTGGTTGAACAGGAACGCCGAGAACTGCGCGGCGTTGGCGATGAAATCACGCTCGTCCGCCAACAAGGATTCAAGCTGTGCGTGCAGCATGCCGTAGCCTTCGAGGCCCTGGCCGCTCTTTTGTAAATCGATCATGCCTTGTGCTCCAGCAGTTTGAGCCCGACCCAGTAACGGGCAAATTGATAGGCGCAGCGCCCGTTGCGATTGCCCCGCCCAGTGGCCCAACGCACCGCCAGAACGTCCAGCTCTTCGGTGCGTTGCCACGGCAGGCCGGCCTTGCTGGCCAACTGACCGACCCAGTGCTCGACCACATTGAGGAAGTGTTCCTGGGTGAAGGGATAAAACGACAACCACAGGCCGAAACGATCCGACAGGGCGATCTTGTCTTCCACCGCCTCGCTGGGATGCAGTTCGCCATCAACACGCTTCCAGTTTTCGTTATCGCTTTCCTTTTCCGGCACCAGGTGCCGACGGTTGGAGGTGGCGTACAGCAAAACATTGTCCGGCGCCTGCTCCAGCGAGCCGTCGAGCACGCTTTTGAGCACTCGATAATCACCCTCGCCCGATTCGAACGACAGGTCGTCGCAGAACAGCACAAAACGCTGGGGCAATTTGCCGATCTGCTCAACGATTCGTGGCAGGTCCGCCAAGTGATCGCGTTCAATTTCGATCAGGCGCAGACCGGCCTGGGCGTGTTCAGCGAGCAAGGCGCGAATCAGCGAAGATTTGCCGGTGCCGCGTGAACCCCAGAGCAGTGCATGGTTGGCCGGCATGCCATCGAGGAACTGTTGGGTATTACGCCCCAGTTGCTCCACCTGACGATCGACGCCAATCAGGTCGCTCAGGCGCATGTCGAGGCTGACCTGCAGCGGCAGCAGAAAGCCGCTGCGCGCCTCGCGCTGCCAGCGCGCGGCCAGGCAATGCGTCCAGTCGATAGCGGGGCGAGGCGCGGGCAGCAACGGCTCGATTCGAGCCAGTACGGCATCGGCGCGCTCAAGAAAAGCATTCAATCGGGAATCCACGACTTCTCCTCGGACACGTTGACAGTAATGATGGCGATACAGCGACGAAGCACAGCGTCCGGTGACCGGCTTACCTGATTGAACAAGGCTCTCCAGAACTTCGGTCGCCCTGCATGATCGGCTATGCTTGAGCAGCGAAGAAAACGGAAGTGGTTCAACCCCCCATGGATATCAAGTTCACCAACCGGCTGTCATACAAGCAGGCCCGGCTTACCGTGCTGGTTGGTTTCATTCTCGGCACGCTGCTCAGCGTGCTGCAAATAGGCATCGATTATGCCAGTGAAGACGCCTCCATCAACCGGGAAATCCTGTCTTTGCTGGAAATCAGCCACAACCCGGCCTCACGCATCGCCTACAACATCGACGCCGAGCTCGCCAGGGAGTTGACCCAAGGGCTGTTGCGCTCGCCGGCGATCATTGGTGCAAAACTGACCGACGACAACGGTATCGTGCTGGCGAACGTCAAACGACAAGGCATGCAAAGCGGTTATCGAGTGCTCAGCGACTTCCTGTTCGGAGCCCATAGACAGTTCGAAGACCGTCTCTATCTGGATCACATGAACAGCGAAGCCCTCGGAACGCTGCAGCTGGATGTGGACACCTTCTCCTTCGGCAACCGCTTTCTGCGCCGGGCCGAAGTCACCCTGCTCAATGGTTTCGCCCGCAGCCTGCTGCTGTCGGGCATCCTGCTGGCGTTGTTTTATGTCATGTTGACCAAGCCTCTGGTACGCATCATCCACGAGCTGAGCGGTCGCGACCCGCGCAGTACGCAACCGACATCCCTGGAGTGCCCCGCGGGGCACGCCAATGACGAAATCGGCGTGCTGGTCAAGGTCGCCAACCAGCAATTCGCCAATATCGCCACCGAAATCCAGCAGCGGCGCAGCGCCGAAAACCGCCTGACCGAGTACCTCGGACAACTGGAAAACATCGTCTCGGCCCGCACTGCCGAACTCAAGGCCATTAACGCACGGCTCAGCCTGTCCAACCAGGAACTGGAAGTCGCCCGCCGTACAGCCCTCGACATGGCCGAAGCGCGCTCGGTATTCGTGGCTAACATGAGCCACGAAATCCGCACCCCTCTCAACGGTTTGCTGGGAATGATCGCGCTATCGCTCGACGGCCCGCTGAACCCCGAGCAGCAACAGCAGCTATCCATCGCCCATGACTCGGGCAAAGTTCTGGTGGAGTTGCTCAACGATATTCTCGACTTGTCGAAATTCGATGCCGGCCAGCTCGAACTCGAACACATCCCCTTCGACCTCGGCGCATTGGTCGAAGACACCGCCAACCTGCTTTCGCAAAATGCCGCGCCAAGCGTCGAGCTGACCTGCCTGATCGATCCGCGCTTCCCGGCACTGGTACTCGGCGATCCGACCCGGGTTCGGCAAATTGTCAGCAACCTGTTATCCAATGCCCTGAAGTTCACCCGCTTCGGTCGCGTCGATGTGCGCCTTTCAAACGCTGCAAATGGCGTCAGAATCGAAGTCTGCGACACGGGTATCGGAATTCCCCAGGACGCCCAGGTCAAGATACTCCAGCCCTTCACCCAGGCCGGCGCCGGCATTACCCGGCAGTTCGGCGGCACCGGGCTGGGCCTGGCCCTGACCTACAACCTCTGCGAAGCCATGCAAGGGCGCCTGACGATCAGTTCCGAGTCGGGTTTTGGCAGCCAGTTCTGCGCCGAGCTGCCGTTACCCGCCCATACCCGCGTAATACCTGCACCCCTGCTGCAGGGCAAGGTCATCGCAATCACCGACGCCAGCAGTGGATTGGGTGAACTGCTGAGCAGCCTGCTGCCTGGCTGGGGACTCGACTATCAACGCCGATCCATTGATGACCCGCTACTGGGCGTAGAACTCGATGTCCTGATCACCGACTGCCCCGAATGCCTGTTCAGTCTGCGCCCCACCGTTACCGCACCGATTCTGCTGGTGACCGCCTACGGCAATTTCATGCCCATCGAAGAAGTCAGCGCTCTGGCGCCCTTGCAGCAGCAGGCACGGCCTCTGGCGCGCAACGCGCTGTACCAGGCCTTGCGACGCCTCTTGCAACCGCAGACCGAGACACTCAACGATGCCCGCCTCGACACGCTGAACTCGCAACCCCGTGGACGCGTGCTACTTGTAGAGGACAATCCGGTCAACCAGCTGGTGGCCAAGGGTATGCTCGGCAAACTCGGCTGCGAGGTGGTCACTGCCGCCCACGGTGCCGAGGCACTGGATCAACTTGAACTCAGGGACTTCGATCTGGTGCTGATGGACTGCAACATGCCAGTCATGGATGGCTACGAGGCCAGTCGGCAAATTCGCCACAGCGGACGCTGGCCACAGCTGCCCATTGTCGCCCTGACGGCCAACGCCATGTCCGAAGAGCGTGAACGCTGTCGTGCGGCGGGCATGAGTGACTACCTGGCCAAACCCTTCAGGCGCGAAGAACTGGCCGCCCTCCTCGATTTGTGGATTCCCGCTAAGTCAGTGCCTTGATCTGACCCAGCAGGTGATCAAGCCCGTCGCGCAAGTCATTGAGTCGATCAAGATCAACCCCGCTATCGCATAACAACCGCGCCTTGAGGGGCCCAACCTGATCGCGCAGGCCCCGGCCGGCAGGCGACAGACTCAGATGCACTTCACGCTCATCCCGTGCCGAGCGCTGACGTTGCACCAGGTGCAGCAGCTCCAGGCGCTTGAGCAAAGGCGTCAGCGTGCCAGAGTCCAGCGCCAGGCGCTCGCCCAGCGCCTTGACGGTCGGCTGCTGCGGGGCGTTCTCCTGCCATTCCCACAACACCAGCATCGCCAGGTATTGCGGGTAGGTCAGGCCCAACTGATCGAGCATCGGCTTGTAGGCACGGATGACCGCCCGGGAAGCGGCGTACAGCTTGAAGCAGAGCTGGCTGTCCAGGCTCAGGGAGTCGATGGACAAACTGTTCATTTGAGCAGGGCTTCGATCTCGCGGCTCAGGTCCTGCGGCTTGGTGGCCGGGGCGAAGCGCTTGACCAACTGGCCGTCCTTGCCGATCAGAAACTTGGTGAAATTCCATTTGATGCCCTGGGAGCCCAACAGACCCGGTGCGCGTTTCTTCAATTGCACGAACAGCGGGTGAGCGCCGGTGCCATTGACTTCGATCTTTTTGAACAGCGGGAAACTGACCCCGTAGTTCAACTCGCAAAATTCGGAAATCGCCCCTTCGTTACCTGGCTCCTGTTTGCCGAACTGATTGCAGGGAAAACCGAGAACCACCAGACCTTGATCCTTGTAGGTCTGCCACAGCTCTTCGAGGCCCTTGTACTGCGGGGTGAAACCGCACTTGCTGGCGGTATTGACCACCAACACGGCTTTACCGGCGAAATCCGCCAGGGTCTTTTGTTCACCCTTGATGGTGGTGCAAGGGATGCTCAGCAGATTGTCGCTCATGGCGCAGGTTCCGAATGGAAGACAGGAATGACAAAATAGCGAGCAATTGAATTGCGTGCAATTTAATTGATCGCCCCGTTCTCTCCTTCCGACATAAATTCCGAACCGCAGGAGCTGGCTTGCCAGCGATCAGGCCCTTGAACCTTGCATCGCAATTGCCGACGCTATCGCCGGCAAGCCGGCTCTTACGGACAACCCGGGATCAGTTGCGGGGGACGAGATCCAGGCACACCGAGTTAATGCAGTAGCGCAGGCCGGTCGGCGGCGGACCATCGGGAAACACATGCCCAAGGTGCGCATCGCATTTGGCGCAGACCACTTCGGTACGGATCATGCCGTGGCTGACATCACGGATCTCGACCATGGCACTGTCGGCGATCGGTGCGTAGAAGCTCGGCCAGCCGCAGCCGGAATCGAACTTGGTGCTGGAGTCGAACAGCGCTTCATTGCAGCAAATGCAGTGGTAGACGCCATCAGTTTTCGTGGCGTTGTATTTGCCGGAGAACGGTCGCTCGGTGCCTTTGAGGCGGCACACGTTGTACTGCTCCGGGTCGAGCATCGCCTTCCATTCTTCCAGGGTTTTTTGCAACTTTTCCATCATCACACCTCGGCGGCTGAAAAAGCCCGATCTGTATCTTTTCCACTGATCGGGCGGCACGTATGATTGCGCCTCATTTGACGCCAGTCTGGCAGCAGCGTTACACGCACTCAAACGGATTTTGGGGCGAGCGGCCCAAGCGCCAGGTTTGAGCAAGAACGCAGAATTCCCAGTACGGTAGTTTATACACCGCCTGGATCGTTCACTTTCGGGAACACATCGCCATGCAGGTCAGCAAATCGAACAAGCTCGCCAACGTCTGCTACGACATTCGCGGCCCGGTGCTCAAGCACGCCAAACGCCTGGAAGAGGAAGGCCATCGCATCCTCAAGCTGAATATCGGCAACCCGGCGCCTTTTGGTTTCGAAGCGCCGGACGAAATCCTCCAGGATGTGATCCGCAACCTGCCGACCGCACAGGGCTATAGCGACTCCAAGGGCCTGTTCAGTGCGCGCAAGGCGGTGATGCAGTACTACCAGCAAAAACAGGTGGAAGGTGTCGGTATCGAAGACATCTACCTGGGCAACGGCGTTTCCGAACTGATCGTGATGTCGATGCAGGCCCTGCTCAATAACGGCGACGAAGTGCTTGTGCCGGCTCCTGACTACCCGCTGTGGACCGCTGCGGTGAGCCTGTCGGGCGGCAACCCGGTGCATTACCTGTGCGACGAACAAGCCAACTGGTGGCCGGACCTGGCCGACATCAAGGCCAAGATCACCCCGAACACCAAGGCTCTGGTCATCATCAACCCGAACAACCCGACCGGTGCGGTGTACTCGAGAGAAGTCCTGCTAGGCATGCTGGAACTGGCCCGCCAGCACAATCTGGTGGTGTTCTCCGACGAAATCTACGACAAGATCCTGTATGACGATGCCGTGCACATCTGCACCGCGTCCCTGGCACCGGACCTGCTGTGCCTGACGTTCAATGGTCTGTCCAAGTCTTATCGCGTGGCGGGTTTCCGTTCCGGGTGGATCGCCATCTCCGGTCCTAAACACCACGCCCAGAGTTACATCGAAGGCATCGACATGCTGGCCAACATGCGCCTGTGCGCCAACGTGCCGAGCCAGCATGCGATCCAGACCGCCCTGGGTGGCTACCAGAGCATCAACGACCTGGTACTGCCTCCAGGCCGCTTGCTGGAGCAACGCAACCGCACCTGGGAGTTGCTCAACGACATTCCCGGCGTGAGCTGCGTCAAACCGATGGGAGCACTCTATGCCTTCCCGCGGATCGACCCCAAGGTGTGCCCGATCCACAACGACGAAAAGTTCGTCCTGGACCTGCTGCTGTCCGAAAAGCTGCTGGTGGTTCAGGGAACCGCGTTCAACTGGCCCTGGCCCGACCACTTCCGCGTCGTGACCCTGCCCCGTGTCGACGACCTGGACATGGCCATCGGACGTATCGGCACCTTCCTCAAGTCCTACCGCCAGTAAGCTACTATCACCGTGCGATGCTCGCACAGCTCGCACGGTGATTGATTCAGCAACATATCTTCACGTCCTGCCCGTTAACGCCACCGCTATCCTCGACGGGGCTGCACTCTCCCGCCGGGCCCAACAACGGCGGGGCCTGTGACGTGAACCGGTTTACAAACGCCTGCTGCTTCGACGTCGGAAATGTCCTTCAAACAGCTAGACTGTTGCTGTAGGACACAGTTTGAAATAGTCACCCGGTTGAATACCCCGGTGCATCACCTTATATACCCCGCAGTACGCTACATCTTTAGCAAAAGGAGATTTCTACAACCATGATGCGCATCCTGCTGTTTTTGGCCACTAACCTGGCGGTCGTGCTGATTGCCAGCATCACCCTGAGCCTTTTCGGCTTCAACGGGTTCATGGCGGCCAATGGGGTTGATCTCAACCTCAATCAGCTGCTGATTTTCTGTGCGGTCTTTGGTTTTGCCGGTTCCCTGTTCTCGCTGTTCATCTCCAAGTGGATGGCGAAAATGAGCACCAGCACCCAGATCATCACTCAGCCGCGCACGCGTCACGAACAATGGCTGCTGCAAACCGTCGAGCAACTGTCCCGCGAAGCCGGGATCAAGATGCCGGAAGTCGGGATCTTCCCGGCCTACGAGGCGAACGCCTTTGCCACCGGCTGGAACAAGAACGATGCACTGGTTGCCGTGAGCCAGGGTTTGCTCGAACGGTTCTCGCCAGATGAAGTGAAGGCGGTGCTGGCCCACGAAATCGGCCACGTAGCCAATGGCGACATGGTCACCCTGGCACTGATCCAGGGCGTGGTGAACACCTTCGTGATGTTCTTCGCGCGGATCATCGGTAACTTTGTCGACAAGGTGATCTTCAAGAACGAAGAAGGCCAGGGTATCGCCTACTACGTGGCGACCATCTTCGCCGAACTGGTCTTGGGCATTCTGGCCAGCTCCATCGTCATGTGGTTCTCGCGCAAGCGTGAATTCCGTGCCGACGAAGCGGGTGCAAACCTGGCCGGCACCGCCGCGATGATTGGCGCGCTGCAACGCTTGCGGGCAGAACAAGGTCTGCCGGTGCACATGCCGGACACCCTGAATGCCTTCGGCATCAACGGTGGTATCAAACAAGGGTTCGCCCGCATGTTCATGAGCCACCCGCCGCTGGAAGAGCGTATCGACGCACTGGCTCGTCGTCGGGGCTAAGTGATTCGTAGTGCAAATGAAAAGGCCCGCAGTGATGCGGGCCTTTTTTTGTCTGCCTGGAAGCTTCAGTGTTTTTCCGGGCCTCTTCGCGGGCAAGCCCGCTCCCACAGGTTCCGAGCCGTCCACAAGATCTGCGGCGCCCGCCCCTGTTGCAGTGGGCTTGCCCGCGAAGAGGACGGCACGGGCAAAACAAATTATTGACTGGAAACCCGATACACCCGCTCCTCCAGCCGCGTGACACCCGCCTCCAGAAACTTCCCGCTTTCGCTCAACACATCCTGATCTTCCAGGATCTTCAGCGCCCATGAGTCCCCGAGCAACCGCTGCACCTCATCATCGAGTACAGCAAATGGCGGCCCGGGCATTTGCGCCTGGTCATAGTCCAGGGTGATCACCAGGCCATGGGACTCATTGGGCAGTATCCGCTTCAAATGGGCCGCATAGCGCTCTCGCATTGGCGCCGGCAGCGCGATCAACGCCGCGCGATCATAAAGCGCGGAGCAATCGGCAACGTCACCGGCCGTCAGCTCGAAGAAATCGCCGCACCACAGCTCAATCGAACCTGCCCGATAAACCTTGAACGGCCCCTGTTCGCTGACGGCCGGATCAAAGCCATGCTCGCTGAAAAACTCCTCGACGGCCTTTTCCGACAGTTCGACGCCCAAGACCTCATGACCTTGGTGAGCGAGCCATAGCAAATCCAGGCTTTTACCACATAGCGGTACTAACACCCGGGCACCTTCTTCAAGGTTTAGCGCTGGCCAGAACCGCTTCAGATGAGGGTTGACCTGCGGCAGGTGAAAGCCGATCTGATTCGACGCCCACTTCTTGTGCCAAAACTCCGGCTGCATAAATAACCCCGAATATTCGATCAAAACACCCTAAAACTTATATTAGATTTAGATCAATGATCTGACTGAAGATGGTGACATCTTAACCCTCAGGAGCTCATTCATGTTCCCCAGCCTGTATATATCCCATGGCTCCCCGATGCTGGCCCTGGAACCTGGTGCCAGTGGGCCAGCTCTCGCGCGTCTGGCAGCGCAAATGCCGAAGCCAAAAGCCATCGTGATTGTTTCTGCGCACTGGGAAAGCAACGAATTGCTGGTCAGCGGCAATCCGCAGCCTGACACCTGGCATGATTTCGGCGGTTTTCCCAAAGCCCTGTTCGAAGTGCAATACCCGGCGCCTGGCAATCCTCAGCTGGCCGCAGAAGTTGTCGAGCTGTTGAAGGCGAGCAACCTACCCGCCCGGATTGACCTCGGGCGCCCCTTCGATCATGGGGTCTGGGTGCCCTTATCGTTGATGTATCCTCAGGCGGACATCCCGATCGTGCAAGTGTCCCTGCCCACCCGTGGCGGCCCGGCCCTGCAAACCCGCGTTGGCCAAGCCCTGGCCAGCCTGCGCGAGCATGGCGTGCTGCTGATCGGCTCCGGCAGCATCACCCACAATCTGCGGGAACTGGACTGGCATGCCGGCCCCGAGAGCGTTGAGCCCTGGGCCCTGGCATTTCGCGAATGGATGATCGACAAACTCGCCGCAAATGACGAAGCCGCGCTGCACGACTATCGCCAACAAGCGCCGAATGCCGTGCGCAACCATCCCAGCGACGAGCACTTGTTGCCGCTGTATTTTGCCCGTGCCGCGGGAGGACCGTTCAACATTGCCCATCAGGGGTTCACCATGGGTGCACTGGGCATGGACATCTATCGCTTCGGCTGACAGCAAGACCGCGTCGCGACTTTCTCGAGCATGACCGCTCCCACATTTGATCGCACTCTTTCCAAAGTCACGCGGTCGCCTGTGGGGGCGGGCTTGCTCGCGAAGGGGCCACCGGCACACTTCAGCCGGGCTTGAACTGCAGGCAAAAAAAATCCCCGAACCAGTCGGGGATTTTTTATGTTCGATCAATCAGCCCGAGAGCGGATCAATCTTCGCGGTAGCGACGCAGCTTCAACTGCTTACCGGCAACGCGAGTGTCCTTGAGCTTGGTCAGCAACTTCTCAAGACCATCTTCTGGCAACTCGACGAGGCTGAAGCTGTCACGCACCTGGATGCGACCGATCGCTTCACGCGCCAGACCACCTTCGTTGAGGATGGCGCCCAGCAGGTTCTTGGCAGCGATACCATCACGCGCACCCAGCGCGGTACGGCAACGGGCACGGCCTTCGCCCAGTGGCATCGGAGCACGACGCTCGCGGTCACCACGCTCAGGACGATCACCGGAACGCTCTGGACGATCGCCACGCGGTGCATTGTTCGGCACCAGTGGACGCTCTTTCTCGATAGCGGCCAGGTTCAGCGCTTGACCGTTGGTAGCCTTGCGCAGCAGGGCTGCGGCCAGGGCACGCGGACTGCAACCGATGTCGGCGGTCAGGCGATCGAGCAGATCACCGTGAGTCGATTCAGCTTCAGCCACCAGCGGCGACAGGCTGTTGGTCAGTTTCTTGATGCGCGCATCCAGAACGGCTTGAGCGTCCGGCAGGCGAACTTCAGCAACCTTTTGACCGGTTACACGCTCGATCACTTGCAGCATGCGGCGCTCACGTGGAGTCACCAGCAGCAGCGCACGACCTTCGCGACCGGCACGGCCGGTACGGCCGATACGGTGAACGTAGGATTCCGGATCGTACGGCATGTCAACGTTGAACACGTGAGTGATGCGCGGAACGTCCAGGCCACGAGCAGCAACGTCGGTCGCCACAACGATGTCCAGACGGCCATCCTTGAGGGAGTCGATGACGCGCTCACGCTGGTTCTGGGCGATGTCACCGTTCAGCGCAGCGGCTTTGTAGCCTTTGGCTTCCAGGGCACTGGCCAGGTCCAGGGTCGCTTGCTTGGTGCGCACGAACATGATCAGGGCGTCGAAGTCTTCCACTTCCAGCAAGCTGAGAACGGCAGAAGTCTTCTGGTCAGCGTGAACCAGCAGGTGAGCCTGCTCGATCGCGGTAACGGTCTGGGTCTTGGTCTGGATCTTCACGTGTTGCGGATCGCGCAGATGGCGCTCGGCAATGGCACGGATCGACTGCGGCAGGGTAGCCGAGAACAATACGGTCTGACGGGTTGCAGGCAGGGCCTTGAAGATGACTTCGAGGTCGTCCATGAAACCCAGTTTGAGCATTTCGTCGGCTTCGTCGAGAACCAGGTGGTTCACGGTCGCCAGGACTTTTTCGTCACGACGCAGGTGGTCGCACAGACGGCCCGGAGTAGCGACAACGATCTGTGCGCCATTACGGATTGCTTTGAGTTGCGGGCCCATAGGCGCGCCGCCGTAAACGGCCACAACGGTAACGCCGGGCATTTGCTTGGCGTAAGTTTCAAAAGCGGTTGCTACTTGCAGCGCCAACTCACGAGTTGGCGCCAGGATCAGGGCTTGCGGTTCGCGCTTTGCAGGATCGATGCGATGCAGGATCGGCAGGGCGAACGCTGCGGTTTTACCCGTACCGGTTTGCGCCTGACCAATCATGTCGTGTCCGGCCATGATGATCGGGATCGATTGCTGCTGAATAGCCGATGGCTCTTCGTAGCCAGTCGCGGTGACGGCTGCAAGAATATTCGGATTAAGATTAAAAGCGGCGAATCCGCCGGATTCCTGGGTCATGGGTCTGCCTCTAAGTGCATCCGCAAAGACCCATGCTCCAAAGCTGCGCGTGCCGTGTTGAGACTCAAGAGTCGCCCTGGCAGCTTTGTCGGCGGGGATTTGCGAAAACGAATGAATGAAAGAATCGTTTAGGAAGTGTTCGCTGGGCGAACTTGCAACCGAATCTGACTTCGGGGAATTGCGCCACCTAAACGCGGCCCGGCTAAAGGCCGGCGCGCACTATACCGGAATTCGCCCAAAAAGGGAGCTTTTTTTATCGTAAATGCGCTGGATAAACCTTTGCGTCACAGGCTTTGCGGATAATCGATCGAGCGTCTACTTTTCAAAGGCCCGGCCCTGCGGCTGAAGAAGCTAAAACGGTTCACCCTTGCAGTGCAGACCGCCTGTCTGACAGCCCCTTCCCCACCCGAGGAACTGCTCCATGAATCAGCCTTCTTCCAGCCGAGTCAGCCGCCAAAGGCAGGGTCATGTTCTGATGATCGGTCTGGATCGGGTGGCCAAGCGCAATGCCTTCGATCTCGATCTGCTCAACGAACTGAGTCTGGCCTACGGCGAATTCGAAGCCGACAGCGAAGCACGGGTGGCGGTGATTTTCGGCCACGGCGAACACTTTACCGCCGGGCTCGATCTGGTCAACGCCAGCGCGACATTGGCCAATGGCTGGCTGCCGCCACCCGGTGGCGCCGACCCCTGGGGTATTTCTCCCGGTCCTCGAGTCAGTAAACCGGTAATTGTCGCCGCGCAGGGTTACTGCCTGACCATCGGCATCGAGTTGATGCTGGCAGCCGACATCAACCTGTGCGCCAGCAATACCCGATTTGCGCAAATGGAGGTGCAGCGCGGGCTCTTCCCGTTCGGTGGGGCAACCTTGCGCCTGCATCAGGTCGCCGGTTGGGGCAACGCCATGCGCTGGCTGCTGACCGGAGATGAGTTCGATGCCCATGACGCATTGCGCTTGGGACTGGTGCAGGAGGTCATGGCCAGCGAAGATTTGCTGCCACGGGCGATGGAGCTGGCCGAGCGCATCGCCCGCCAGGCGCCGCTGGGTGTGCAGGCAACCTTGATGTCGGCCCGACAGGCCCGCTATGAGGGGGAAACCGCCGCAGCACAAGGGTTACCACCGTTGGTGAAGAAGTTACTGGCCAGCGAGGATGCCGCCGAGGGCGTGCGCTCCATGGTTGAGCGGCGGCCCGGAGTTTTCAAGGGGCTTTAGCCTTGTATTGGTTTTTAGGCCCCCTTCGCGAGCAAGCCCGCTCCCACATTGGATTGGTGATCGATTCAGATCAAATGTGGGAGCGGGCCTGCTCGCGAAGGGGCCATCACAATCAACCAATTATGTCGCCGGCCGAATCGCCTTGATCAACGACTGCAACGAATAACCCAACCGTGGCGCCAGGCCTTCAGCCCGGGCGATCAACCCTTCCAGGTCAAGTTGCTGATCCAGTTCCGAAGGCACGATCAGAATCACGTTGCCCTCCTTCACCGGCAATTCCCAGTAATGACGGTGATACAAACCGCGCAACAAGGCTGCACCCAATGGCTTGCCATCATCGGTGGCCCACTGATTGATCACCAGCCAGCCACCCGGATTCAGGCGTTTTTGACAGTTTTCCAGAAAACTCCAGGCCAAATGCCCGACCCCCGGACCGACATCGGTATACAGGTCGACGAAAATCAGATCAGCCGGCTCGGCGCTATCGAGCAATTCCAGCGCATCGCCAACACGGATATACAGCCGCGGATCGTCATCCAGGCCCAGATATTCGATGGCCAGGCGCGGTACGTCGGGACGAAGTTCTATGGCTTCGACGTCTTCCAGCGGCAAGAACTTCAGGCACGCCTGGGTCAGCGTGCCGGCTCCGAGACCGAGGAACAGCGCGCTTTCCGGCTGCTCGTGACACAACGCACCGATCAGCATCGCCCGGGTATAGTCGTACTCCAGCCAGCTCGGATCGGCGGTGAACACACAGCTTTGCTCGATGGCATCACCGAATTCGAGAAAACGGTAGTCGGCCACTTCCAGTACGCGAATCACGCCAAACTCGTCCTGTACCTCGGCGAGCAGATGCTCGACGCGCTCCTCAGTCATCTTGTCTCCTGATCGTCACCCGGGGCGGCGACGCGATAACACCGCGCGCAGGGCACGGCAAAGGCGCGATTGTCGGCCAAGCGACGGGAACAGGTCACGCACTAATTGCTGATAACATGGTCGTCCGAGCGTAAAACATTAGAGACCGTGATGAGCCAACCCTGGAGTCCTGACAGCTGGCGCGCCCTGCCGATCCAGCAACAACCCCGATACCCCGACGCCGCGCACTTGCTGCACGTCGAGCAGACCCTGGCCAGCTACCCGCCACTGGTGTTTGCCGGCGAAGCCCGGGAGCTGCGCCGTCAGTTTGCCGAAGTGACCCAGGGCCGAGCGTTTCTGCTGCAGGGCGGTGACTGCGCCGAAAGCTTTGCAGAGTTCTCCGCCGCGAAAATCCGCGACACCTTCAAGGTGCTGCTGCAGATGGCGATCGTCATGACATTCGCTGCCGGCTGCCCGGTGGTCAAGGTCGGGCGCATGGCCGGGCAATTCGCCAAGCCCCGCTCGGCCAATGACGAGACCATCGACGGCGTGACGCTGCCTGCCTACCGGGGTGACATCGTCAACGGCATCGGTTTCGATGAAAAAAGCCGCGTGCCGGACCCGGAGCGCCTGCTGCAGTCTTATCACCAGTCCACCGCGACCCTGAACCTGTTGCGCGCGTTCGCCCAGGGCGGGTTTGCCGATTTGCATCAGGTCCACAAGTGGAATCTGGACTTCATCGCCAACTCGGCGCTGGCGGAAAAATACAGCCACCTGGCCGATCGCATCGATGAAACCCTGGCCTTCATGCGCGCTTGCGGCATGGACACTTCGCCGCAACTGCGTGAAACCAGCTTCTTTACCGCCCACGAAGCGCTGCTGTTGAATTACGAAGAAGCGTTCGTGCGCCGCGACAGCCTGACCAATGACTATTACGACTGCTCGGCGCACATGCTGTGGATAGGCGACCGCACCCGCCAGCTCGACGGCGCACACGTTGAATTCCTGCGCGGGGTGAACAATCCGATCGGGGTCAAGGTCGGCCCAAGCATGAACCCTGAAGACTTGATCCGGCTGATCGACGTCCTTAATCCGGACAACGACCCCGGTCGTCTCAACCTGATTGCGCGGATGGGCGCGAACAAGGTCGGCGACCATTTGCCACAACTGATCCGCGCAGTGCAGCGTGAAGGCAAGCAGGTGCTCTGGAGCAGCGACCCGATGCATGGCAACACCATCAAGGCCAGCAGCGGTTACAAGACCCGCGACTTCGCGCAGATCCTTGGCGAGGTGAAGCAGTTCTTCCAGGTTCACCAAGCCGAAGGCAGCTATGCCGGCGGTATTCATATCGAGATGACCGGGCAGAACGTCACCGAGTGCATCGGCGGTGCCCGACCGATTACCGAAGACGGTTTGTCGGATCGTTACCACACCCATTGCGACCCGCGGATGAATGCCGATCAGTCCTTGGAGTTGGCGTTTTTGATTGCCGAAACCCTCAAGCAGGTTCGGCGGTAAATCGCATCCCCCCATCGCGACCAGGCTCGCTCCCCCACTGGTTCTGTGTCGTTCACAAATCCAATGTGGGAGTCTGCTCGCGATGGGGCCAGTTCAGTCACCTTCAATCCGTACCAATGCCACCCGCAACCGCCCTGCACTTTCGCGCTGACAATTGAGCTGAACCTGCGCCAGCCCTAGCCAGTCCGCCAGCTTTCGCAAATTGAGCGCCAGCGCCCGCATCCCCTCCCCATCCAGCCCCGGCACTTCCTCGTGCACCGCGTGCACCACCAACCGACCCGCCGCCCGCTCGGCGCGCAGATCAACCCGGGCGGCGATCCGTTCGTTGTGCAAAAACGGCAACACGTAATAGCCGTAGACCCGCTTGTCCTGTGGCGTGTAGATCTCCAGTCGATAACGAAAATCGAACAGGCGCTCGGTGCGGCTGCGCTCCCAGATCAGCGAATCAAAAGGTGAAAGCAAGGCGCTGGCTTCGACCTTGCGTGGCGACTTCGCATCGGGCAGACAAAATGCCGGCTGCCGCCAGCCCTGGACTTCACAGCTCAATAACGCCCCCGCCTCAACCAGTTCCGCCAGGCGCGCACGAGCATCACCCGGGTTCAGGCGAAAGTAATCTCGCAGATCCTTTTCCGTACCTATACCCAAGGCGGTTGCCGCATGCAGCAACAGGCCACGCTGAGCATCGGCTTCCGTGAGCAGCGGCTGGGCGAGGATCGCCGAGGGAATCACCCGCTCCGGCAGGTCATAAAGCCGTTCGAATCCACGCCGCCCCGCCACAGTCACTTCACCGGCGGCAAACAACCACTCCAGCGCATGCTTCTCCGCGCTCCAGTCCCACCATGGCCCGGCCCGCTCCTGACGGGTTGACAGGCTTCCAGCAGCCAGCGCGCCCTGCTCCTCAACAGCAGCCAGGACCCGGCGAATCGTATCTTGCTGCTCCCGGCCAAAACGCGCCAATTGCTGATAGATATCTTCGCCACGGCGCGCCCGCTGCATGCGCCAGCGCAGCAACGGGTACATGGACAACGGAAGCAAGGAAGCTTCATGACCCCAGTACTCGAACAACGTGCGTCGGCGCCCCGAGCTCCAGGCAGCCTGGTCGAGCAAATCGGATGAGTAATTGCCGAGACGAGAAAACAGCGGCAGATAATGTGAGCGCACCAAGGCATTGACCGAATCGATCTGCAGAATGCCAAGGCGCTCGATCAATCGATTAATGCGTGCCGGTGTAACCAATGCGCACGGGCGACGCGCGGTAAACGCCTGGGCAGTCAGCGCCAGACGTCTGGCTTTTTTCAAGGACAGGCAAAGAAGTGCAGGCATTCAATGGCTCTGGTTGATGACGAGGCCACTCCACCTTAGCCCTCTGCGTAAAAAACGCCACCGCCGCCCTCACCGCTTCAGCGGATCTTCCCAGAAAGGCCGGCACGCTTCGCGTCTGACATCCGCCCGGCTCAAGCCGATGTCACGTAAACGATCATCGCTCAGGCGCGACAACTCGGCACGATCTCGATGCAGTTGCCGCCAGCGTGCCACTTGCACCAAGGCTCGGGAAAAATGCACAGCGCAGTTGCCCGAGGCGTTGCGCAACGATTTGGACAGGACTTTTGCAGCAGATTGTTTGTCTTCCATGACGACCATCCTCAGGATTGAGGCGGCAGTCTTGTACTGTTGGCGGGGAAGCTCCAGTCAGGTTCTATGACTGTCTGTTTCCGCTCGGCACCCACCCCACGTTTGCAGGCACTTGCCATGATTCATGGGGCGGTGACCGAATATTTCCTGCGGTTTCAATTTATTTTCCATTGCTCAAGGGATCTTGCCAGAAGTGCCGCTCGGCCTCCTGTGCGACGTCTGCTCGACTCAAGCCGATATCCTTCAAGGCTTCGTCGCTCATACCCGCCAGCAACTCGCGTTCACGATGCAATTCATACCAACGGCTGAATTTGTGCAGCAGGTCGGAGACGACATGAATTGAATGTTTTTCGGCATTGATAAAACCATGTTGACCTTTCATCTTGTTGCCCTCCGTTTGGATGGCTCAAGTCTCCCCCCGGGGCTAAGATCAATCCAACAAATGTTTCTGATGGCAACCATCTCGGAGATTGATGTATGTCGGCCTACCCGAGTATCGATACCGAAGTGCTGCGCACCTTTGTTGCGATCGCCGACCAGGGCGGCTTTACCCGAGCTGGTGAATTGGTCAATCGCACCCAGTCGGCCGTGAGCATGCAGATGAAACGGCTGGAAGAGGACGTGCTGCAGCGCCAGTTGTTCCAGCGCGACGGACGCCAGGTACGCCTGACCGCCGAAGGCCAGGTGCTACTCGGTTATGCCCGCAGAATCCTCAAGCTGCACAGCGAGGTTTTCAATACCCTGCGCGAGCCAGACATGATCGGAACGGTGCGCATCGGTACACCGGACGATTACGTGATGCGTTTCCTGCCAGGGATTCTGCGACGGTTCGCCCAGTCCTATCCGCTGATCCAGATCGAAGTGCACTGCGAATCATCCAAGCAACTGCTTATGCGCCAGGACCTGGATCTATCGATCGTCACCCGCGAGCCGGGTAGCGAAATCGGCCAGTTGTTACGCAAGGAGCGTTTTGTCTGGGCCGAAGCGCAATGCTACAGCGCCCACGAACAAACGCCGTTGCCGCTGGCGATGTTCAACAGTGATTGCTTCTGTCGTCTCTGGGCGTGCAATGCCCTCGACGCCATCGGTCGCGATTATCGCGTTGCGTACAACAGCGACAGTCTGTCGGCGATCATGGCGGTGGTCAGCGCGGGCCTGGCAATCACTGCGCAACTGGAGAGCCTGATCACTCCGGACATGCGCATTCTCGGTGAAGCAGAGGGGCTGCCACTGCTGCCGGAAGCCAGCATCGTGCTCGTGCGCAACCTGCATAATCCCTCGCCGATCACCGAATGCCTGGCCGAACACATCGCCGACGGCTTCAAACCTTAAAGGCGAGCGTTACCGCGCAGAACACCAGGAAGCCGCAAAACAGTCCTCGCAGCAATCGTTCCGGCAGTGCGTGGGCGATTTTCACGCCCCAACTGATACTCATCAAACCGCCAACCGCCAAGGGCACACCGATCAGCCAATCCACTTGATGATGCACCGCGTAGGTCACCAGTGTGACACCGGTGCTCGGCAGCGCCAGCGCCAGGGACAACCCTTGCGCGACCACCTGGCTGGTGCCAAACAGACTGGTCAATACCGGTGTGGCGACCACTGCCCCACCCACGCCAAAAAGCCCGCCCATGGTGCCGGAAGCCGCACCCAACACACCCAGCCATGGCCATGAGTAGTTCATCTGCGAAGTAGCCGACGAGCGAGTAGAGAACATTCGCGCCAGGTTGTAGGCCGACAGTGCGACAAGGAACGCGACAAAGCCGAGACGCATGGTTTGCGCATCCATGCCTACTGCCCAGATCGAGCCGAGCCAGGCGAAGCAGAACCCCATCGAGGCCAGTGGCAGGGCGTGATGCAATTCGATTTTGTTGCGCTGGTGATAACGCCACAGTGCCAGCATCACATTCGGTACTACCATCACCAGCGCCGTGCCTTGGGCAATTTGCTGATCCAGGCCGAACAAAACGCCCAGCAGCGGAATGGCAATCAAGCCGCCACCAATTCCGAACAACCCGCCGAGTGTGCCGAGGGCTGCGCCAAACACCAGGTACATCAAAAGCTCAATCACTGCGATTTCCCCCACTCACATCAGGCTTTGATCCTACGCAGATGTTTGTGGCGGGGAAACGCATAGCGACGCACAATGGCTTTGCCACATCCGCATAAGCGCAGAACGCCATGAATCCCAATCAACTGACCGAGCAACTTGGTTTGTTTCTCGATGTGCTGGAAACCGGCAGTTTTTCCGCCGCGTCGCGCCGCCACCCGCTGACACCTTCGGCAGTGTCACGACGGATCGACAGCCTGGAGCGTGCGGTCGGCAGCCAGTTGTTCCTTCGCAGCACCCATGCGGTACGTGCCACACCGGCGGGACTGGCCTTTGCCGAGCGCGCCCGGCGGATTGTCGCCGAGCTGCGCCTGGCCCGGGCCGAAGCTGTGTCCCTGAGCAGCGCGCCGGAAGGCCTGATCCGGGTGGATGCACCGGCGGCGTTCGGGCGGCGACACTTGGCCCCCGTGGTTGCCGACTTTTTATTGCTGTATCCCGGCCTCGACGTCCAGTTGCACTTGATCGACAGTTTTGTCGACATGCAAGGTTTGAATCTGGGCAAGGTCGATCTCGTACTGCGTGCCGGACTGATGGCTGACAGCCGATTGGTGGCCACGCCGCTTGCGAGCATGGTGCGCATCGCATGCGCCAGTCCGGATTATTTGCAGCGACGCGGAGTGCCGACCAATCCGGAGCAATTGAACGGACACGATGGCCTCGACTGGGATGGCCTCGCCCCACCGTTCGCCTGGCGCTTCGAACGCGACGGGCAGATGTATCTGCACCGCCCGGCGCGAATCCGAATGAGCGCCAACAATGCCGAAGCATTGGTCTGCGGTGCGCTGGCCGGTTTGGGCATCGCACACTTGCCGACCTGGCTCGCCAGTGAATACCTGCTGCGCGGTGAACTGCTGCCGTTGTTCTGCGAAACCGGCCTGCCAAAGCCGGAGAGCGCCGGTATCTATGCCTTGCGCCTGGAGCAGCAACCCAACTCCCGCAGCCGCTTGTTGCTGGAATACCTGAAAACCCGTTTCAGCCCCATACCGCCTTGGGATCTGGTGCTGCAAACCCATCTGCAACAGCACTGACGTGGGTAAACCTTGATTGAAAATTATCTGGCGCATTAAAGATTTGGCCGCTAGATTCTATAAATCACAGATCAAGGCTTTGACATGACCACCAAACACGGCACCCCGGACAACTGCGACCATCTGTTGCTGGACAATCAGGCCTGCTTCGCCCTGCATTCCACTTCATTGATGATGACCAAGGTCTATAAACCCCTGCTGCAAGCGCTGGGCCTGACCTACCCACAATACCTGGCGATGATGGTGCTGTGGGAACGGGACGGTTTGACCGTAGGCGAAATCAGCACACGGCTGCTGACCGACCCTGGTTCGCTCACACCCCTGCTCAAGCGCCTGGAAGCCGAAGGCCTGCTCAGCCGCACCCGCAGTCGCGAAGATGAACGGGTGGTGATCGTCGAACTCACCGAACAGGGCCGCGCCCTGCGCGACAAGGCCCGTGGCATCCCCCAATGCATCCTCGGCGCCAGCGGGATGACGCTGCAGCGACTGCAGAAACTGCAAGCGGAGCTACAAGAACTGCGCAGCCACCTGCAAGCCAGCCTCTAACCTCAAGTCATACAAAAAACCTGTGGGAGCGGGCTTGCTCGCGAAAGCGATGTGTCAGTCAACCTCTGGATTGCCTGACCCTGCGCCTTCGCGAGCAAGCCCGCTCCCACAGTTGTTTTTCACTGGGCAAAAATATTCATCGCTGAGAAGCCTGCCGGAAAGGCTCTAAACCGGCTCTCACAACCCGTCACATGCCGTCATCGACTTGATCACTGGGGATTTTTTCAGAATTTATATTGCGCACTAATTATTTGCGCGATATATTCATCTCGCACTTACTTAACGCGCAAACATTTAGCGCAAAACACCAAATTCCAAATGAGGCTTCCACCATGCAAACTCTCTACACCGCAGTCGCAACTTCCACCGGTGGCCGTGACGGTCGTGCGGTTTCGAGCGACAACATCCTCGACGTCAAACTCGCTACCCCGAAAGAACTCGGCGGTGCAGGTGGCGCAGCTACCAACCCGGAGCAACTGTTCGCCGCTGGCTACTCAGCCTGCTTCATCGGCGCCCTGAAATTCGTTGCCAGCCAGAGCAAACGCAGCATCCCGAACGATACTTCGATCACCGCACACGTCGGCATTGGCCAGATCCCTGGCGGTTTCGGTCTGGACATCGACCTGCATGTCAGCCTGCCAGGACTTGAACAGGCCGACGCGCAAAGCCTGGTCGACGCCGCCCACCAGGTTTGCCCGTACTCCAACGCTACCCGTGGCAATGTAGATGTGCGTCTTCACGTTGCGGTCTAACCGTTGTCCAGCGCCCTACTGTAGGAGCGAGCAGGCTCCGGGCGGCGTACCGACGAGGAGCGTCCAGACAACGCGGGCACTCAGCAAGCCCGCGTTATCGTTAAAGACCATCGCGAGCACGCTCGCTCCTGCAGGAGACGGGTTTCATCCAGGCGAAAAAAAGCCCGACTCAATGGTCGGGCTTTTTCATTCCTCAAGCAGTGCTTATTTGGCACGGCCTTTGTAGGAACCGCCTTCGCGGGTATCGATCTCGATCATGTCGCCGATTTCGATGAAGTCAGCAACCGACAGCTCGGTACCGTTCTTCAGTTTGGCAGGCTTCATCACCTTGCCGGAAGTGTCGCCGCGAGCGGAACCTTCGGTGTAGTCAATCTGACGCACGATAGTGGTCGGCAGCTCTACGGAAACCAGGCGCTCTTCAAAGAACACGGCTTCGCAGACGTCGGTCATGCCTTCTTCGATGAATGGCAGAACGCTTTCGATGTCTTCGGCGTTCAGCTCGTACATGGTGTAGTCAGTGGTGTCCATGAACGTGTAGGTGTCGCCGTTGATGAAGGACAGGGTCGCTTCTTTACGGTCGAGGATTACGTCGTCCAGTTTGTCGTCGGCGCTGTAAACGATCTCGGTCTTGTAACCGGTCAGCAGGTTTTTCAGCTTGGTCTTCATGATCGCGCTGTTACGACCAGACTTGGTGAATTCAGCTTTCTGAACCAGCCAAGGATCGTTTTCGAGACGGATCACGGTACCGGGTTTCAGTTCTTTACCAGTTTTCATTGCGAATATCCGAATTTGGATGGGATTTACAAAAATCTAGGCCGCGTATCATATCCAATTTCCATAAAACTGTACCAGCGCCGTGGCAAGATCGGCCTGCAAGGCCTGTTCCAGACACCACTTCTCGGCGTGTTTTTCCATCTCTGGCCAGTGTTTACGAGTGGATTGCCAGTGGTCGGTCATTTTCTCACCGGCATTCCATGCTCGCCATAGACCGCTGATCGCCTCGCCCGCAGGTTCAGACAGGCCCTTTACATAGAGTTCCAGGAAGGCTTCGAGCTTGTCCAGGTGGACGTCTTCTTCCTGCTGATAGATGTGCCAGAGCAACGGCCGGCCGGCCCATTGGGCGCGCACGAAGGAATCTTCGCCGCGCACGGCATTGAAATCGCAACACCACAACAAGCGGTCATATTGATCCTGTCGGACGAACGGCAGCACTTGCACGGTCAAGGCACCCCGTACATGCACGGCGCCGGCTGGCAGCCCCTTCTTTGCGAGCCAACGCTCGACATCGCCAAGAATCCGACCTTCGGGCACCAATAGATGAGTGCTCGTCGAATCTGCGGCCATTGCATCGAGCCAACTGGCCAGCCCGGTATTTTCGTAGGCAAACAGCGAGATCAACTGCGCGCCCGGCGCGCGATCAACTCCCAGACCTTGCAGGAATGTTCGCTGGCTTTCGGGACTTTGCTGAAATTGCCGGCGCTGCTCCAGCAACTCGCGCTCACGCAACAGACCGCCGGTGCCCTTCTGGAATCCGGGGAAGAAAAAGTACTTCTGCACATTCTTGTACTTCACCGAAGGCAAGCCGTGGCAGCCAATCACCCAGTCCTCGGCGCTCAGGTAATCGAGATTCATCCACAGCGGCGGTTTTTCCCGCTCCGCCATGGCCTCCATGTAAGCGCCGGGCAACTGGCAGGCGAACGCGGCAATCACCACATCGCCAGCTTGCGTCGGCGGCCACTCGGCGGGCCACTGTCGTACCTCGACACCCTGTTGCCACTGTTGCGCAAGGTGGATGTCGATATCCGGGCACAGACGCTCGAAAGCCCGCAGATCATCGACCCACAGGCGTACCGCCAGACCCTGTTCGGCTACCAGTTGCCGGGCCAGGCGCCAGGTCACGCCAATGTCGCCGAAGTTATCCACCACGGTGCAAAATATATCCCAGCGGGTTTTCAGTTCAGGCATTGCGGGCTCCCGTTGGCAAAGGCGCCGATTGTCCGCATAAATTACCCCGTGCAGAAGAGCCGACGGCGATTAATCTTCATGCGACAATCGGCACTCGCCCGCGACCTTCGCCAGGAGGCAACCATGACCTACCGTGCCACCCCCCGCCGTCACTTGCCGATCCGGCTCAATGCCCTGCAACTGACCGGCAGTATTGCCCTCGGTGTATGGCTGGGTTTCGTCGCCATCGCGCTGACCTGCTGGCTCGCTTCGCGCCTGCTGTTCAGCGAGCAACTGGCCCCGGTCTCGGCAGCGATCGAGCAACTGGCCAAACCGCCGGTAGCGGCGCAACCGGTACCGGACATCCCGGCGCAGAGCCCGCTGTTCGACCAGTACGAAGAAAACCTGCGCAAGAATGAACAACAGCAACGACTCGACCAGGCGCGCAGCAGCGGCCGCAATCTGGCCAATCCTGCCTGCCAGTTCTGGCTGCAGCAGGACCGGACCATACCCAGCGAAAAAAGTCGCGCCAACGTCCTGCAGTTTTGCGATTGATCATGAACAAACTCAGCGTCCACCAACTGATTCTCGACAAGCTGCGGATCGATCTCGACATCGCCGAACGTGCTGCGCAAACCGCTTACGAAACCGCGACCCACGAAGAAAACATCGCCGAGAACAAGTACGACACCCTGGGCCTGGAGGCCTCTTACCTGGCGGCCGGGCAGGCCAGGCGGGTGGAGGAAATTCGCCAGTCGCTGACGCTCTGCCAGAATCTGGTACTGCGTGCCTACGACGCTCGGCGGGGCATTGAAGTGGGCGCGTTGCTCGGGCTCGAAGACGAAAAGGGTCGCGAGCAATGGCTGTTTCTGGCGCCCGACGCGGCAGGTTTGAAAGTCGATCTGGTGGGCCAGCTGATCACCGTCATCACCCCCCGCTCTCCCCTGGGCAAAAGCCTGCTGGGCAAGTTCGAGGGTGATGAGGTGGAGATTCTGGTGGCGGGTGCCCGGCAACAGTACGCTGTCACCGAGGTCGTCTAGCCAAAATCAGTGAACGGGCAGTTCGACGCCGTCGAATAGCTCTTCCAGCTCCTGCTTGTTGTGGCACGCAATGGCTTTGGCCATGACTTCGCGGGTCAGGTGCGGCGCGAACTTCTCGATGAAGTCGCACATGAACCCCCGCAGGAAGGTGCCGCGACGGAAACCGATCTTGGTCACGCTGGATTCGAACAACTCGCTGGCATCGAGTACCACCAGGTCACTGTCGAGTTTGGTATCGACGGCCATTTTCGCCACGATGCCTACGCCCAGGCCCAGACGCACATAAGTCTTGATCACGTCGGCGTCGGCCGCGGTGAACACCACTTTCGGCGTCAGGCCGCGATGACTGAAGGCTTCGTCGAGTTTCGAGCGGCCGGTGAAACCGAACACGTAAGTCACGATCGGGTATTCGGCCAGCGCTTCGAGAGTCAGCTTCGACAGCTTGGTCAAAGGGTGACCCTGGGGCACGACCACGCAGCGGTTCCAGCGATAGCACGGCATCATCACCAGGTCGCCGAACAGTTCCAGCGCTTCGGTGGCAATGGCGAAATCAACGGTGCCGTCAGCGGCCATTTCGGCGATCTGCATCGGCGAGCCCTGGTGCATGTGCAGGGCAACATCCGGGTATTGCTTGATGAAATTGCTGATCACCGGCGGTAGCGCATATCGCGCCTGGGTGTGAGTGGTGGCAATCGACAGCGTGCCTTTCTTCTCGTTGGAGAACTCCTGGGCAATCTGCTTGATGCTTTCGACCTTGCGCAGAATCTCGCCAGCGGTAGTGATGATGCGCTCACCGGCTGGTGTGACGCGGGTCAGGTGCTTGCCGCTGCGGGCGAAAACTTCGACGCCCAGTTCGTCTTCAAGGAGACGGATCTGTTTGCTGATACCCGGTTGAGAGGTGTAAAGGCTTTGGGCTGTAGCGGAAACGTTGAGGTCGTGGTGCGCCACTTCCCAGATGTAGCGCAATTGTTGAAGCTTCATATCAATCCCTCAAAGCAGGTAGACGCCACGGGCATCAGCGACGGTATATAACTATATTAATGGCGTGAAGAATAAATCTAGAACTTTTTTATCAGACTGCCACTATTGATGCTCTAGAAATCCCCCTGGCGACGACGTTGCACCAGCGGCACCAGATAGACCGGCACCTTGGCCAGCTGCAGCACACGCGCTGCGGTGCGCCCCAATGGCGTGTCCACACCTGCCCCCTGGCTGTGACTACCTACGATCAGCAAATCCACGGAGAGTTTCTGCGCCTGCTCCAGAATCACCTGAGCCGGATCCCCCTGCAGCACGCGTACCGCCTGGATGCGCGCCAGGTCATGCTCGCCATCCTCACCCAACTCTTCACGAAAACTGTCCAGTACGCGCTGTTCAATGTTGGCTATCACCGTATTCAGACCCTGGCTGTGGAACTCGTTCAGTGCCTGCTCATCGAGATAGCTCTGCAATACAGATTCGGCAAACAGCCCCATGGGCTCGACCGCGTGCACCACATACAAGTTGGCATTGAAGGTTCGAGCCAGCTCCAGGGCGTGCTGCATCACTACAGGTGCGTACAGTCCGAGGTCGGTGGCATACAACATCGAACGAATCATATGACCTCCTTGAGTGGCAAGATGGCTCGGATTTGATTCAGCTTAGCAGTGCCTTGGCGACTACGACGTCCGGCGTAACACATTGAACGGCGGGGTTAAACCTTTAGCTCATTGCTGATGCCATGGGGTACGTGACCGGTGGCGACGACTTCACGGGCCAATTCGCAATGCCCGGCCTGATCGTCGAAAAACACATCGGCCGCGAACGCCTCGAGAAACGCCGACTTGGTCAGGCCCCCAAGAAACAGCGACTCGTCCAGACGAATATCCCATTCGCGCAAGGTACGGATAACCCGTTCATGGGCCGGAGCCGACCGGGCCGTCACCAGGGCGGTGCGGATCGGACAGGCGTCGTCCGCGAATTCACGCTGCAACAGATTGAGCGCGGCAAGAAAACCCTTGAAAGGCCCGCCGCGCAATGGCTCACGGGCGGCTTCGCGCTCACTGGCCTGAAACGCTTCCAGACCACCGGACTGATAGACACGCTCCGACTCGTCGGAGAACAGCACCGCATCGCCATCGAAGGCGATGCGCAATTCGTCACTGGCCGCGCGGCTGGCACCGCCGGACAAAATGGTCGCCGCTGCAAACCCGGCGTCCAGTGCATTGCGTACGTCTTCGGCGTGGGTCGAGAGAAACAGGTCGCAGCCAAAGGCCTTTAGATAGGGGTACGGGCTGCGCCCGCCGACAAATGCCGCGCGGGAAATCGCCAGCCCGTAATGGTCGATCGAGTTGAACACCCGCAGGCCGGTGTCGGCACTGTTGCGCGACACCAGAATTACCTCGACCCGGGCGCGGCCCAGCCTGGCATTGAGGCTCAAGAGCTTTTGCACCAACGGAAAGGCATCGCCGGGTTTGAGGATTTCGTCCTCGTGTTCAATCTGATATTGCCGGTAGGCCTCGACACCACTCGCCTCGTAAACCTTGTGGCTTTCACTCAGGTCGAACAGCGCCCGCGAAGAAATCGCCAGCACCAGTTTGTCGTCAATAACCTTCGGCATGCCCTTCCCCCTCGGGTCGATCAACCCAGGTTGCGTCGATCAATAAAACTCAAGCTGCGGTACAACGCCTCGATGCGCGGCATTTCACATCCCGCCGCCCTGGCCACCACCAGCGCACGGGCATAGATCGCGGCCAGCTCCAGTGGTCGCTTGTGCAGGAAGTCGTGGTACATGCTCGGCCAGTAGTCGGGCATATTCTCGGTGACCTTGAACAAATGCTCGGCGTAACCCGTCGGCACCTCATGGCCGCAGGCGATGGCGCCCTGGACCACTTCATCCATCAATGCCTTGACCAGCATACGGCTATCGGCATCGGCCATCAGCGGTGTGGTGCTTGCCCCCAGCAAAACCGAAAGACCGTTGTAGGGAATATTCCACACCAGTTTCAGCCAGCGCGCCTGATTCAGGTTCGCCATGGCCTGGGAGTCGATGCCGGCAGCGCGGAACAGGCCGACGCCTTCTTCGACGATCGCTGTGCGCGCCGCTTCATCGGCACAACCGCTGTGATAGCCGACATGCACCGCGCCGAGCGCCTGATGAGTGATCACCCCGGGGCCTTCGCGATGGACGCAGATATAGCAAAGCCCGCCTAGCACATGCAGTGAGTCGGGGAGCAATTGGCGCAAGCTGTCTTCCACGTCCAGGCCATTTTGCAGCAGCAGCACTTTCGCCCCCGGCGCCGCGGCCTTGAGTATGGCCGGTGCCAGATCCGCGTTGCTGGTGGTTTTTGCGCCGACCAGCAACCAGTCGCAGGGTGGCATGTCTTCAGCCGACGAATAAGCCTGAACCGGATTCAACGTCAGCGCGCCATGGGGCGCGCTATCAACGTGCAGGCCGCGCTCGGCCACCGCGCTGAACTCGCTGCGCAGCAGAAAATGCACATCAAACCCTGCCCGCGCCAGCATCACACCGTAGAAACCGCCAATTGCGCCCGTCCCGATAATGCCGACTACCGGCTTGGCAACTGTCCCCTTCATGGCAACTCCTCTGCTGTTCCACCCAACGCCTGGCCCAAGGCTGCATTCAGCTCGATACGGGTCAGGCGCGATTGCAATGCCCCATAAAACTCACCGTCACGCACGACAAACAGTGCCGGCAAGTGAAAAACCGAATAACGCTCGACCAGGCCGCCGTTGTTTCCGGCATCGATCCAGCACAGTCGATCGACCGCCAGTTCGAGTCCGGGCAGTTGCTCGCGGGCATAACGGCAACTGGCGCAGCCAACGCTGGTAAACACAACCAGCGAAACACCGCTCATCGCCAGCAGCCGTTGGTCGGCGTCGAAATCGGTCAGTTCCGATTCGACCACTATACTGGGGAAAACAATGTCAGATGACCGACACATGGAGTCCGTGCTCATGGGACGTTTTCTTCCTCATCCTGACGATATACCCGTCGAATTGACCTTGCTCAAACCCGAATGCATCTCGCGGCAACAGCTGCACACTATCAGCCTGGGGGGCATGGCTTGCAATTATCACCGTGCATGGCGCCACGGTACGGCGCTGGAAGTGCGCATGCCAACCCTGAATCCGGACATGCGCTATCTGGGGTATGTCGCCTGGTGCCTGCGACGCAAGCGCGGTTATCTGGTCGGTATTGCCTTTGTCGACGAACAGACACTGTTTAGCGCCCGAATGGGCGAGCAAGTCTGCCAGATTGAGCGCTACTGTCGCCTGCATGACAGCCTCGACGACCTGCAGGGTATTCAGGCCCTGGCCCTCGAATGGGTGCAGGAACATGCCAACGAATTCTCCCACGAATCGGTGCACAAGGCATTTGCCCAACCTGCGCTGGATTAGAAACATTCTCGTTTTCCCCGGCACGAGGGGAAAACTGTTTGAGAATGCCCTCCAAACCCGCGTCTGCCCATTGTCGAGCCACGGTGTAACGCGCTAAGGTTCGGCTCCCCGACGCGCTTAATTTGCTGCGCTCCGCCGCGCGGGTTCGCTGGCGGCCGCACCCGTGACCTGACGAGTAAACGATGGCTGATTTACCGATCAACGACCTAAACGTCGCCTCCAACGAGACACTGATCACTCCAGATCAGCTCAAGCGCGATATCCCCCTGAGCGACGCCGCCCTGCGCACCGTCACCAAGGGCCGCGAAGTCATTCGCAACATTCTCGATGGTACCGACCACCGCCTGTTCGTCGTCATCGGGCCTTGCTCGATCCACGACATCAAGGCGGCGCACGAGTACGCCGAGCGCCTCAAAGTGCTCGCGGCAGAAGTGTCCGATACCCTGTATCTGGTCATGCGCGTGTATTTCGAGAAACCACGTACCACCGTGGGCTGGAAAGGCTTGATCAACGACCCGTATCTGGACGACTCGTTCAAGATCCAGGATGGCTTGCACATTGGTCGCCAATTGCTGCTGGACCTGGCCGAAATGGGCCTGCCGACCGCCACCGAAGCCCTCGACCCGATCTCCCCGCAATACCTGCAGGACCTGATCAGCTGGTCGGCCATCGGCGCTCGTACCACCGAATCCCAGACCCACCGTGAGATGGCTTCCGGCCTGTCCTCGGCGGTCGGCTTCAAGAACGGCACCGACGGCGGCCTCACCGTTGCGATCAACGCCCTGCAGTCGGTTTCCAGCCCGCACCGCTTCCTGGGCATCAACCAGGAAGGTGGCGTGTCGATCGTCACCACCAAGGGCAATGCCTACGGTCACGTGGTGCTGCGCGGTGGCAACGGCAAGCCGAACTACGACTCGGTGAGCGTTGCGCTGTGCGAACAGGCGCTGAACAAAGCGAAGATCAAGCCCAACATCATGGTCGATTGCAGCCACGCCAACTCCAACAAAGACCCGGCCCTGCAACCGCTGGTGATGGAGAACGTTGCCAACCAGATCCTCGAAGGCAACCAGTCGATCATCGGCCTGATGGTTGAAAGCCATCTGAACTGGGGCTGCCAGGCAATCCCGAAAGACCTCGCCGATCTGCAATACGGCGTGTCGATCACCGATGCCTGCATCGACTGGACCGCCACAGAGAACACCTTGCGCAGCATGCATGCCAAGCTCAAGGATGTGCTGCCCAAGCGCGCTCGCACCTGATCGCCTGTTTGGCCGCACAAAAAACGCAGACAAAAAAACGCCGGGCTGAACCCGGCGTTTTTTTATGCGTTCGTTTTACTGAAGCTCACTGGCTCAGCTTGGCGGCATGGCGCTGATGACGTTCCATGTAGCGTTCGACGTAGGAGCACGATGGAATGACGGTGTAACCCATTTCCTCGGCGTACTGCAGAGCCTGCTCGGTCAGTGCCGCCGCAATGCCGCGACCACGCAATGCGTTGGGCACGAAGGTTCGATAGATATCCAGGGTCTGCTTCCCCAGATCCATATAGGTCAGATAGGCACGATGACCGTCCACATTGGTCTCGAACTGATGACCAGCCTGGTCATGGTGGATGGACAACGCCTCGCTCATCACTACTCCTCGCGGGTCTGGATTTCCGACCCCTACCTTACCGATGTTTTTCCGGCGAAGGAACATCTACGCCACCCCGTGCCAGAATGGACACCGAGAAGAGCTGCACCGATCTCGCGTTACCGAGCACGTACAAATAGTAGGCACCATTGGCAGAAATGCTCAAGGTACGCTCGTCATCACACAGGTTGGCGGGTGCTGCCCCGGGTCACGCAGGAAGGGCTCGACCGTAGATCCCCCCAAGGTCGAGAGCCTGAACATTGCCGGATGTTGAGACTTGAGACGAACGCCCTTTGTTAAAGTCACCTGAACATGGTGAAAGATATGGGACGCACCGCGCAAAATCCGAATAAAAGTGTAAACGAATCCATATAGACTGCCTTTAGCCAAGGTCGGCAAAAAGAGCCCGTAAACAGGGAACTTTTCCGTTGCGGCGCGCTCAGGATCGGGGCTTGTAGCTGGATATTTTTTATACGATGTCGTTAAAAGTTGCTCGAAAAAGAATCAACGCCTACAATTTTTTATGCTTCTTGCTTCACGTCAGTTTTACTTACTACAAGTAATGGGTAGTATGTACGCCGGCTATTTCCTCACTCTGAGGAGACAGTCACTTAATAGAAAGTCCTTGAAGGGGAACACGATGAACAACGTTCTGAAATTCTCTGCTCTGGCTCTGGCCGCAGTTCTGGCTACCGGTTGCAGCAGCACATCCAAAGAAACTGAAGCACGTCTGACCGCTACTGAAGACGCAGCTGCTCGCTCCCAGGCTCGTGCAGACGAAGCTTACCGTAAAGCTGATGAAGCTCTGGCTGCTGCTCAAAAAGCACAACAGACTGCTGACGAAGCTAACGAGCGTGCTCTGCGCATGCTGGACAAAGCTAGCCGCAAGTAATAATCCTTCGGGATTGTTATCAAGCCGACCCATTTTTTGGGTCGGCTTTTTTATTGCCCGGCGTTTCCTCCAGGCAATAAAAAACCCGCCGGCGCAGTCAGCGCCGGCGGGCTCTTTGCAGGCGTTACTGCTGCAGGTCGAGCGGCGTGCTCGACACCATCGGCGCAGCCGTCCCCGGTACCGCGATTTCCACCGGCAGACCGTCTTCAGCCGCAACCACATCACGCACCACATCCCAGTTCATGCGCAGGTTGTTGGTGATGTCTTCACGCTTGAGCATCGCGTTGATCACCGCGGTGTGCTTGTCGACCACCGAAGGGTTGCCCTTGTCGTCCAGCGGCGTGTGCGCTTCCAGATAAACCTTGCCGCCACTCATGCCGAACTTGTACGGGTCATTGATGATCCGCACCGACGTCCCCACCGGCACCATGCCGGCCATTTCCAGCACGTTGTTGTTGAACATTCGGAAGCAGCCATGGCTGGTGCGCATGCCGATGCCAAACTTCTTGTTCGAACCGTGGATCAGGTAGCCCGGTGTGCCCAATGTGAACTTGAACGGCCCCAGCGGGTTGTCCGGGCCTGCCGGCACCACGTTGGGCAGCGGATCACCGTCGGCGGCGTGCTCGGCCTTGATCGACGCTGGAGGGGTCCAGGTCGGGTTCGGTGTCTTCGCGGTGATGCTGGTATGGGCAATCGGCGAGCCCCAGCCCTCACGACCGATACCCAGCGGGAAGGTGTACACCACGTTCCGGCCTTTCGGGTAGTAGTAGAGGCGGTATTCGGCCAGGTTGATCACAATGCCTTCACGCGGTCCCGGCGGCAGGATGAAACGGGTCGGCAGAATGATTTCGGTGCCGGCACCCGGCAACCATGCATCGACGCCCGGGTTGGCCGCGACCATTTCCGTGTAGCCCAGGTCGTAAGCGGTACCGAGGTCGGCGAAGGTGTCTTCGTACTTGGCCTTTATCACCTGGACCTGGCCAATGATGTCTTCGCCGGGCGGTGGCAGGGGAAGCTCCAATGCTGCAACTGGGCCGGCCACAAACAGGGCAGCAAGAGTCAGGCAGCGGGTGACGGCAGGAAAGCGCGGCAACATCCGGAAAATCCTTCGTGATCAACAGAGGGTATAGGCGCGAGATTGTACACCGCTGCCCAGTGATTCGGGGAGTTGGCCGATAGTAAGCTAACGTTGCGGCTTCACAACTCGAACCGCAGTTCCGGCCAGATGGGCGAGGTGCCGCGCTTCTGCGACTCGAGGATGGCGCGGCACAGCGAACACAGGCGCTGATCCTGGAACACCCGACGATCGACGCTAGACCAGCGGGGCTGTGCCGGCAACAGGCTGCCGCACAAGGTCCGGTCTGCCGAGCCGCCCAACTCCAGTTGACGGGTCACCAGATGCACCCGCACTTCCTGGCAGGCGAACAGATCCAGCTGCTCGTCAGGCTCGATCAGTTGATAGGCAAAAAGTGACCAGGCGGGACGCGGCATCGGGGGCTCCAAATCGGGGGCGCCACCTTAGCCGAAAGCCCGCGCCTAGAAAAGAGTCATAACAGCGGTTTTAGGGTGGGCCAGACATTATCCAGCAATTTGCTCTGGGCCCCGGCCGCCGGGTGTATGCCATCGGCCTGCATCAGGTCCGGATGACCGCCCACACCTTCAAGGAAAAATGGCACCAGCGGGACTTTTTTCTCCTCAGCCAGATTGCTGTAGACCTCGGCGAAGGCTGTGGTGTAGCGGGCGCCGTAATTGGGCGGCAATTGCATGCCGAGCAACAGCACCCTGGCACCGCTGGCTTGGGAGCTGTCGATCATCGACGCAAGGTTTTGTTGCAATTGTGTTGGCAACAGCCCGCGCAGACCATCGTTGCCACCCAACTCGAGGATCACCACCTCAGGCTTATGCTCTGCAAGCAGCGCAGGCAGGCGCGCCTGGCCTCCTGCACTGGTGTCACCACTGATGGAGGCATTGATCACTTTATCGTCAAAACCTTCCCCTTTGAGCCGTTGCTCCAGCAACGACACCCACCCCAACCGGGTATCCAGCCCGAAACCGGCGCTGATACTATCGCCAACGATCAGCACAGTACCGGCCGCTGCGTTCTGGGCCATGCACATCAAGGCCAGGCCGGCACTCAAAAACCACACACGCATCGGATTCTCCATGGACGCAAGCATTCTCACCGCGAAGAACCTTAGCAAAGTGGTCCCCAGCGCGGAAGGTGAACTGACCATCCTGCACGAACTCAGCCTGGAACTGAACAAGGGCGACAGCCTGGCCATCGTCGGCGCTTCCGGTTCCGGCAAATCTACCCTGCTGGGCCTGCTGGCCGGCCTCGACCTGCCGAGCAGCGGTGAGGTCACCCTCGCCGGGCAAGGCCTGAGCAACCTCGATGAAGACCAGCGCGCTCGCATTCGTGCCGAGCATGTGGGATTTGTCTTCCAGTCGTTCCAGCTGCTCGACAGTCTCAACGCCCTGGAAAACGTCATGCTGCCGCTTGAGCTCGACGGGCGCAAAGATGCCCGTGAACGCGCCACCCAATTGCTGCAGCGGGTGGGCCTTGGCCAACGCCTGACTCACTCGCCTCGCCAACTATCCGGTGGTGAGCAGCAACGCGTGGCGATTGCCCGTGCGTTTGCTGCCGAACCCGACGTGCTGTTCGCCGACGAGCCCACCGGCAACCTCGACAGCCATACGGGCGAGCGCATCAGCGACTTGCTGTTCGAACTCAACAACGAGCGCGGCACGACCCTGGTGCTGGTAACCCACGACGAACGCCTGGCCCATCGCTGCCGGCGCCTGATCCGTCTTGAAGCCGGCCTGCTGGTCGCCCCTCTGGAGCCTTGATGGTACGCATGCCGCTGTTGCGCCTGTTCAGTCTCGCCATCCGCCAGTTATTGCGCGACGCCCGCGCCGGTGAGTTGCGCGTGTTGTTTTTCGCCCTGCTGGTGGCCGTAGCCGCCAGTACTGCCATCGGCTACTTCGGCGCCCGCCTGAACGGCGCCATGATGTTGCGCGCCACCGAGTTCCTCGGTGCCGACCTGTTGCTCGAAGGCAGTTCGCCGGCACGGCCGGAACAGATCAGTAGCGGCACGGGACTAGGACTCGAACATGCACAGGTGGTGGAGTTCTCCAGTGTCATCGCCACCGACAACGGCATCCAGCTGTCCAGCATCAAGGCGGCCGACGACGTCTATCCGCTGCGCGGCGAACTCAAGAGTGCCCCTGCCCCTTTTTCCCCGCCAGAGCCAGGCGGCGGACCGAAACCCGGTGAAGCCTGGGTCGAGGCGCGACTGCTCACGGCGCTGGAGCTGAAGATCGGCGACAGCATCGACGTGGGCATGAAAACCCTGAAGCTGGCACGCGTGCTGACCTACGAGCCGGACCGTGCCGGCAACTTCTACAGCCTGACGCCGCGGGTGTTGATCAATCTCAGTGACCTGCAGGCCACTGGCGTGGTGCAACCGGGCAGCCGGGTCAGCTACCGCGAACTGTGGCGCGGCGATGCCCAGGCGCTGGAAACCTATCGGCAACTGATCAAACCGGGGCTCGCCGCCAACCAGCGCCTGCAGGACGCCCGCGATGGCAACCGGCAGATCGGTGGCGCGCTGGGCAAGGCCGAGCGTTATCTGAATATGGCCAGTCTGGTGGCGGTGTTGCTGGCCGGTGTCGCGGTGGCGCTGTCGGCAACGCGCTTCGCCACCCGGCGCTTTGATGCCAGTGCGTTGTTACGCTGCCTGGGGTTGTCCCGTCGGGAAACCCTGCTGCTGTTCAGTTTACAGCTGACCGTCCTGGGACTGCTCGCCAGTCTCAGCGGCGCCGCCATTGGCTGGCTGGCGCAACTCGGCCTGTTCGCCCTGCTGCATGATCTGCTGCCGACCGATGTGCCGCCGGGCGGCCTGTTTCCGGCCTTCGCCGGAATCGGTACGGGGCTTGTGGCCTTGGCCGGCTTTGCCTTGCCACCTCTGGCGGCCCTGGGTCGGGTTCCACCCCTGCGGGTATTACGTCGCGACATGTTGCCGATTCCTTCCAGCACCTGGATGGTCTACGGCGCGGCACTGGGCGCCCTCGGGCTGATCATGTGGCGCCTGAGCCTGGACCTGGTGCTGACCTTCGCCCTGCTCGGCGGCGGGGTGATTGCAGCGCTGGTGCTGGGCGGACTGCTGTTGCTGCTGCTCAAAAGCCTGCGGCGCCTGCTCGCTCGCGCGTCCTTGCCTTGGCGGCTTGGACTCGGTCAATTACTGCGTCATCCGCTGGCAGCAGCAGGGCAATCCCTGGCCTTCGGCCTGATTCTGTTGTCGATGGCGCTGATCGCCCTGCTGCGCGGCGAGCTGCTGGACACCTGGCAGAACCAGTTGCCGAAAAACGCACCCAATTATTTCGCCTTGAACATCCTGCCGGCAGACAAACAGGCCTTCACCGATCGCCTGATCGCCGTGTCGGCTCAATCGGCGCCGCTGTACCCGGTAGTGCCCGGGCGCCTGATCAGCATCAACGGTGACCCGGTGCGGGAAATTGTCAGCAAGGACTCGGCGGGTGATCGCGCCATCCAGCGCGACCTGAGCCTGACCTGGGCGGCGGACCTCCCCGCGGGTAATAAAATCACTGCGGGCACATGGTGGAACGATCAGGCACCCGGCGATATTCCTGGGGTGTCGGTGGAAGGCAAGGTTGCCGAAAGCCTGAAGCTCAAGCTCGGCGACCATATGATTTTCACCGTCGGCGGAGTCAACCGCGAGGCGAAAGTCACCAGTCTGCGCGAGATCAACTGGGACAATTTCCAGCCCAACTTCTTCATGATCTTCCAGCCCGGCACCCTGAAGGACCTGCCGGCGACCTACCTGACCAGTTTTTATCTGGCGGCCGGCCATGACCAGCAGATCGTTGACCTGTCCCGCAGTTTTCCGGCAGTGACGATCCTGCAAGTCGAAGCGTTGCTGGAGCAACTGCGCAGCATCCTCGCCCAGGTCACTCTGGCGGTGGAATACGTGCTGTTGTTCGTACTGGCGGCGGGGATGGCGGTGTTGTTCTCCGGCTTGCAGGCGACGCTGGATGAACGCATTCGCCAAGGCGCACTGCTGCGGGCGCTGGGCGCAGAGCGGCAATTACTGGTCAAGGCTCGGCGTATCGAGTTTGGTTTGCTCGGCGCGGTCAGTGGCTTGTTGGCGGCACTGGGTTCGGAAGTCGTGAGCCTGGTGCTCTACCGTTATGCGTTTGACCTGCCGTGGCATCCGCATCCGTGGCTGTTGGTACTGCCACTGATCGGTGCCGTGTTGATCGGTGGTGCCGGTGTGTTCGGTACCCGTCGCGCCTTGAACGCCAGCCCCCTGACAGTCCTGCGCGAGGGTTGATAGACTCCAGCCATAACCCTCAAAAGAAGTTGCCATGAGCCGTTACCGCCCTCCCCGCACCGCCGGCACCGCGCTGATCACCCCTGAAGGTGAAGCGCGGATGCGTGCCGAGTTTCATGAACTGTGGCACGTGCGCCGCCCGCAAGTGACTCAGGCGGTCAGCGAAGCCGCCGCCCAGGGCGACCGTTCGGAAAACGCCGAATACACTTACGGTAAAAAGATGCTGCGCGAGATCGACAGTCGCGTGCGCTTTCTCACCAAACGCCTGGAAGCGCTCAAGGTCGTCAGCGAAAAACCCAGTGATCCGAACAAGGTCTATTTCGGCGCCTGGGTCACGATTGAAGACGAGGACGGCAAGGAGGCTCGGTACCGCATTGTCGGGCCGGATGAACTGGACCTCAAGCAAGGGCTGATCAGCATCGACTCACCATTGGCCCGAGCCCTGATCGGCAAGGCACTCGACGCCGAGGTCCGGGTGCAGACGCCGACTGGCGAGCAGTGCGTGTACATCGTTGCGATCGAATATCCCTGAAATGCAACGCGGTGAGTCAACGGCGGGTAATCAGGCCTTGCCGGGCGACACGGGTCAGTTGCTTGATGACCTCGGGAGCCTCTTCGACACTGGGGGACTGAATCACCGCCAGATCAAAACTGTCATTGGCAAAACGGGCCAGGGATTCACCGTCTTCGACAAACTGGATCAGGAAGGCTGCCGGACCGCCGGTACGACGTGGCCAGCCGTCGAGATACCGCAGGAGCGTCGGCTGATGGTTGCCGCCAAGCAGGATTTTTGGATTGCGCTGGGTGAGATGTGCCGTGATCGGCGCGGGACGTACAACAGGGTTTAATGCATTCATTGTGTCGTGTCTCTGCCTCAAAAGTCTGCATGGCAGGTGAGAGGCAACACCGAACCAGCGCTTTAGCGGTATTTCGAAGCCTGTTTCAAGCTTCTGTCGGTGACTGAATGAGTCACCTGGCGCCCCGCAAGTAGCTGTTTAAATCGGCGCATGAGCAACATCCTAGAGAAGCTGACCGGACAGTGTCAAGAATGACGCAAAACAAAAAAGGCCTGCGCAATGCAGGCCTTTATCATTGAACCAGAGCGGTCAGTCGGCGATGAGGCGGTCCGCCGAAAGCTTGCCGGCGCCTTCGATCAACACCGCGATGCTGCCACCGAGCAAGGCCAGGGCGAACTCATAGCCGTTGTTGGCCATGAACAGACCGTTGCTGATGTGTACCGAGAAAATCGCCACCAGCGAAAGAAAGGTCAGGCCCAGCGCCGCCGGACGAGCCAGCAGGCCGATGATCAAGGCCAGGCCGCCAAAAAACTCGGTCCCCCCCGCCAGCGTCGCCATCAGGTAGCCCGGCGCCAGGCCGATGCTTTCCATGTACTGCGCGGTGCCGGCCAACCCGTAACCACCGAATGCCCCGAAGAGCTTCTGCGCGCCATGGGCCGCGAAGATGATGCCGACGAAGATGCGCAATACCGTCAAACCGTAGCCGGCGCGGGTAAACAGTACTCTGTTGATCAATGTGCTCATGCTGTTGCTTCCTTGTAGTGGGTTGGCCGCTATATTAATCAGTAAATTCCATGTTAAAAGCGCAAAAAATTCAACATCACCATCGAATATTTCGATTATTTACTTGATACCACCTTTTGTCCCTGGGGCTCCAGTGACTCGCGTTCTCGATCGAACGCCAGGTAATACTTGTTCACGCTATTAACATAGCTGACAGGTCCCATTCCCACTTGCTCCATGGCGATACGTTCCACCTGGAAGAACCACTGATTGGGATTCAACCCGCGCCGGCGAGCTTCGGCGCGCATTCCCTGGACCCGCTCCGGCCCGATGTTGTAGGCCGCCAGCACGAAGGCCATACGCTCTCTTTCATTGAGTTTGGGACTGGCAAAAAACTTGCGGCGGATCAACGCCAGGTACTTGGCCCCGGCCTGTACATTGCCGTCGAGTTCCTGAAAGTTGTTCACCCCCACCCGCTGGGCAGCGGAAGGCGTGATCTGCATCAGGCCGGTCGGCCCACCGCCGCTACGGGCCGGCGGCTGCAGGCCCGACTCCTTGAACGCCAGCGCCGCCAGGTTCAGCCAGTCCATGCCTTGGGCTGCGGCATGCTTTTGCAATACCGGGCGCAGTTTTTCCAGGCGCTGGCGATCCGCCTTGGCCAAGGGATAATGCACTTGATACAGACGGCGATAGATCCGCAGGAATGCGGCATCCTGATCCGATGGTGATTTGTAGCCGGTAAGGAAGCGATCGATGCTGGCCCGTAACATCGACGCATCGCGGCGCACGAACCAGAACTCTTCGCCCGGTTCGCTGATCTGCACCTGTCGGTCCAGACGCAATTTAGGCAGGATCTTGCCCCAGCGCTCGGCGATCGGAAGCTCAACGATGGTCAGGTGAAAGATCCCGCCCTGCACCATCTCCAGCACATCCTCGACCGCCAGACTGGGATCGACCCACTCGATCGTCACCGGCGGCAACTTGTGCAGCGCGAGTTTTTGATTGATTTGACTGACGGCGTCACCGGCTGCGCTGCCGGCGGGCAAGGCCAGGGTTTTACCCGAGAGTTGTTCGAGACGGGTATAGCGCCGTTCACCTTTGATGCCCACCAAAACCAGTGGAATGTTGCTGGCAATCGGCTCGCTGCTGCTGACGGCGTAGCCCGGTTGCAGATCAAGCAATTCCCCGGGGGCCACCAGGTCGCCCTCTCCGCGCTGCAGCGCGCCGAGCAATTGATCCTTGGCCCTGGGGATGATTTTGAGGGTGACTTCCTGGCCGTCCCGGGCGTGCCCGTTGAGGTATTGCTCAAAGGCCCGCAGCCGATGGTATTCGACCCCGATGGCCTGCCCCTGGACTTCGCCGGAACTGTTACGGCTCTGATTGACCAGCACCCGCAACACGCGACTGCTGCGAATTTCCGAGAGGTCACGCACCTTTGCTGTCGGCACGGCTTGCAGTGGCCCGGGCAGACGCGCGACCGCCGGAAACGGCAGTAGCAGCGAGCAGCACAGCAGTAGCAGAACCGAGGGACGAATCATCCACTCTCCGGAAAAGTAATGAGACCGCGCTCATGACGAACGGCATCTGATTCGGCGACAAAAGTCCAATGTTCACGACACTGGCAAAGCGAGAAAGACTGGCACAATGACATCAAAACTACCAATACAACCGCGTTCGCGCCTCAAGAGACACCTTTAACTCATTGTAGTTCTTGGCTTTTCTTTTAAATCCGTGGCTCTGATATGCTTTCCGGCCTTTGGTCCGAGGTAGAACCATGCAACTCATCGATATCGGCGTCAACCTGACCAACCCCAGTTTTGCCGACAAACACCAGGCCGTACTCGACCGCGCCTACGCCGCCGGGGTCTGCCAATTGGTGCTCACCGGCACCAGCGTCGAGGGCAGCGAGCAGGCGCTGGAACTGTGCCGGCAATTGGATGAAAGTACTCAGCAGCTGTTCGCCACGGCGGGCATTCACCCCCACTCGGCCAGCGACTGGAATGCCGACAGCGCCCGGCGTCTGCGTAGCCTGCTCGAGGAGCCGAATGTGGTGGCCGTGGGCGAATGCGGGCTGGACTTCAATCGCGACTTCTCGCCGCGCCCACAGCAGGAAAAGGTACTCGAAGAACATCTGGCGCTGGCGGTCGAGTTGCAGTTGCCTGTGTTCCTGCACGAGCGTGATGCCAGCCAGCGATTGCTGGAGATCCTGCGCGACTTCCGTGATCAACTGCCGGCCGCGGTAGTGCATTGCTTCACCGGAGAACAGAAAGCGCTGTTCAGTTATCTCGACCTGGACCTGCATATCGGTATTACCGGGTGGATCTGCGATGAACGCCGGGGCACGCACCTGCATCCGCTGGTTCGGGAGATTAAGCGCGGGCGCCTGATGCTGGAAAGCGATGCGCCATACCTGCTGCCGCGCAGCCTGCGGCCCAAGCCGAAAAACGGGCGTAACGAGCCTGCATACCTGACTGAAGTCTTGCGTGAAGTGGCCTTGCATCGCGGTGAAACCCATGAAGATCTGGCCGCGCACACGACTGCATGTGCACGGGCGTTCTTCGATTTGCCCGCGATTTCCCAATAGTCTCAAATCTTCTGTGGGAGCGATCAGGTTCGCTTCCACAATGGATCCAGGTGAAACAAGATTGATGTTCACCACTGAACACCTGTGGGAGGGAGCCCGGCAACATTAAATTTGACCATGCCCCCTATCGCCCTGATAGCCAGTGTTGATTCGCCGTCCTCACTGACCGGGCCTATCCTTCAATCATGAGTTCAGTACGGATTGAGGATCAGCATCATGGGCAAACGTCATCCCAACCTTCCCGCCTGGCAATGGCGTGCCTACCCGGGCAATCACCAGCACCCGGCCAATCTGGTGCTGCATCTGATCGCCGTGCCGCTGTTCATCGTCGCCTTTCTCCTGATCGTGTCCGGGGTCTTCGGCCTGAACCTGGCTAACTTCGCCATCGGCGTGGTCGGCTTGATTGCCGCCTTGGGCTTGCAACGCCACGGTCACAGCCTGGAAGAGCAAGCCTCAGAACCGTTCAGTGACCGCAAGGACGCCGTATCGCGGTTGCTGGTCGAACAGTTCCTGACCTTCCCGCGCTTTTTTCTCAGCGGTGGCTGGTGGCGCGCCTGGCGTGAGCGCCACCGCCGTCACTGATCAGGCAAAAACCGTCACGGTCTGGCGGCTCATCGCGATCAACCGGCCATCGGCGCTCCACATCTTCGCTGCGGCATGCCCGTAACCGTCGGCGGCATGCTCGGTTTCAACCAGGTATTTGCACCAGTGCAGCGTACTCAGTTCGAGCAACGGCTGGACGAACTCAATGGTCCAGGTCAGGGTGCTACCTGCCGCCGGTTTCTTCAAAAACGGCATCAAGGCGGGTGGCCAGGCGTCCACCAGTGCCAGAATGTGCGCTTCACCGACTGCCTCTTCCTGGTCCCCGCGCAAGCGCACCCAGCCACCCATCTGCCGTGAGGTGTTGCCGGTGAACGGCAGCCCGCCAACACTCCAGCGCATCGCCAGGTGGCGCATGAATTCTGGAACAACGCCTTCGATGAACGGCAGTTCCTGGCAATCATCCCAGTGTTTCATCTCTGGCGCCGGTTGCGCCGTCACCGCCACTTCCGATGGGCGCGAAGCGCCAAAGCTGCCCTGGATCAGGGTCACCACCTGCCCTTTCTGCATGACCCGCCCCAGCACCTGACTGACCGCCTTGCCTTCACGCAGCACGTCAACTTCAAAACTGACCGGAACCTCAGGCTCAACCGGACCAACGAAGGTGATCGCCAGCGAGCGCACCAGACGCTCCGCTGGAACTCTGGCCCGCATGGCTTCGTACTGCAAAGCGGCCACCAGGCCACCGAAACTGGCTCGCCCCTGTGCCCAGGATGCCGGAATAGACAGTTCCTGCGGCTGGCGGCGGACGGCGTCGAGCAGATCGGAAAAGCGCATGAAAACCTCAAGGACAGGAAAAGTATGTAGGGATCTTAACCAGCCGGCGAGACGGATACAGCACCTGTTCCGGCCAAATTGGCTGACAGATGAGCCGCGCCATCTATAGAGGAGCTGCCAGAGGGTGCGATGCTTTGATCTTGAAAAGCAAAATCAAAAGATCGCAGCCTGCGGCAGCTCGTACAGGGGCGCTTGAACTCAGGATTTGAAACAGTCAGCGCTGAGTTTGTCGAGGACACGGTCGGAACGCTGTTCGGCCTTGGCCATGTTGGCTTTCCAGACGGCGACACACGGCTGCAAATCGGCCTCATGCTCGGCAAGGGCCAGCCACTGCACGCAATCGTGCCAGTCACCCAGCGCGCCTTGCGCCGACTTCAATCGAGGCATTGCCTTTTTTGGCAGGCGATCCAGTTCAGGGTAGGCATCGATACCATAACGCACGCGTTTGATCAGTAAACGCAGGCGATGACGGTCGTGCGCCGGGTCCTGCAGGGCCGAGTCGAGTTTCGTCCACTGTTTGTCCAGACGCTTTTCGATGCGCTTGCGCAGGCCCTTGAGCAAGCCCTGCCGCTCGCTGGCGCGTAAAAAACGCGGAAAAGCGTCAAGGATGATCAGCAACTGCGCCAGCTCGGGACTGGTCGCTACCAGCGGATACGCCTTGGCCATTTGCACCGCCCGCCGCTGTCCGGCTTCGGCTTGATCGTGTTCGAGCAAATACGCCGCCATCACCTCGCGATCACGCAACGGTGTGGTCAGATCGCCCACGCTCGAGGCCGCTGCTTCGAGCTGCTCTACGCCGGGCAAGCCGCGCAGCGGCCGCAACAGGCTGCGCAGGCGACGCATCGTGGTACGCAGATCGTGCAAGGCCTCCGGGTCGGTACGCTGGTTCAAGCGCGCCTGACAGGCCAGTAATCGAACTTCCAGACCCAGGACATGGGCCACCAATCGATTGATCATCGGTTTACTCCGTAAACAGCGGCAAGTTGCCAGCTTCCAGCTACAAGTCAAACGTGACAGGTTCGACTTGCAGCTTGCAGCCTATAACTTGTAACTGTTTTTTACCTCAGCGGCCCGCGCGGGATTCGCGGATATAGAAGCGTGCCTTCTCGGCTTTGTGAGTACAGCCTTCGAACCCTTCGAATTGCTGCTGCGTCTTGGCCGCGGTCAACAACGACAGGGCCTTGGAGTAGCTGACAGTCCCGGCGAAACCCTCAGCCTTGGCCAGGTCCAGCTCATGCCATGCTGCATCGAGCTGACTACCACAGCTGTCGCGGTAGGCGGTTTTACCGGCACAACCGGCAAGCGCCAGAGCGATCAGGGGCACACAAATCCAGGCTTTCATCATTTACTCCTCTACAGATGGGAAACAGTCATGCAGTTAAGACGGCCTGGCACCTGAAAAGTGCCTCGGACCTGACGCGCAAACTATAGCGCCACCACGACCACATGCCGCCATCAAGTGTCGAAAATACGACACCCCTGGCTCACCAGACGACCTTGGCGATTGATGCATGCCTGTCGATGGGTGCATTGTTGAAGCTGATCAAACGAGGGTGGTTCATGAAAAAGCGTGTTGCATTGGTACTGGGCTCCGGAGGAGCGCGGGGTTATGCGCATATCGGCGTCATCGAAGAGATCGAACGGCGCGGTTATGACATTGCCTGCATCGCCGGGTGCTCCATGGGAGCGGTAGTAGGCGGCATCTATGCCGCCGGCAAACTCGACGAGTACCGCGACTGGATCGAGAGCCTGGACTATCTCGACGTGCTGCGCCTGGTGGACGTCAGCTTTCGCCTGGGAGCGATTCGCGGCGAGAAAGTATTCGGGCAGATCCGCAAGATCGTCGGCGACATCAATATCGAAGACCTGCGCATCCCTTACACGGCGGTGGCCGCCGACCTGACCAACCAGCAGGAAATCTGGTTCCAGGAAGGCTGCCTGCATCAAGCCATGCGTGCGTCGGCGGCAATCCCGAGCCTGTTCACCCCGGTGATGCAGGGTAATCGCATGCTGGTAGACGGCGGCATTCTCAACCCGTTGCCGATCGTGCCGGTGGTATCGAGCCATTGCGACCTGATCATCGCGGTCAACCTCAACTCCACCAACCAGCGTCACTATCAATTACCGGTGATCCAGCGTCCCGCCGCGTTCAAGACCCGGTTCGACAGCCTGATCAACTCCCTGGGCTCGAAGTTTCCGTTCCGGCGTAAACAGGCGGAACAACTGCTGATACTGGAACAGGAGGCCTTCAGGGCCGAAGGGGCCGATCCCAACCCGTGGATCGAGTCTGCCGAGCCCGAAGCCCAGCAACCGGCAGCCGCTCCAGAGGCTTCAGGCGCGCCGCGCTCCGCCACGGGCTCATTCATCATCGACAACGTGGGACCTGCGTCCTTGCTGGATTTGATCAACCAGAGTTTCGAGGTGATGCAGACTTCATTGGCGCAGTACAAGATCGCCGGCTATCCGCCGGATATCCTGATCAACGTGCCGAAGCGGGTATGCCGGTTCTTCGAGTTCTACAAGGCGCCGGAGTTGATCGCCCTGGGCCGGGAGATTGCGCGGGATACGCTGGATCGGTATGAGAGTGAGCAGAACTGAGCATCTGGAAATTTCCCGGTGAATGTCAGGTCCTCATCGCGAGCAGGCTCGCTCCCACGGGGGATGCATTGCAAAGTGGGAGCGAGCCTGCTCGCGATGAGACAACACTTGGACTAAAGGCTGCCCTCACTCAACAACCGATACCCCACCCCCGCCTCGGTCACGATAAACCGCGGTCGGGTTGGGTCGTCCGCCAATTTCTGGCGCAAATGCCCCACCACAATGCGCAAGTAATGACTGTCCTCGGTATGAGTCGGCCCCCAGATATCCTTGAGCAACTGCTGCTGAGTAATCACCCGCCCGGGATGCCGCGCCAGTTGCGCGAGCACCGCATACTCCTTGCGGGTCAACGCGACTTCAACGCCGTCGAGCAACACCCGGCGATAGGCCAGGTCGACAGTTAACGGGCCAAGAGTCAGCGCCGCCGACCGGGCTTCACCTACCGGCGCCTGACGCAGCAAGGCGCGAATCCGCGCGAGAAATTCCTGAATGCCGAACGGCTTGGTCACGTAGTCATTGGCGCCTCCATCCAGGGCCTCGACTTTCTGCCCCTCGCCGGCGCGCACCGAGAGCACCAGCACCGGCACCGTCGACCATTCGCGAAACTCGCGCAGCACCTGCTGGCCGTCCATGTCCGGCAGGCCGAGGTCGAGCACCAGCAGGTCCGGCTTGTTCAGCGCGGCCTGGGCCAGCCCTTCGCTGCCCGTTCCGGCCTCCAGTACTTTGTAGCCCTGAGAGGCGAGGCTGATGCGCAGGAACTTGCGGATCTGCGGTTCGTCGTCGATGACCAGAATGGTCGAGGTCTGGCTCATGAATTCACATCAACACAAAGAAGTGACAAGAGAGTACCGCAAGCCAGTTCAGGCTTCACTTTCATATCCTGGCTGCGCCTGCAGCGGCAGGTGCAAGGTGATGCAGGTGCCCTGCCCTTCTATGCCATCGTCCACGCTGATCCGCCCACCATGAGCGCCGACCATGCCCTGACAAATCGCCAGCCCCAGCCCGGTCCCCTGCCCGCCCCGATCTCCGCGCGCAGCGGTGTAGAACATGTCGAAAATCTTCGTCCTATCCGCTTCCGGAATCCCCGGGCCTTCGTCGCTCACCGAGAAGAACAGCTCACTGTCGTCAGCGCCGGCACGCAATTGCAATCGCCCGTGGGACGGCGAGAAACGCGCGGCGTTTTCCAGCACATTGATCAGCGCCTGTTCGATCAAAGCGGCGTGAACGTACAGCAGGGGCAGCTGCGCCGGCACGTCGGTACTGACCTGCAACGATGAGAGCACCGTGCGCAGACGATTGAGCGCACTGCCGACGATATCGGCCGGCGACACCCAGTCGCGAGCCAGCTTCAAGGCTCCGTGCCCGAGACGTGTCATGTCGAGCAAATTCTGGATATAGCGATCAAGGCGCTCGGCTTCATCGCGGGTGCCTTCGAGCAGTTCACGGCGATCCTCCAGCGGGATCGCTTCGCCAAGCGCCAGCAGGCTGTCGATGCTGCCGCGCATGGAGGTCAGCGGCGTGCGTAAATCGTGGGACACCGAGGCCAGCAAGGCACTGCGCAGTTGCTCGGTTTCGCCGTGCAAGCGCGCCGCTTCCAGGTCGTCTGCCAATTGTGACCGGGCCAGGGCCTGGGCCAGGGGCTGGCTCAATGCGGTCAGCAGGCGCCGACGCTGACCGCTCAACGCATGGCCTTCTTTGGCGCACACACCCAGCAGTGCCAACGGTCCATCCTCCACCGACAGCGGCCACCACCACCATTTCCCGAATGGCAAGGTGCCGGTGCCGGCACCCGCCGGTTGATCGTGTTGCCAGGCCCAATCGGCGGCGGCGCGCTCGGCTTCGGAAAACTCCAGTGGGCCACCTGTTTCGACTTTCCAGCCGCTTTGCCCATCGCGATTGAGCAGACACAATTGCAGATCGTTCCAGCCGTTGAGATGTTGCGCGGCAGCGCTGACCACCGCTTGCCGATCGGTGGCAGCCGTGAGTTTGCGCGACAGATCGAGCAGTTCCGTAGTCTCTTCCTGGGTATCGCGCAGGGCCTGCAACTGCCTGCGCTGACGTGCCGCGAGGTTGCCGGTAAGCGCCGCCATCAAGAGGAAAAACACCAAGGTCAGCACGTCTTCTTCGCGCTGGATGTGAAAGGAAAAATTCGGTGGTATGAACAAAAAGTCGTAAGTCAGAAACGACAACGCCGCACATACCAGGGCAGGTCCCAGGCTGCTGCGTACCGCCACCAGCAACACCGCGGCGAGGAACACCAGCGAGATGTTCGGCAGCGCCAGCACACTCGACACCGCCCAGGCCAAGGCACTGGCCAGCACCGTCGCCACCAGCGCCAGGGCGTAGTCGAACCACACCAAGGGTTGCAGCGAACGCTGACGCGGCTGATGCCGTTCATGATCACTGTCGAGCACGTTGATTTCCAGGCCCCGGGCGTTGCGCAACAACCGCGCCGCCAGACCACCGCCGAACAGGCGTCGACGCCAACGAGGCCTGGACTGCCCGACCAGAAGCAGGCTGGCGCGACGTTCGGTGGCGTGCTGGATCAGGGTTTTTGCCACTTCGCCGGCCCGCAGCAGCACCACTTCGCCACCCAGGCGTTCGGCCAGTTGCTGGGCACTTTGCAGGCGCAGGCGCGATTGCTCGTCGCGCACGCTGCCGTTGTCCACGTGCACCAGGCTCCAGGGCAGATGCCGGCGCTGGGCCACACGACAGGCATGTCGCACCAGGCGCTCGGCCTGGTCATCACCGTCGACACCGACCAATAATCGACCACGCACCGCCGGGGCCGACTGGCCGAGCTGACGATAACCCTGGGCCAGATCATTATCGACCTGGGCCGCCGCCGCTTGCATCGCCAACTCGCGCAAGGCGGTCAGGTTGGTCTGGGAGAAAAAGGCATCGATGGCCGCCCGCGCCTGCTCCGGCACGTAGACTTTGCCATCGCGCAGTCGCTCCAGCAGCTCCCGTGGCGGCAAGTCGATCAACAGCAGTTCGTAAGCTTCCTGCAGGACCCAGTCCGGCAGGGTTTCACGGACCTGCACACCGGTGATGCCACGCACTTGATCGTTGAGACTTTCCAGGTGCTGGACATTGACCGTGGTGTACACGTCGATGCCGGCGGCTAGCAGCTCTTGAATGTCCTGCCAGCGTTTTTCGTGGCGGCTGCCGGGGGCGTTGGTGTGGGCCAGTTCGTCCACCAACACCAGTTTCGGCCTGGCCGCCAGCAGTGCGTCGAGGTCCATTTCCTCGAGCTGCACGCCCCGGTACTCCGAACGGAGCAAAGGCTGCTGCGGCAAGCCTGAGAGCAACGCCTCGGTTTCGGCGCGGCCGTGGGTTTCTACCACGCCGGCAATGATTTTCACGCCTTGACGCAGTTGGCTGTGCGCCGCTTGCAGCATGGCGTAGGTCTTGCCGACACCCGGCGCGGCCCCGAGAAAAACCTTGAGCCGGCCACGGCCATCACGGGGCAGGTTTGCTAACAGCGCGTCGGCGCGGCCGGAGTCGCTCATGCTTGGGGATCTCTTCATTCAGGTAGTGATGTGGTGACTGGCAAACCGCCTTCGCGAGCAAGCCCGCTCCCACACTCGAACTCTGTAGCACTGTAGATCGAATGTGAGGGTGGGCTTGCTCGCGAATTGCCGTGCCACCGTTTTACAACTTCTCAAGCGCCATGTTCAGCGCCAGTACATTCACCACCGGCGGCCCCACCAGTGGCCGCTCGATATGCGCATCCAGCAGGTTTTGCAGCGTTGCCAGCGGCACATTACGCACCGCCGCGACACGCGCCAGTTGATAGGCAATCGCAGCCGGTGGCAAGTGCGGATCAAGGCCACTGCCAGACGTCGTGACCAATGCCAGCGGCACTGGGCCCTGGCCGGGCACCAGCAGTTTGCCGGCGTCGTCGATCACCCGGGTGGCCAGCGCCGGATTGCTCGGCGCCAGGTTGCTGGCGCTGCTCGACACCGTGGCAAAGGCACCGGCGGAAGGACGCGAATGGAACCAGGCGTCACCGACAAAATCCTGGGCGATCAGCGACGAGCCACGGACCTTGCCTTCGGCATCGCGGACAAGGCTGCCATTGGCCTGGTCGGGGAACGCGACCTGGGCCACACCGGTGACGACCAGGGGATAGGCGACGCCGGTGATCAGCGTCATCAGGACCAGCAGGCTCAGGGCCGGGCGTATCATTGTGGACATTTCACAATCCTCGAATTCAATGGCAAACATTGCGGGGTGTCAGTTGCAACCAACCCTCACCCCAGCCCTCTCCCGGCGGGAGAGGGGGCCAATCTCCGTTTTCAAAACAGAAGTTCGACTCGCAACTTCAGGTGCAGCACATCTGACAAACAACTCGATCAGTCCCCTCTCCCCCTGGGAGAGGGTTGGGGCGAGGGCTGGATCTCGAGCCATTCCGCGCCTGCGCAATCGCCTGACACCTACACCAGATGCAACGCCGTCAACAGCATGTCGATCACCTTGATACCCACGAACGGCACCACAAGCCCGCCCAGGCCGTAGATCAACAGATTGCGCCGCAACAGCGCCGCTGCACTCACCGCTTGTACCCGCACCCCCCGCAGCGCCAACGGAATCAACACCACGATGATCAGGGCGTTGAACACAATCGCCGAGAGAATCGCGCTCTGCGGACTGCTCAGGTGCATGACGTTGAGCACACCCAGTTGCGGATAGATCGCGGCAAACAGGGCCGGCAAGATCGCGAAGTACTTGGCCACGTCGTTGGCGATGGAGAAAGTCGTCAGCGCACCACGGGTGACCAGCAACTCCTTGCCCACCTGCACCACGTCCAGCAGTTTGGTCGGATCACTGTCCAGATCGACCATGTTGGCCGCTTCACGCGCCGCTTGCGTGCCGTCATTCATTGCCATGCCGACGTCCGCCTGGGCCAGCGCCGGAGCGTCGTTGGCGCCATCGCCACACATCGCCACCAGTCGACCGTCGTCTTGCTCGTGGCGGATGCGTGCGAGTTTTTTCTCCGGGGTGGCTTCTGCCAGAACGTCATCCACTCCGGCTTCGGCCGCAATGGCAGCAGCCGTCAGCGGGTTGTCGCCGGTGACCATGACGGTGCGAATGCCCAGTTTGCGCAACTCGTCAAAACGCTCGCGGATACCGGGCTTGACCACGTCCTTGAGATGGATTGCCCCCAACAATTTGCCGTCGACGCATACCAGCAGCGGAGTGCCGCCGTTTTGGGCGATCCTGTCGATTTCCCGGGACAGGGCCGGTGCCAGATCGCCACGGTTCAGGCCGACAAACGCCAGTAGCGAATCCACAGCGCCTTTGCGATACACGCGCCCTTGGTAATCGACCCCGGACAGCCGCGTTTCAGCACTGAACGGCACGGCAGTCAGCACGTCGGCGGACGGCTCCGGCTGGGGATGTGTGCCACGCAGATACTCGACGATCGACTTGCCTTCAGCAGTGTCGTCCGCCAGCGAGGCAAACAATGCGCCTTCGGCCAGTTCCACAGCGTTGACACCCGGCGCCGCATACACTGCTGCACAACGACGATTACCGAACGTGATGGTGCCGGTCTTGTCCAGCAGCAAGACGTGCACATCCCCCGCCGCCTCCACGGCGCGACCTGACTTGGCGATCACGTTCAGGCGCACCAGGCGATCCATCCCGGCAATACCGATGGCCGACAGCAGGCCGCCGATGGTGGTCGGAATCAGCGTGACCAACAACGCTGCCAGGAACACCAGCGGCAGGCTGCCATTGGCGAAGTGGGCGAAAGGTTGCAGAGTGACGACCACCAGCAGGAAGATCAGGGTCAAGCCGATCAGCAGGATGTCGAGCGCTACTTCATTCGGGGTTTTCTGCCGTTTGGCGCCTTCGACCAGGGCAATCATGCGGTCCAGGGTCGATTCGCCAGGGTTGGTGGTGATTTTCACCAACAGCCAGTCGGACACTAGTCGTGTATTGCCCGTGACGGCCGAACGATCACCGCCGGACTCACGGATGACCGGCGCCGACTCACCGGTAATCGCCGCTTCGTTGACGGCCGCGATGCCTTCGATCACTTCGCCGTCACCGGGAATCATCTCCCCCGCCTCGACGCGCACCACATCGCCTTTGCGCAGGCTGGTGGCCGGCACCACCTCAAAGGTGCCGTTGCTGGTTTGGCGCCGGGCACTGAGGCCTGCGCTGCCGGCCTTGAGGCTGTCGGCGCGGGCTTTGCCGCGGCCTTCCGCCAGGGCTTCGGCGAAGTTGGCGAACAGCACGGTGAACCACAGCCATACGGCAATTTGTGCGGCGACGAAGGTCGGTACCGCCGTGTCGGGAATGAAGCACAGCACGGTGGTCAGGATCGCGGTCAGTTCGACCACCAACATCACTGGCGCACGCTGCAATTGCCGTGGGTCGAGCTTGACGAAGGCTTGCACCAGCGCCGGGCGCCACAAGGCCGAAATTGCGGTTTTCGGCTGTTCCGGCGCCTTGACGACGGCGGTTTTGGTTATGGGCATATTCATCTTCAACTCCCTCAGAAGGCCATGCTCAGATGTTCAGCAATCGGGCCCAACGCCAGTGTCGGCAGGAAAGTAAGGCCACCCACCAGCAAAATGGTCACCGTCAGCAAGGTCACGAACAGCGGGCCGTGAGTCGGGAAGCTGTTCTGGCCGATCGGTGCGGTTTTCTTCATCGCCAGGCTGCCGGCCAGGGCCAGGACCGGGAGGATGTAGCCGAAGCGACCGATCAACATGCCCAGGCCCAGCATCAGGTTGTGGAACGGGGTGTTGGCGCCGAAGCCACCGAACGCAGAACCGTTGTTGGCACTGGCCGAGGTGTAGGCGTAGAGCAACTGGCTGAAACCGTGGGCACCAGGGTTGCTTACCGAGGCCACAGGCCCTGGCAGGCTGGCCGCGATCGCACCGAGCACCAGCACGCCGATCGGCATGACCATCAGGGTCACCACCAGCAATTGCACCTCCCTGGCTTGCAGTTTCTTGCCGAGATATTCCGGGGTGCGGCCGATCATCAGGCCGGCGAGGAACACCGCAATCAACACGTTGAGCAACATGCCGTAGAGCCCGGCACCGACGCCTCCGAAGATCACTTCGCCAACCATCATGTTGACCAGTGCGACCATGCCGCTCAGCGGATTGAGGCTGTCGTGCATGGCATTGACCGAACCGTTCGACGCCGAGGTCGTGGTCACCGACCACAGTACGCTGGCGGTTGTGCCGAACCGTGCTTCCTTGCCTTCCAGCGGCGCGGTCTGTTCGACAGCGACGTTGTTCAGCGCCGGGTTAGGTTGGTACTCGGCCCACAGCGAGGTCGCGCCACCGATCAGGAACAGCGCCAGCATGCAGGCGATGATCGCGCGGCTCTGACGCAGATCCTTCACGTAGTGGCCGAAGGTGAACACCAGCGCAACAGGGATCAGAATGATCGATGCGACCTCGAACAGGTTGCTCCAGGCTGTCGGGTTCTCGAACGGATGCGCCGAGTTGACGCCGAAGAAACCGCCACCGTTGGTGCCCAATTGCTTGATCGCAATCTGGCTGGCCGCCGGGCCGAGCGGGATCACCTGGTCGACGCCTTGCAAGGTCACGGCATGCACGTACTGGGCGAAGGTTTGCGGTACGCCCTGCCACACCAGGTACAACGCCAGCAGCAGGCACAGCGGCAGCAAACCGTAGAGGGTGGCGCGGGTCATGTCGACCCAGAAGTTGCCCAGGGTCTTGGTCGACTTGCGGCCGATACCGCGACACAGCGCAACCAATACCGCCAGGCCGGTGGCGGCGCTGACGAAATTTTGCACAGTAAGACCGGCCATCTGACTCAGATAGCTCAGCGACGCCTCACCGCTGTACGCCTGCCAGTTGGTGTTGGTCATGAAGCTGATGGCGGTGTTGAACGCCAGCGTCCACTCTTGCCCCGGCAGGTTCTGCGGGTTGAGCGGCAAGTGGTCCTGGAGCAACAGGATCGCGAACAACAGCAAAAAGCCCGCAAGGTTGAAAGCGAGCAAGGCCAGTGTGTATTTCTGCCAGCTCTGCTCGGCCTGCGGATCGACACCGGCGACACGATAACAGCCACGTTCCAGCGGCCCGAGGATTGGTGTCAGCCAGGTGCGCTGGCCTTCCATGACCTTGTAATAGAAGCGCCCGAGGAACGGCGCAGGTAGCAATACCAGCGCGAAAAATCCGAGGATTAGCCAATAGTCATAACTGTGCATGGCCGCTCCTAGTTCCGGTCCGCGCGCAACAGCGCAACCAACAGATAAATGAACAGCCCCACTGCCAGCAGCAGCGACACTCCATCCAGAACGCTCATGGAAATTCTCCGTGTTACGGCGTATTGCCGCGTGTGAGCCATTGTCGGAAGGAAGGCTGTAAAGGAACGAGATCGAGGAGTCTCGCCGGGCATAAAGAAAGCGTAAAGAGTGGGTTTATGCGGGGATTACAGGGGGCTGGATCAAGCTTCAGGCCGGCAAAAACGGTCGTTTCGCGCGTTGTCGCGCACCACTGAAACTCAAGCCCGACAGGCTTGACGCAACAAAAATGGCATTAACACTCTTGCACCTCCCCGCTCGTGCCTACAAGCTACGGCTATTGGCATTATCGAATTACTGAAAAAGGCTGGCCTCCATGCGTATCCTCATCACCGGCGGTGCCGGTTTCATTGGCTCTGCCCTTATTCGCGAGTTGATTCGGCACACCGAACATGAAGTGCTCAATCTGGACAAACTGACCTATGCCGGCAATCTCGAGTCGCTGACCAGCATCGCCAACGACACTCGTTATGAGTTCGTCCAGGCCGATATCGTTGATCAGTCGACTGTCAGAGCAGTGCTGGCACGCTTCCAGCCTCACGCGATCATGCACCTGGCAGCTGAATCCCATGTGGATCGGTCCATCGACGGGCCATCGGCATTTATCCAGACCAACATTGTTGGCACCTACAGCTTGCTGGAGGCAACCCGTGCCTATTGGCAAACCCTCACAGAGCCTGAGAAAAGCGCGTTCCGCTTTCATCACATCTCTACCGACGAGGTTTATGGCGATCTGCATGGTGTCGATGACCTGTTCACGGAAAGCACGCCCTACGCTCCGAGCTCGCCCTACTCCGCCAGCAAGGCTGCGTCCGACCACCTGGTCCGCGCCTGGCAGCGCACCTATGGTTTGCCGGTACTGCTGACCAATTGCTCGAACAATTACGGGCCGTTCCACTTCCCCGAAAAACTGATTCCGCTGGTCATCCTCAATGCGTTGGCCGGCAAGCCGCTACCGGTGTATGGCAATGGCCTGCAAGTGCGCGACTGGCTGTTCGTCGAAGATCACGCCCGGGCTCTGCTCAAAGTGGTGACCACTGGCACCGTCGGCGAAACCTACAACATCGGTGGGCACAACGAACAGAAGAACATAGACGTCGTGCGTGGCATCTGTGCCCTGCTTGAAGAACTGGCACCGCACAAGCCCGACGGTGTTGCGCACTATGCCGACCTGATCACGTTCGTACAGGATCGTCCCGGCCACGATCAGCGCTATGCAATCGATGCCGGCAAGATTGAACGCGAACTGGGCTGGGTGCCTGAAGAGACGTTCGAAACCGGCCTGCGCAAAACCGTGCAATGGTATCTGGACAACCTGGAGTGGTGCCGTCGTGTTCAGGATGGCAGCTATCAAGGTGAACGCCTCGGCGCCATCGATAACAAGGAGTTGCTCGCATGATGAAAGGCATCGTTTTAGCGGGAGGCTCGGGCACACGCCTGCACCCGATTACCCTCGGCGTGTCAAAACAGCTGTTGCCGGTCTACGACAAACCAATGATCTACTATCCGATTTCGGTGCTGATGCTGGCCGGCATCAAGGATATTCTGCTGATTTCCACCCCCCAGGATTTACCTCAATACCGCAACCTGCTGGGTGACGGCAGCCAGTTCGGGGTCAATTTCAGCTTTGCCGAACAACCCTCACCGGATGGGCTGGCCCAGGCGTTCCTGATTGGCGAAGAATTCATTGGCAATGACCCTGTCTGCCTGATCCTGGGGGACAACATCTTCCATGGCCAGCACTTCGGCGAACAATTACAGAACGCGGCAAAACGCACCTCTGGCGCCACCGTGTTCGGTTACTGGGTCAAGGATCCCGAGCGCTTCGGCGTGATCGATTTCGACAGTGATGGCCGTGCGCTTTCAATCGAAGAAAAACCGACGACGCCGAAATCCAGTTATGCCGTTACCGGTCTGTATTTCTACGACAACGATGTCATCGAGATTGCCAAGGCAGTAAAACCTTCGCCACGCGGCGAGCTGGAAATCACCGACGTCAACAATGCCTATCTGCAACGGGGCGATCTGCAGGTGGAGCGTTTCGGCCGAGGTTTCGCCTGGCTCGATACCGGCACCCACGACAGTTTGCTCGAAGCCAGTCAGTACGTGCAGACCATCGAGCACCGCCAGGGACTGAAAGTCGCCTGCCTCGAAGAAATTGCCTACGAGAATGACTGGATCAATCGTGAACAGTTACTCGAGCGGGCGCAGTACTTTGGCAAGACCGGGTATGGTCAGTACCTCGCCAAACTGGCCGGGGAAGAACAATGATCATGATTGAACCCGGCGTGCACGAAGAGACCGGACTGTTGCCATGAGAATTCTCATCAATGGCCAGCACGGCCAGGTCTCACGCGAGCTGCAACACCGACTGGGCGCGGTCGGCGAACTGATCGTACTGGGTCGCGACCAGCTCGACCTGACGCAACCCGAACAGATTCGTCGGCAGGTCCAGACCGTTCGGCCCGATCTGATCATCAATGCGGCAGCCCATACAGCGGTCGATCAGGCCGAAAGCGAGCCGCAGACAGCCTTTGCCATAAACGCAGTCGCCCCCGGCATACTTGCCGAAGAAGCGCTGGCTCTCGATATCCCGCTGATTCATTACTCCACTGATTATGTATTCGACGGGACGAAGGTCGGAGCGTACAACGAGGACGACGCGCCAAATCCGCTCGGGGTGTATGGCCGGAGCAAGCTGGCCGGTGAACAGGCCATCAGGGACGTGCAAGGTAAATACCTGATTCTGCGCACCAGTTGGGTCTACTCGAACCATGGCCGCAACTTCCTGCTGACGATGCAGCGTTTACTGCAGGAGAAAACAGAGTTGCGCGTGGTCGCCGATCAAATCGGAGCGCCAACATGGGCAGGCACGATCGCCGACAGTACCCTGGCCCTGATTGAACGCTGGCAGGCGGGCATGGCCGGCAGCTGGGGGACGTTTCATCTGACTGCTCAGGGCCAGACCTCCTGGTTTGGCTTTGCCCAGGCAATTGGCGAAGCATTGCAACAGCAGGGAAAACCCTGTGCCAGTGTGCTGCCGATTCCCACCAGCGATTACCCGACGCCCGCGACCCGGCCGCTCAATTCACGTCTCGATTGCAGTCGCCTGCAACGTGAGTGGGGTGTCAGTCAACCTGACTGGCAAACTGCACTGTGCGCGTGCCTTCGCCAACAGACATAGGCATCAAACCACGGCACCGCTCGTTCCTGTATTCCATGCTTGCCGCCCATCAGCGCGCCGATGCACCAACGGCGCGCGATGTTGACCGGACATTGAAGGCATTCGCCTGCGCCACACGTAACAGGCATAGAATGCACAGGTAGCGATGGAACTGCTGCCAGACCCCGTCACTCAAAGTGGTATGCACGATCGGTTGGCGAGCCTCGCCGGCCCGTTTGTCATCAAGGAGAGTCCCATGCCCTGGTATGCCTGGTTAATTTTGGTTGTTGCCATTGGCTCGATCGTTGGTGGTTTGATGATGCTACGCGACACCGCCAACAAGGTTGAACTGACCGAAGAGCAACGTAAACGCGTGGCTGAACGTAATGCGCAAATGGACGCCAAAGAAGCGCAGGATCGCTGATAACACCCCGCCAGAACCGGCGGGGTTTGTTTTTTTTCGAAGCCGAAAAAACCTTGGCAATGCCGGCCATTATTGCGGTTTTGTATCAGAATCGAAGCATCTGTATGCTTTTTAGAAGTAAAAGTACAATCACCATCCAATTTTCATTGGTTAAGATGACGCATTGATGTGGAGATTTCAGATGCGTTATTCGCAGGACCATAAAGCCCAGACCCACCAACGCATCATCAAGGAAGCTTCGGCGCGATTCCGCCGCGACGGTATCGGCGCGACCGGCCTGCAACCTCTGATGAAAGCATTGGGCTTGACCCATGGCGGCTTTTATTCCCACTTCGAGTCCAAGGACGAACTGGTAGAAAAGGCTCTCCAGGAGTCTGGCAATCAGGTTGACGGCTTGTGCGCGCAAATCTTTGCCGAAGAAAATCCCCTCGAAGCCTTCATCGATACCTACCTGTCGCAATGGCACCAAACCTCGCCCCACGAAGGTTGCCCTCTAACGACCATGTCTTCGGAACTTGGCCTGCGCGGGCAACCGAGCACGACAAGTGACACCGTGCTCAAGGCTCGACTGGATCAGATCGAGCACACCCTCAAAGGGGACAACACCGCTGATCGCAGCATTGTCATCATGGCCGCACTGGTCGGCGCCCTGCTACTTTCACGCAGCGTTGCCGACCCCGAACTCGCCCAACGCCTGCTCGACGTCACGCGCGAACATCTCAAGCAATCGCAGGACTAGCCCTGCCAGCGCTTGAACAACACGCTGGCATTGACGCCGCCAAATCCAAAACCGTTGGACAGCGCATAATCGATAGTCATCGGCCGCGCCTGGCCGCGAACGATGTCCACGCCTGCGGCAGCGGGATCCGGATTGTCTAAATTAAGCGTGGCCGGGACGATCTGGTCACGAATGGCCAGCAGTGTGAAGATCGCTTCAATCCCGCCCGCTGCCCCAAGCAAATGTCCGGTTGCCGACTTGGTCGATGTCACCGCAATTGCATTCTGCGCACCGAACAACGACTTGATCGCCGCCAGTTCACCCAGATCGCCCACCGGGGTCGAGGTCGCGTGAGCGTTCAAATGCTGAACCTGAGCAGGTGAAATACCGGCCTGGGCCAAGGCCAATGCCATCGCTCGCCGCGCACCGCTGCCATCCTCGGGTCCCGCGGTCAGATGATAGGCATCAGCACTGGTGCCATAACCGACCAGTTCAGCCAACGGTTGAGCGCCGCGCGCCAAGGCATGCTCCAGGGATTCGATCACCAGCAGCCCCGCGCCCTCGCCCATGACAAAACCATCGCGACCGCTGTCGAACGGACGCGAGGCGCGTTCCGGGGTGTCGTTATAACCGCTGGATAAAGCACGAGCTGCAGCAAACCCGGCGAGACTGACGCGATCGATCGCGGCTTCCGCGCCGCCACACACGGCGATATCGGCCTCACCACTACGGATCAACCGTGCCGCATCACCGATCGCCTGCACACCGGCGGCGCAAGCGGTGACTGGCGCACCCAGCGGGCCTTTGAAACCATGTTGAATCGAGACATGCCCGGCAGCGAGATTGACCAGAAACGACGGAATGGTAAAGGGTGACAAGCGTCGTGGGCCACGGCTGTCCGTGGTGCGCACCGCATCGGCGATTGCACCGAACCCCCCTACGCCAGAACCGATAATGGTCGCCGTGCGTTCCTGGGCGTTGCTGTCCTGGGCTTGCCAACCGGCCTGCTCCAGCGCCTGACGTGCCGCCTCCATGGCAAACAGAATGAAGCGGTCCATTTTCTTCTGTTCTTTGGGCGCTGTTGCCCGATCCGGGTCGAACCCGGCCTCGGGATCCTCGGCCAGCGTCGGCACCGACCCACCCACCTTTGCCGGCAGATCGGCAACCACCTCCTGCGGCAGATTGCGCAGCCCGGAACGCCCGGCCAGCAGCCTTTGCCAGACAGCTTCGACACCGCTGCCCAATGGAGATACCAGGCCCATGCCCGTTACAACGACTCGACGATCATTCATACCGCAAACACCTCTGGCCGATTGATAATGCCTCACTTGTAACGTGAGGCAGCCTTACTTCTGGAAAGATTCGGCGCCATGACATGACGCGCGGCTACAAAGGCATCCCAATCCGCGGCATCAGGTAGCGAAGGAACGGTGACCAACTCACCCTGATCCAGGCCCGCCAACGCTGCGTCGACCATTTCCCCTGCGTCCATGACCATATCTGCAGGAATCTGTGAAGCGTCGATACCGGAGCGCTCCCATATTTCAGTACGTGTGACGCCTGGCAACACGGCCTGAATCTTCACACCAGTCCCATCCAGTTCCGCATTCAACGACTGAGTCAGACTCAAAACGTAGGCCTTGCTGGCGCTGTACGTTGCATTAAAGCGCTCGGGAAACAGGGCCACCACTGAAGCTATGTTGATGATGGTGCCGCGACCGGCCTTGGTAAAACTCGCCGCTGCTGCCGAGGCCAATCGCGTAACCGTTGTGACGTTCAACTGGATCAAGCGCTCCAGTTGTTCCAGATCTGCATTAGCCAGCAGACCATCCGCAGCCACACCGGCGTTATTCAATAACAAGCTGATACTGGAATCACTTCGCAGACGCTGCTCAACCTTGAATACATCCTCTTTTTGCGTCAGATCTGCCTTTAGCACTTCGACCTGAATTCCATGCCGTGAACGCAATTCGTTGGCCGCAGCCTCCAGGCGCTGCTCGTCGCGCGCAACCAGCAACAAATCAAAACCGCGCGCCGCCAACCGTTCGGCGTAAACTGCCCCGATGCCGGAAGAGGCGCCGGTGACAAGGGCTGTACCTTTGAACTGAACAGAACTCATGGGAAGTGCTCCTTGGGACGTTTAAGGAAAAACCCGACGCCAGAACGGATCAGCGAAGTGATATATTATAGTCATAATTTAAAGGTCGCAGGGGACCTGAATGATTCCCGGGAAATGGTTGGTTCGTCGGATTTTCGGCAAAGTCCGACCGCACCTGCTGAACTGAAAACGCCCGACTGACTTTCAAGCGCAAAGGAGCGGCCTATCAATCCACGTGGAAAATTGCATGATCGACGAAGAGAACGCATACAAAACAGATACTCCCATGATGTCGTGTGCTTGCACCGGGATGCTGAAACGATCAAAACTGCTGATGACGATCATTCAAACAACAGCTGCTGCGTCCTGCTTCCTATCGGCTCATCCGCCGGTTGACTCTTGCCGTTTGCGAACAAATGCTGGAAAATCAAAATGTAACTCGATGTTTTCCTTCAACAACATACATGACGGGAATTTCCAGCTGTATTATGGAGCCTCTGTCGAATTTATTTGAGCGCGCGATGAACAGCCCAGTAAATACAATCAGCAATTCCAGCCACGAAGTAGTTGAAGTAAAGGATCTCATCAACAGCCTTTGGGATCAAAGAGCTATTGTCTTACTGTTTACCGCACTAACTGCTTCCGCCGCCATTGCATACACCGTATACGCTACGCCGGAATATGAAGTCGAAACTACGATCCGGCCTGTCACCAAGGCGGACCTCGATGAGCTGAATGAATCGGGGCTTTATAAACTAACTCCAAAGGATGCCCTGACACGCGTCGGATCTTCAATGCAGTCTTATGACGTGCGCCTGAAATTCTTCAAAACTTACCCGCAGTACCTGGCACCCGTCCAGACACCAAACCAGTCAATTGAAGAAACCTTCAAAAAATTCAATGAAAAATCATTCACCATTGAAATAATTGACCCAAAAAAAAGCACAAGCCTTTCTGAGGCCGTGGGCCTCAGACTTAGGTATCCACAGGGTATAGATGGCGTCGGAATTGCAAAAAACTTTACTGATTTTGCAATTAAGACCGAAAAAGAAAAAGTAGCTTCGAGCCTTGAAACCCTGGTAAGCAATCGCATCATTCAAGTAGAAAAAAAGCTGGAGTCAAAAAAGGCTGCGTACGAAGCAGAGAAAGATTCCAAAATCGCCGTTCTGCTTGAAAAAGATCAACTTAAAAAACAAATACTTCAGGACGAACTGAAAGCATTACGTCAACAGTTGCAAAGCCGCAGACAAAATCGTGTCAAAGAGCTTGATGAAGCAATCGTCATTGCAAAAAAACTCGGCATCGTCAAACCCACAACACCTTCAGCGTTGGGAGACACGGATCAAGCCCATCAAGGCAACATGATCCGGACAGAAGTCAACAATCAGAAAATACCACTGTATTTCCTGGGACAGGCTGCCCTGGAAGCTGAGCGTGCCACCTTGGAAACCCGTCGCTCTGACGACTTCACCGAGCCGCGCATTGATGAAATTCAAAAAGAACTCAGCTTGCTGGCCACTAACCGCGAAGCAATACTTCTTAAAGAGCGTGACAATCCTGAGCTATTCGTCAAGGACTTCGCGGATATTCGCGGCGAACTGATGCACTTGAAACAACTGCATGTGGACTTCGATCAATTCAACCTCGCGCAAATTGATAAAGAAGCAACTCCACCTGAAGGCGCGGTAAAACCGAAGAAGGCTCTAATTGTCGGTTTCGGTATGATATTCGGGTTTATGCTGGGCGTTGGCGTCGCTATTATCCGTCGAGCCGTCCTGTCGCTGCGCTAAATCCGACATAGATGAAAGGGGTCGCGCTTGTTCATCAAACGCGATCCCTCAGTGGTGGTAATTCTCGAATTAGCTGCCCTCCCCAGCCACTTATAAAGTGAAGGTAACGGCTCTCAGCTAATCGGCCAACCCTATCACTGGACCAAGTGCTCAATTATTGTAGCTATTCAACTTGCGCACTGGCCACAGCAACAGGCTGATGGTTATGATCCAACCAGACATTGACACTTTCGACACTTTCTCCTGACAACTTCCCTGCCCAACGATTCAGAATAAAAAGATTGGTGATGAAATCGTACTGCGCCTTGAGCAGATCACGACGCGCCTTGAATTCGTTTTGTACAGCCGTCAATACATCCACGGAATTGACGACACCATAGGTAAACGCCTTTTCAGCCGCGACACGGGATTGCTCGGCCGACGCCACCGCATTACGGTTGGCGCGGATTTTTTCTATGCTGGAGTCGGCGGTCAAATACGCGTTTGTCGTTTCCTTGACCACTTGGCGACGAGTCGCAATCAGTTGTTGTTCTGCGGTAAGCTGATCTTGATACAGCTGCCGCACTCGCGCTGACGTGGAACCACCGCTGAAAATCGGAATTTGCACCCCAACGCCAGCTACATAGCTATCGGTCTGGGGGGCCAGCGAGTTGTTATAACCTTCGTTAGTCTGTTGCGCACTCAGGTTCAGATTAACCGTCGGGTAATGCCCGCCCTTGCCCGCGCGCAATGCAGCCTCGGCAGCGTCCTGTGCGCTTTCACTGGCCTTGATGGACGGGTTCGCGCTGATTGCCTGTTCCACCCACGATTCCAGACTCTGCGCTGACACTTTGAACTCGACATCACTACGAACGCGACTCAGCCTTTCATTGACCGGACGCCCGATGATTTCCGAGAGCGCAACACGGCTCAGACTGGACTGGTTGCGCGCGTCAACTTCCTGGGCGGCCAGCGAATCGACCCGCGACTTGAGGTCCAGTAAATCGGTGACCATAGCCAACTGTTTACTGTACAGGGCGCTGACTCTGTCCAGGTTTTTCTGGGTAGCCCTGCGTTCAGCCTGTACCAGTTCCAGTTCGTCATCGGCAGCCAATGCGAAAAAATAACGCTGCGCAAGATCAACAGTGGCCTCTGCCTGCGCCTCCGTCGACTCGGAGTCCGCTTGTTTGGCCAGGCTTTTATAGTGCTGGTAGTTTTCCCATGCAGCCTTGTTGTATAGCGGCTGAGTTAACCCCACCGTGTAATTGCGGCTGTCGTATGCCTCGTTGAGTCGTATGTTGTTCTGCTTGATACGGTTGAAACCCGCGTTCGCAGTCACCGAAGGCAGTAGGCTGCCAAACGCCTGCTTTTCCTGTTCGACAACCGATTGCGCCCTGGAGTAAGAAGCAATTACCCGGGGGTCTTCAAGGCGTGACTCGCGATACAGCTGCATCAAGTCAACGGAATAGGCCTGCTTGCTGATTGAATTCGTCTGCACAGCGACATTCGAGGATTGGGCGACCTTTGGTTCGGCGGCATGAACAGGCAACGCCAACGAACCCAATATCAGACAGGGAAACAGGCGCACGATCACTCCTCGATCATCGACTGGGCGATAACATCACGTGCCGGCTGCATCAAATATTGCAGCATGGTGCGCTCTCCCGTGCTGATCAATACCTCTGCCGGCATGCCCGCCAACAGCTTGCGATCACCCAGCTTGCGCGCACCATCCCCGGTGACACTGATCCGGGCCAGATAATACGGTGCGCCGGTTTTTTCATTGATCAAGCGGTCGCCGGACACGCTCGTCACCCGACCTTCGATGACAGGTGTCGTGGCCGTGTTAAAGGCGCTGAAGCGAATGTCCGCCAATTTGCCAATAGCAATTCGATCGATGTCATTGGGGGCTACCTGCGCCTCAACCACGAGATCGGAAACCGACGGAACGATATCCAGCAAGGGCGTCGCCGGACGCACAACACCACCGATGGTGTGAACCGTCATGCCGATCACCATCCCGTCTTCCGGAGCGCGAATAACCACCCGGCTCAGGCGATCTTCCAGCGCCGAGGCTTTTTCCTGCAGGTCGTAGGCCTTGGTCTGGGTCTCTGCCAACTGCCGGGTAACGTCGGCGTCAAAGTCCTTGTCGATCTGCAGGATCTGTAACTGCGTTTCATTGATCTGCAACTTGGTCTTGATGTTCGACGATCGGTGATCCGCCACTTCAGACTTGAGCAAGTCCAGCTTGCGCGCCTGTTCCAGCATCCGCTGCTTGTCGACAAAACCTTGGGCCAGCAATTCTTTCAATTCGGCAATTTCGCCGCTGTAGGATTCTTGCAAGTTGGTCTTGGTACCGATCATGGTATCGGTGCCCTTGATTTGCTGATTCAACTGACCGATACGTTCTTGCAGGACCGAAATTTGTCCAAGCCGCGAACTACGCCGCGCGTTGAACACCTGAGTCTCGCCGTAGCGCGCCTCGGTACTGCGCTGACTGTCGGCGTTGATATCGCTCGGGAACGCGATCGTCGCAAGGTTATCGCGCTCGGCGAGCAAGCGCGCCTCCATCGTCCTCGCAGCGATCAACTGGCTGCGGGTCATCTCGTATTCCGAGCGCAGTTGAGCGTCATCGAGCACGATGATCGGGTCGCCTTTCTTCACCACATCGCCATCATGTGCAAGCAGGTCCTTGACGATACCGCCCTCCAGATGCTGTACCGTCTTGCGATACGTTTGCACGGTAACCACCCCCGGCGCGTACGCCGCACCGTCGAGTGGCGCAAACGCCGCCCATCCGCCGAACAGGCCGAATGTCACGAACACAATGTAAAACCCGATACGCCTTACGGATCCATCGGAGGTGGGCAGATCTGCGAAAGTGTCGGCAGGACTAGTGAGCGTATGGTTCATCGATAGCATCCTGTCAAACGTCGGCCGAAGCGACGTCTGTGTCGGCCCTTGCGCCAGGCTTTTGCTGGGCGGCCAATTGAGGCGAATTGAGTTGCGCGAGAACCTGATCCCGCGGGCCGTACAAGCTGATCGTGCCGGCGTTCATCACCAGCAAGTGATCGAGATGGGCCAATATGGAGGTGCGGTGGGCGATAACGAAAACCGTCGCACCCGTGAGTTTTATCTGTTGCAGCGCCAACGCCAGCGCGCGCTCCCCGACCTCGTCCAGATGAGCGTTCGGCTCATCCAGAACGATAAGCCGCGGGCTGCCATAGATTGCCCGGGCCAACCCTATACGTTGTCGTTGCCCGCCAGAGAGATTGATACCCCCCTCGCCAATGACCGTATCGTAGCCACTGGGCAACATCAGAATCATTTCGTGAACACCGGCGATCCTGGCCGCCAGCACCACTTTTTCCGGATCAACCACACCAAAACGCGCGATGTTGTCGCTGATTGTGCCTTCGAACAACTCGATATCTTGCGGCAAATACCCCAGATGCGGTCCCAGCTGGCTTTTGTCCCAATTGGCAATATCGGCACCATCCAGACGTACCACGCCATTCTGTGGTTTCCACACCCCCACCAACGCTTTGGCAAGCGTTGACTTGCCCGAGGCGCTTGGACCGACGACACCGATCATTGATCCTGCCCGCGCATTGAAACCGATGCCCTTGATGATCGCGGTCTTGGCACCCGGCGCACCCAGTGTGAGGTTTTCTACCGTCACGTGACCGATCGGAGCGGGCAATTGCATACGCTCGGGTTCGGCATTTTGCTGGTCAAGAATGCTGTTCAGACGTGCGTATTGTGAACGCGCAGAAATAAATCCTTTCCAACTGCCAATCATCAAGTCCAGAGGCGCCAGCGCCCGACCCAGCAGCACGGAACCTGCGATCACCAGCCCCGGGCTGATCTCGTGGCTGACCGCCAGATAAGCGCCAAGGCCAAGAATCAGGGACTGAACGAGCATTCGGAAGGTTTTTGAAATCGTTGTGATGATCCCGCTGCGATCGCTGGCCCGTGACTGCAACAGCAGGACTTTCTTTTGACGCAGACTCCAACGTGACATGAGGGAGTCCAGCATACCCATGGACTCGATCACTTCGGCATTGCGCAGATTCTTGTTGGTGTGCAGTGACGCAGCAATGCTCTCTTTGTTGGCCGCCGCCAGAACTTTGCCCGTGGACTGCTCATTGATGTAGGCCAGCGCCAGCAAAATCACCGCACAGCCGATTGCCGTCCAGCCGTACCAAGGGTGGAACAGGAACAGCACCGCGACATAGATCGGCAGCCACGGCGCGTCAAAAAACGCGAACAGGCCATTGCCGGACATGAACTGGCGCAGCCCGGTCAGGTCGCTGAGCGGCTGCGCCGAAGCATCCATGCCACCGCTGTCCAGAGCCCGTTTGAAACTGGCCCTGTAGACATCACGGCTAAGCAACACGTCGAGCCTGGTGCTGACACGAACCATGATCCGCGAGCGTACCCACTCCAGCAGTCCCATGGTCACGAGCAACACGGTCAGGATTATGGTCAACATGGCCAGGGTTGTCAGGCTACCGCCCGTGACGACCCGTCCGTAGACCTGAAGCATGTAAAAGGTAGGAACCAACATCAGTGCGTTGATGAACAGACTGAAAAAACCCACCGATATGAAACTGTTCCTGCAGGCCCTGAGGGCTACTTGCAAACTATTTTCGGTTCGACTGCGCATCATTTCGGAACTGACAACCTGGTGTGTTTATCGGGCTTTGCGGGGCGCGCGAGTGTAGCACCTGAGCGACAATCGCAGTATGAAATCGCCATCATGCCCGACATTGAAAAAGTAATCGCCACGCAGCATCCCGTCGCTGATCATTGACGACTCAATAAACCCGCCATTAGTGATTAACGGTTCTTTAACATACCGGCTAAAGAACTGTAAAATAAGCAAAATTTCGGCCAGCATCGCCGTTTGCAGCGTGTTTTGGATATTGGGTTGGCCACCCACTCATCAGGGAGTCAATTTTGATCAATTATTTTGCTTTACTCGCCAATATGGTCCGACAAGAATCGGCTGCAACCGGCATGTTGCTTCAAGATGTAGCCCGCGAATTATTGGCCACCAATACGACTCACTCGGACGGCGCCTGGTGGGCTGCCCATGGTAATGACCCCTTCTATACCGCCGAGCAGATCTATAAAACCATCAAGGGTGACCCGACTGCCGAACGCCCGGAACTCCTGTGCGGCAATATGGTTAACGTGTTCAGCGGCCTCTGCGCCGAGCTTGGCCTGCAAAAACGTACCATTTGGACGTATTCAGATTCCCAGGGTTATTTTCAGGGGCATACGTACCTGGAAATTTTCAATACCACAACCAACAAGTGGGAAATCCAGGACGCGGACTACAACGTCTATTACACCGATATTCGCACGGGCGAACGTGTCGGTGTCATGGACATGATGAAAGCAGACGATGTTGAGTTTTTCATCCCCCACAACGCGAATGAATCCGGATGGACAGAGACAGGCGCAGATGCCTTGCGCCAGGCCAATCTCTATGCGGCCCAGATGATCACTACTGAACACAAGCTCTATACCAGTAACGACAGTCTGAGCGATACCTTGCTGGACAGCATCTCCAATTCGCTCAGCGGGGTCTTTACCTATACGGTACAGGGCTCTGCCGGCAATCCAAACGTCACCCATTTTACCGACAGCAATGCCATCACCGATAACGGAAGAGCCACGATAACCGGCACCTCGGGAGCGGACCTTGTTTCCTATGATGGCAGCGCACTCAGTCCGGTGTTCGCCACGCTGATCGGCGGAGCGGGCAATGACACGCTCGCTCTACGTTGGTCCGGCGGTCAACTTTACGGCAATGCTGGCAATGACGTCCTGATCGGCGGACAGCAGTCAGATCTCCTCTCCGGTGGTACAGGTGATGACTACTTGTCTGGCGGAGGCGGTGCAGACCAGTATGCGTTTTCCAAGGGCGACGGGTTCAACGACATCGTCGACAGTTTCGGCGTAGGCGCAGATAAACTTGTTTTCCTCGGCGTCAGCGGTGCCGGCGGTACTGGCCGCACGCAACTGTCGCAAAATGAATTCAATTTGAGGGTCGACCAGAAGTTAACCACAGACGGAATCTATCTTCGTTATGACATCGATGGCGATTTCCGTTTTGATGGCGCAATGCTGATCGAAGACCGTACGACACTGCTCACCGCCAGCGATGCTACTTTTGTTTTCAACGCTGATCCACACGCAGGCTTCAAGACCACGACTGTCACCGGGACCCCAGGTGCCGGGTACGCCGAAAAAATCTACGGCGGTACCGGCGCAGACAAAATCCTCTACACAGGCACCCTTGGCGCCGAACTGGCTGGCAGTGCCAGCGGAAAAAACAGTGGCGATGACGTCATCCAGTCTCGCTCGGATGCAAATTGCTCGCTGTACGGTCAAGATGGCAACGACGTATTGGTTGGCGGTAACGGCAGCGACTTTATCGTCGGAGGTACCGGCAACGACCTGTTGGTTGGCGGAAACGGTCGGGACGTCTTCGCATTCACCGCAGGCTCCGGCTCGGACACCATCCAGGATTTCAAACAAGGTGAAGACACCCTCTACGTCTATGGCTGGACGACCGCCAAGGGAATCACGCAAACGCTACAAGACCAGGGGCTGGTGGTGTCATTCGACACCGCGGGTGACGGTGCTCACGGTGGCAATATCACGTTGGTTGGCCAGACCACCTTGTTGAACGCTGCTGACATATACCTTGCCTGAACTCGGGTGACTGGTAGCAATAACAGCTCCAGCAACCACAGACGACCGGCCCGCCAGCCATAAGTCTCGCTACAGACAAAGGCCGATCAATGATCGGCCTTTGTCGTTCTATCACTCGCTCAGTTCACTTCGATCCTGTCGCGGTTTCTATCCAGAATCGCTTTGCCGATGCCCTTCACTTCCAGCAATTCGTCAACTGACGCAAACGCGCCATTGCTTTCACGATAAGCAACAATCGCTTTCGCTTTTTCCTCACCCACACCCGCCAACTCTCGTTGCAGCGTAGGTGCATCAGCACTATTGAGATCAACTTTGCCGGATTGCGCCTTGGCGGCTACATCCTGCACCTGAGGAGCGTTGCTGACCCCAGGTGCGTTGACAGGTGCGGCGATTGCCGAAAGGGAGGCACTGGTAAGAAGGGCAAAAACCAGAGAAAGAAAATTGCTTGTGCGCATTTGTGAAGCTCCATGCCATCGTTTGAGAAAGCAGCTTTTCCGAAGCTGCCCTCCAAACCTAGGTCATGTTATCGAACTGTCAAAAATGTGTTCGTTGCAGGATATGAAGCAGTCAGGGCTCCAGGCGGCGTTGCTGGTAAATCCAGTCGACAATCTCACCGTCCGGGGTGTAGCCGCTGACAGTGTCGCGCAACAACTGACGGACGCGCGCATAGTCGTCCTGATCAACCGCAGCGAGCAACTCGGTGAGCCTCTCCTTCAGCAGATCCCACGACAGGTGATCCTCGTTGGCAGTCATGATCATCGGGTGCTGCGTAGCCGCTACGTTGTCACCGATCAGCAACTCTTCGTAAAGCTTCTCGCCAGGGCGCAACCCGGTGAACTCGATAGCGATATCGCCATGCAGGTTTCTTTCCGAGCGCACGCTCAGGCCGGACAAATGGATCATCTTCTCGGCCAGCTCGACGATCTTCACGGGCTCACCCATGTCCAGGACAAAGACATCACCGCCCTGCCCCATGGAGCCCGCCTGAATCACCAATTGCGCCGCTTCAGGGATGGTCATGAAGTAACGAGTGATCTTGGGGTGCGTAACAGTCAGCGGACCACCCGACTTGATCTGTTTGTGAAACAGCGGAATGACCGAACCCGACGATCCGAGGACATTACCAAAGCGCACCATCGTGAAACGTGTTTTGTTCACGCGTGAAACGTTACTCGTATCACCGAACAACACCGGAGCCAACTCGCGACTCAATGCTTGCAACGTCAGCTCGGCAAGGCGCTTGGTGCTGCCCATGACATTGGTAGGTCGTACGGCCTTGTCGGTCGAAATCAGAACAAAGTTGGCCACTCCTGCCTGGAGTGCGGCCTGGGCCGTATTAAGCGTGCCGATCACATTGTTGAGTACGCCTTCGGCAATGTTGTGCTCGACCATTGGTACATGCTTGTAGGCTGCGGCGTGATACACCGTGTCCACTCGCCAGGACTTCATCACGTCAAGCAGCTGGCTCGGGTTACGCACCGAGCCAAGAATCGGCAAAAGACGAATGGACAAGGACTCTCGAGCGACCCGCTGCTCCAGCTCGGACAAGATGGAGTAAAGATTGAACTCACTGTGTTCAAACAGCAGGAGCGTTGTCGGGCGCAGCGCCAGAATTTGCCGGCAAAGCTCAGAGCCGATGGAGCCACCAGCGCCCGTGACCAACACCGACTGACCCGTGATGCAATGCTCGAGCAAGTCAGCCTGGGCCGGTACTGCATCCCGTCCGAGCAGGTCCGCAATATCTACTTCCTGGATATCGTCAACCTTGACCCGGCCACTGGCCAGGTCCATGAAACCCGGGATACTTCGAACGTGCAGCGGAAAGCCTTCGAGAAACCCGAGAATCTCGCGCCGGCGCCCGCGGTTGGACGAAGGAATAGCGAGGAGAATTTCCTGGGCGCCAGTGTTGTCGATCATCTGCTGGATATTATCGGGCTGATACACCTGCAACCCGGAGATCACCCTGTCGGCGATTCCGCTATCGTCATCGATAAAAGCCACAGGCCGCATGACGCGCCCCATCCGCAGTGCAGCAACGAGTTGATTACCCGCCGCCCCCGCACCGTAGATAGCTACTTTCGGCAGGCCGTCATCCCGACTGGTGAAAGGGACGTGCTGAGCAGCACTGAACCAATCGCCCATGAAGTACTGACGCATGCCCAGGCGCAGCCCGCCGATCATGATCAGGCTCAGCCACCAGTAGTTGAAAATGATCGAGCGAGGAACAACGTTTTGGTGGTTGCTGTACCAGTACACCACAACGCCAAGTATCAAGGACGATAGTGTCACCGCCTTGATAATGGCAATCAGTGCGTCATTTCCGAAGTAACGCATGACGGCACGGTACATGCCAAAGCGGACGAAAAGAGGGATGGCGATTACAGGGGTACTGACAAAAAGCCAGACGTGCTGAGTGAACGGGTTGATCAGCTCGTCCACCCCCAATCGAACGACAAACGCCATCCACAGGGCAAACCAGACCAAGAAAATATCGGTCATCACCTGCAAAATACGTTTATGTCGTCTTGGCAGACTTAACAACTTTGCCCGAATCTTATCCATAAACCCTCTTAACACCTCTCGAAGCTCCTAGCATTGATACAGCAACCACAGCTCTCGGTAACTCGCTTGCCGACGAAGCAATGCTCAGAACCCAATGCGTCAATCACACCTTGCCGGCGATTTCCAACTCGCCTGCGTGAAACTTGAAAGCCAGCAACACCAAAGGCACGTAGGCCAGGACCAGTCCTGTCACGCCATCGAGATACTGCATGGCCACCAATATAGCGACTGGCACCAACCACAACAAATTGATCGCTGCGATGGCCAGAGTGACCACCCGATGGCTGCGATACTTTCGTGAAGCGTACTGGTAGCCATGACTACGATGAGCCTCATAAACCTTATCCCCGCGCAACAGCCGACGAATGAGGGTAAAGGTGGCATCCACAATAAAGACGCCCAACAAAATGAGCCAGACCCAGAGAAACAGAGGGTTGGTCCACGCCGCATGTAGCGACATCACCGCCAATACGATGCCCAGAAAACCACTGCCGGCATCCCCCATGAAAATCTTCGCTGGCGGAAAATTCCAGGCAAGGAAACCCGCTACGGCCATCGCCAGTACAAGCGGCGCAATGGCGAGGCTGGTGTGGCCTGCGACCCAGTAGACCAGGCAAGCACCAACACAGGCGCAAATGGCCTCGACGCTGGCCAAGCCGTCAATACCGTCCATGAAGTTGTAGAGATTGAGCATCCAGACCAGATAGAACGCCCCGATGACATAGCCGAACCAGCCGAGACTGAACACGTGACCAAACAGATTGATCGGTGCCATCCCGCCAATCCAGCACAATGCCCAGATGGCTCCACCGAAATGCGCAAGCAGGCGCCAACGCGCGGCAATATGCCCATGGTCGTCGAGAAAACCGACGATCGCGATCCAGCCGCCGGCCCCCAACAGAGCCAACGCCATCGGCCAGGCGACGGCGTCTGTCCAGGCCAGGACCGGCAGTGCAATCAAAAAGCTTACCACGATCGCCACACCACCACCCCGAGGGGTAGGAACCGAGTGTGAGCTACGCGCATTGGGAACATCTATCAGGCTGCGTGCCAATGCGTATTTACGCAATGCACCGGTGCCCAGGAACGAAACAGCCACCACCAACGCCAACAACCATATTGTGTTCAAAGGTCAACTTCCTGAAACAACCAAAACCGGTTCTGCAACTGAACCGGCATTGTCATAAGCCAGCTTGGCGCTGACTTTCCTTGTAGTAATTGGCAGTCGATGCAAGCGCCTCATCGACGCTGATCGGAGGAATCCAGCCCAGCAATTCTCGAGTCTTGCTTATATCGACTTGCAACGAACCGCACAGGCGTTGCGACAATGACTGCTTGCCCAGAAGCTGCGCACCCCGTTCAAGCAGCACGCTCGGCACAGGTAACAGGCGTGCAGATTTACCCAATGCCTGCGCCATCCGCGTCAACAATTGCGTCGTGGACAAATCCTCGCCATCGCTGACGAGAAAGGTCTGATTGGCGGCGGCCGGATGCCGGACACAGGTCACGATCAAATCAGCAAGATTGTCGAGCGCGACCAGGCTGCGCCGATTATGGATGGCGCCGAATGGCAGGGGTATTCCCTTGTCCAGCCAACGCATCATGCTCAAGAAGTTGGCTCGCACGCCCGGGCCGTAAACGAGCACCGGACGGATGATGACCACTTCCATGCCACTGGTGCTCGCAATCTCGCGCAGCCCCTGTTCGGCCTCCATTTTCGAAATGCCATAAGGGTCGCCAGGTGCAGGTGCCGCGTCGGCGAAGTACGGCTGGTTGAGCGGAGTACCTTCGCCATTCACCTTGATCGAACTGATGAACACGAAGCGACGAGCACCCAACGACGCCGCCTGCCGAGCGAGGCTCAGCGTGCCTTCGACATTCACCTTGCGAAACGCCTCAAGCGGATCGGACTCGGTGTCATTCATGACGTGAACGCGCGCCGCGCTATGAATGACCACTTGCACTTGATCCAGTGCCTGCGACCAATCGGTATCAGCGCTGAGCCCGGCGGTTCGAACAGTAGTAGCGCGCGACGGACAGTCAGGCAAGGCGTGCCCACGAATGGCTGCCACTGGCTCCAGATCGTCAGAGGCTGCCAAGCGAGCCAATACCGCGCGACCAACGAAACCCGTGGCACCTGTCAATAAAACACGCATTTTTCAAACCTCGACGACGCTCAGGATTTGGACCAGACAGTACGATTGATGTAGTCGGTATAACTCAACACAACCCGAACTACCTGCTTCGACACAGGACCTGCCTGGTAATCCCTCACGACCGGGATAACGCGCTGGCTACGATCATGCTGACTGGTCACGACACGTACGGCATCCAGCACGCCTTCCACCTTCAGGCCACTCATGATGAGAGTGCCCTCATCCATTCCTTCCGGCCGCTCGTGCGCATTACGAATAGTAATGGCAGGAAGATTCAGCAGCGACGCTTCCTCGGTAATGGTGCCGCTATCGGACAACACGCAAAACGCCGACATCTGCAACTTGATGTAGTCGAGCAGACCGAAAGGCTTCGAGAAACGAATCAATGGGTGATCCAGGGATTCACCGATCGCTTCCAGACGCTTGCGGGTACGAGGATGCGTGGAAACGATGATGGGATACTGGTACTTGTCGGCCAGGGCTCGCAGGGTCTTCAGCAAGTCGCGAAGATTCTCCGGCGTATCGACGTTCTCCTCACGGTGAGCACTGATAATGAAGAACTTGTCCTGCTCCAGGCCTTCTCGCGACAACACGTCGGATGTGAGGATTTTCGGCATGTAATAGTCGAGTACCTCCTCCATGTGCGATCCGGTCTTGATGATCGTTTCCGGACGAATGCCTTCAGCGATCAGGTAACGCCGGGCATGTTCTGTCAGGACCATGTTGATATCGCTGAGGTGATCGAGCACCTTGCGATTGAGTTCCTCAGGCACGCGCTGATCGAAGCAGCGGTTGCCGGCTTCCATGTGGAACACCGGAATCTTGCGGCGCTTGGCGGCAATGACGGCCAGACAGGTATTGGTATCGCCGTAGAGCAGAAGCGCATCAGGCTTCTCGGCCTCAAATACTTCATCCGCCTTCGAGATCACTTCGGCGATGGTTTTGGCGGCGGTATCGCCGGCAGCACCCAGGAAGTAATCAGGCTTACGAATTTCAAGATCATCAAAAAAAACCTGATTCAATTCGAAGTCATAGTTTTGACCTGAGTGGACCAGCACATGATTAACCTGCTTATCAAGCTCGGCAATAACGCGGCTCATCTTGATAAGTTCTGGTCGCGTACCGACCAGCGTCATGACCTTAAGCATTAAGCTGCTCCTGAATGTATTCCAGGTTCAAAAGAAGTTTCTTCACGCCTTCAACATCCAGACGTTCGGTATTGTGCGAGGTGTAGTCGTCCAGATCGGAAATTTCCTGCTCGCCTTCAACAAAGAACTTCTTGTAGTTCAGGTCACGATTGTCCGATGGAATGCGATAGTAACGCCCCATGTCTTCGGCTTTGGCCATCTCTTCGCGAGAGATCAGCGACTCGTAAAGTTTTTCGCCATGGCGGGTGCCAATGACCTTGACAGCATTGTCGCGAGCAAAGAGTTCCTTGAGCGCTTGCGCCAGGTCCGCCACTGTCGAGGCAGGTGCTTTCTGGACGAAAATATCACCTTGCTCGGCGTGTTCGAATGCGTGCAGTACCAGGTCAACAGAATCCTCGAGCGACATCAGGAAGCGTGTCATGTTCGGGTCGGTGACGGTCAACGGCTCGCCGCTTTGCAGCTGGTTGATGAACAACGGGATAACCGAACCGCGCGATGCCATGACGTTACCGTAGCGAGTGGCGCAGATCACCGGGCCTTTCGCCGGGATCATCCGCGACTTGGCAACCATCAGCTTCTCGGACATGGCCTTGGAAATACCCATGGCGTTAATCGGATAGACAGCCTTGTCGGTACTCAGTACAACGACACGTTGCACACCCGATGCAATTGCCGCGTTCAAGACGTTTTCGGTACCCATGACGTTGGTACGCACGGCTTCCATCGGGTAGAACTCGCAGGAAGGCACCTGCTTGAGGGCTGCGGCGTGGAAAATGTAATCCACCCCCACCATGGCCTGCTCAAGGCTATCGCGGTCACGCACGTCACCGATATAGAACTTCACTTTGTCATTGGACAAGGCAATGCGCATATCTTCCTGTTTCTTCTCGTCACGACTGAATACACGAATCTCTTTTACGTCGGTATCCAGAAACCGCTTCAATACCGTATGGCCAAACGAGCCCGTACCGCCCGTGATCATCAAAACTTTATTATCGAACATAACTACCTTCCCAAACCTGATTGAATTTAATGATCAACGCAACGCACGCATCGATTTAACCAATTCCAACCATGAAGGTGGAACGTAACCGGTTGCAGCCTGAAACCTCGAGGAGTCCAGTGAGCGATCTATGGAAACCTGACTGTCCGCGATGATATCGATTTCCTTTTCGTAAACTTCCGCTACCAGTTTCAGAAGCGACAGCTTGTCAATCGGGGCCACCGATACATGGTAAAGGCCATGAAGCTCCGGATTCGGTATTACGTAGTCGCGAATGACACGCGCCAGTTCCACGGTAGGAAGCCCCGAGAAAATGGCCTTCTCATAACCCTTGACCGGTCCGTTCTGCGACAGGAACCAGTCCACCAGCGAATACTGGCTTCCCAATTCGTGACCAATGATGGAGGTCCGCAGGGTGACCGCATTCGATTCAGAATGAAGCTCGCCAATATACTTCGACTTACCGTAGAGGTCCTCCGCGTCGGAGATATCGTCTTCGGTGTACGAACCCTTGCGGCCGGAGAACACGCAATCGGTGCTGATGTGAATCAGGCGGGCACCGGACAGCGCACACAATTTGGCAATGCGGTGCGGCAACATCGCATTGATAGGCAGGGCCGAAAGAGGATCCTTGGCATCAGCCAGTTGCTTGATCAATCCAACGCAGTTGATGACGACATCCGGCTTGACCTGCGCCAGTACCGAAACCAGGGAATCATGGTCAAGCACGTCAACGTTACTGATCAACGAACCGTGGGTGTCTTCAGAAAAGTATTTGGCGCCATTGGGGTTGCGCAAAGTGCCCCACACCTCGAGGTGCGGGTTTCCGTGGAATTGCCTGAACACCGTGCTACCCAGCATTCCGGTGACCCCTAACACAAGAACCTTCATTTTGACCTACCTTTCAATTCGTTAATCCTGCTGTAGAGAATCTCGACCAGGCGCTGGCTTTGCCGCTCCATTTCGAAATGCTCGAGGTAGTACGCTCGTCCTGACTGCCCCAGCGACTCTCGTTGATCCAGAGTCATGCGGAAAAGTTGTTCAATGCTCTTCGCCATACCTTCGGCGTCCTGCGCCGGACACGTCAGACCAGCCCCTGCCTCTTGAATGACGCGAGCCCCCTCGCCATCAAGTGCGGCAACGATGGGCCTCCCTGCTGCCAGGTAAGCCTGAACTTTACTGGGGATGGTATAGGAGAACGCCTCATCCTGCTTCAACGTCACTAACAATCCCGCAGCCCGTCTGAAAAAATGAGGCATTTCGCTCGCCGGGAAACGTCCGGCAAGGATGAGGTTGTCCAATGTTCGTGATTGCTTCTGACTTTCGATCCAGCCCAACATACTGCCACTGCCGACCAGGACAATTTTCAGCCCCGATAAATGGCGAAGCTTGTCAGCCACCTCGACAAGGGTTTCAACCGACTGCGCAGTCCCCAGGTTTCCGGCGAAAACTAGGCAGAAGTGATTATCCAGCTCTGCAAGCAATGGCGCAGGAATCCGGGCTTGCTCGGTACTTGGAGGGACGTCCTGATAGGAGTTCGGGTAATAAACAACCTTACCAGGATCAGCATAGCGGGAAACCGGCTCGCGAAAGGCCCTCGACTGAACGAGCAGTGTATCGACGAACGCGTAGATGCCCCTGACCATCCAGCCCACCACACGCAACGCTGCCTTGTTTTTTATGAAACCCGTTGCACTGAGGCTCTCCGGCCACAGATCCTGAACCCAAACAGCCAGATGGCTCTTGAGTTTCCACTTCAAGTAAATGGCAGGTATGACCGAGGTAATCGGGGATGGCGCAAATACAAAGATCGCGTCGAAATGCTGCCCTTTGACTGCGCGCGGGTAGAATCTCAGCCCATTGACGATGAAGGACAAATAATTCAGCACCAGGTTTTTTGCACCCGATGAACCACGCGGTCTAAGCGGCGCGCGACAAACGCTCACCGAAGAGTCATAGGTTTGTTCCTGGTACCCCGAAGCGCTGTAACCATCGAATACCGCTCCATCCGGATAATTCGGTTTTCCGGTGAGAACTTTTACGACGTGTCCCTGAGCAGACAGGTTTTTGACCAGATCATTGATAATAAAAGATTCGGGCCAAAAATATTGCGACACCACAAGAACTTTCATCTATCAAATACTTCCTTTTGCGCGCGCGGCCAATGCCAGCAACTCGAGCCAGGTTTTTCTTGAGGTGTTTTCCCAATCAAACTTGTCGCTTTGCGTAACTGCCGCGGCGGACAGCCGTTCCAAAGTACCCGGGCTTGTTAACGCTTCGCTGAGAACCTTACGTATATCCTTGGAATCAAAAGGAGAAAAATAAAGTGCCGCGTCCGCTCCAAACTCCGGCATCGGCATTACATCCGAACAGATCATTGGCCTGCCCGATGCAAGTGCCTCAAGAAGAATATTTGGGCAGTTCTCACAGGATGAAGCAAACAGATTCAGATAGGCGTGATGATACAGAGGAGGAAGGCTCTGATAGGGAATTGCGCCCAGCAGAACCACCTGCTTTTCCAGGCCGAGCGCTGCAATCAAAGACTTTACGCGCTCCGCTTCTGGCAGGTTTGTTTCACCCACGAGAATCAGCGGAAACCTTTCACGAAGTTCAGGAGATAGTTCCGCGTAGGCACTAACTACTTCATAGTGATGCTTGTAAACGTCAAACCTTGACACATATAGAATATATTCACTCGCCGGCAGAAAATCAGGGCGAACAGTAGTACCACTGTGCGTGCGAAATACCGAACCAATCCCATGAGGGATTGTCACCGCGTTTTTTACCTGCGTCAGTGACTCGATTACACTCCGCGCATAATTAGAGATAAAAATCGTTAAATCAGCTTGCGACATGCTCTTGAGCATAATGCGATTCAACAACCAGTTCCTCACGCGCTGCAACCCTAACGGGATACTTTTCCGTACGCGCAGATCGAACGGGATCATGTTCCGAAACATCGTCGCGACCTTGCAGCCAGCGGGTGCACGAGTGCCCACTACCCCACCAGGGCAAAACAGAACATCGGCCTTTTCCGCTTTCAAGATACCGGGCAGCACCCACTTTTCCCAGAGTGCCCTGACAACCGGGTTCTCTGTGGGCCAGGCCGGCTCGACCCGACGGATCGCTGGATGATCCGGCAGTTTCAGTGAGGCTGGAGCGAAAACTAGAATTTCAAGGTCTGCATTAACAGGTACAAACTGAAATAGATTGATCAGATATGTCTGCCCCCCGCCAAGACGGGCAGAGAGCGCATTGAAAACTATCTTCATAAAACACCTTTGCTCAATATAAATTAGCGACTATTTTTATCAAGCCAGGACTGGAACATTAGAATATTCCACAAATGAAGACTGCGATCGTAGGTTCCGTTTTGATGCTGGAGCCATGCCGAACGAATTTTCTGACAATCAAAATAACCCTCTCTCTTGATACGCTCTTCCGCCAACAACTCCTCCGCCCACTCTCTAAGCGGCCCACGCAGCCATTGCGCCAGGGGAATGGAGAACCCCGCCTTTGGCCTGTCGAAGAATGAAGTGGGTACGTAGCGCTTCAGCAGCTCGCGAAGTGGCCATTTCCCAGCGCCATTTTTGATCAACTGGTCTGAAGACAGAGAAAAAGCCAGCTCCGCAACACGATGATCGAGCAATGGCGCTCGCGTTTCGAGGCTCGCGCTCATTGCGCCACGGTCTACTTTGACCAGCAAGTCGTCAGGCAAATATTGAGAAACGTCCCACCGACGCATTTCCTCAATATAGTCCTGCGCCGACTCCCAACAAATCACTCCCTGATCCTGAGCGCCAACACCCAGCACAACATTATCAGTAGGCTGCCACTGTGACATCAAACCGGTGTACATCTGCGCCAGATTTTCAGATGCCAGCAGTTCGGACATTCTGTAGATACGTCGACCATTCACCTTCGCTCGTACCGAACCCGGAAGAACAGAGCAGACGTTGTCCCAACCTTTGGAGGATAGCGTGCGAAGTGAATAAGCCATGATTCGGCGTGCAGGCAATGGAAGCTTTTCTATACGCGCCCATAAGCCGGCAGTGATCTGGTAACGAGGATAACCTGCAAAAAGTTCGTCACCGCCGTCTCCGGACAACGCAACCGATACGTGTTGCTTAGTCATCCTGGAAACCAGGATCGTAGGGATCTGCGAGGAGTCAGCGAAAGGCTCGTCGTATATTTCCGGCAAATGCGGAATTATCGAAACTGCGTCATCTGCACCCAGGTAAAATTCAGTGTGATTAGTCCCCAGGTGCTTGGCGATGGCCTTCGCATACGGCGCTTCATCAAATTCAGGCTCATTAAAGCCGATAGTGTAAGTGTTGATACTCGAACTGCTTTGCGATTGCATCAAAGAAACAATCAGGCTCGAATCCACTCCCCCGGACAGGAACGCACCCAGTGGAACATCTGCAATCATCTGCGACTTTACCGCTGCCGAAAGCCGTTCGCCCACTGCATCTACCACTTCTTTATCAGTAGCCTGAGACAGCTCGTCCCTCAATGTACTGGATTGTGATAATGACCAGTATGCAACCGGCGCCTGCTCGGAAGAAAATGATTCAACAGTCAGATAGTGGGCTGGCGGCAGTTTCTTGATGCCTTCGTAGATTGACTCCGGGGCTGGAACATAGCCGAACCTGACGAACTTCGCCAGCGCGTGACGATCAATGCGCAGGTCATCACTGAATGCCGCCTTTATTGCCTTCAACTCGGAGGAAAAAACAAAACGGTTACCGACGATGCCGTAATAAAGGGGTTTTTCCCCCATACGGTCACGGGCTAGCGTAATCGTCTTGGAAAGTTTGTCCCAGACAGCGAATGCAAACATGCCGACCAAATTTTCAAGCGTTGCGCGGACACCCCACGTCTCGATCGCTGCCAACAGTACTTCCGTGTCAGAGTGACCTCGCCAGGTACGTGTCGACCCGGAATCAATCAGTTTCTGGCGCAGCTCGTTGAAGTTGTAGATTTCACCATTGAAAACAATAACGAAACGCTCGTTATCGGACACCATTGGCTGACTTCCATGTACCGACAACTCCAGAATGGAAAGCCGCCGATGGCCTAGCGAAATCCCACTATCGGCATCTGACCAAACTGCTCCGTCATCGGGCCCGCGATGTATCAGCGCATCTACCATTGTGCCAACGGCAATGGCGCTCTGCTGATCCAGCTTCCACCCGACAACTCCCGCAATTCCGCACATACCTACGCTCTCACTCCAGTGAAAATTTTTATACTCACTTCAAAACCCGAACGAGTTTCATCGCGAAGAATAATCCTAAGGACATCACATAAAAAACCAATGAGTTCAGCAAGTATATTTCGCCATACCAAACCCAGTGCATAACCGATGCAGCACAAAGCATATACAGAAAAATTCGCAAGAAGTCGTCATCGCGGCAACGCGAATCAATCATCCGCAGGAAACTGACGCTGATGAATCCATTGAGGAACACGCCAAACAACCCAAAGTTTTCGAACGCAACGCCGGCGACATGGATCCCGCCCAAACCGGTAATGTAGTACCAGAGGGCAGGATTATCTACCATGATGGGCTTTGCCACACCGAAAGCCGAATAGATGGGAGAAGGCGCGAGCGAAAGGAACATGTCCACGTAGGTTTGGCCATACCGAAGGTGTTCGCCATCCCAGAAATTGGTCAACTGTTGGACAAGAGGTAATATTATCGCGTTCCATGAGTTGAACAAGAAATACTGCGTAATATTATCTGAAGTCAAATCAACTTCCATTCGACTCATCGAAACAACCACACCACTGGCCAGAACAAGCGCCATGAAAGTCGTGACAAATAACAACACCTTAAATTTTATAAGATGATTGTAACGAAACATCAAACCCAGCACATAGGCCACAACCAACACAACGAAATCCCGATCTCCAGTCATTGCGTTAGCAACGCAATAAGCGATTACCAGAAGCGCCGACAAGGCAAGCATGGCCCTGGAGGGGTAGGCAAACACCGATGCAGTGACCGCAATGATGGAAAAAACCACCACCGATTCAATGCCCGCAAACATCTCGAGTAACGCATTCGCATTTACGAATCTGAACAGAATAAAAAAGACCGAGAGCGAAAGAAACACCAGCGCGGCCAACTTGAAGTCCACTGGGGAAAAAAAGGCAACGCTGTTCGAGTAAAGACTTCTGGAAGGAACCAGAAGCGACAACAGATAGGCAACCAGCCCACCCGAGACCCCCAGGAGCCAGACGAGTGACAGCCTGAGGACCAAAAGGTCATCCAGATAAAAATTATAGTTCCCGATAGGCCAAAGCGTAATGGTGTTCCCCCATAGGGAGCTTATGAGTCCAAGAAAGGGTACCGAATAGCAGACCGCGTACAACGCCACAAGATATTTTTTTAATATCAGGCACAATACACATTGAGCGACCAAAATCAGTAAACTTGCCGAAACCAGTAATATAACCATGAGCCTTAACCAAAAAAATCAAAGCAATAGAACCGCCAACCAGGTTCAACACTGGCCCCAATATCACTTGTAGACATGAGCTTTTCGTAAGCATGGCTCATATCAAACATATTTTTCATCGCACCAACTTACGCCCACCCAAGGCTGCAAGCACAACAATCTGCGCAGCCAAGGCCAGCACGAATGATCTGAAAAGATCAATTGCCAACATATCGCCTTTCCCACCCGCAAAAATTGTCGACGAAAGGTAGATAACTGCGTATATGCAGCTACCCAGAAAAACAACTCTCGTCAAGTTTTTGCTATGCAGGATTTGAGTGACGATGGTAGTCACAAGACCAAGCCCCCCCGCCGCCACCGCGTAAGTCAGAAGATTATCCTTGCTGCAAAAACCACTACCAAGGAAACACAGCCAGTAACTCTGCGTCACAACCAAGAACAAAGGCAAGCAAACCGCGATTGCGACACCGAGGGTCAAATACAGTTTACTGGCACTGTTGCCGCGCCCTGCGAGTTTGACGATGGCATAAGAAGTAAGCGAACTTGGAAGAACCGTAACCAGAATATAAAACAGGAAAAAAAGGTTGAAATAGCCTACTTCTGACACATTCAAACTCGAGTTAGCAAAAATCATCAGACAAACGATGTGGACAGGCGCCCCCAGAAGCATGCTTCCAGCGATTGCAGGTGCGCCGGACCGGGATAGCAGCGCTATCATCTTTGCAAAAGAGAAATACTCACGCCCTTGCGTTTTGTCTTGTGAGAGCTTGCTGGCCTTTATCATCAAGAAGCCGAACACAGGAGCGATCAAGGTGCAAAGTGCAAGTGTCAGCATCACACCCTCTATACGCCCATCAGCCTTCGCGATTGCTACCACCAGCAGCAATCCAAGCAGCCCGTGAGCGGCCAAAGCGGCCACCCATCTCCCCGTGGTGTTCAAGGAGAACATCAGGCCGGTGATGGTCAAATTACAAACACAAGCAAAACCGAGCAAAAACGCTCCAACCATCAAGTAGCCCGTACTTGCCTCATAGGACGAAGCCGGCGCCGGGAAAGCCGAAAACACGACAATACAGAGGGCACCCACAACAATGCCACCCCATGCCATGAGGCTCAAGGAAGTCCTGTAATTTACATTTTCGGCATTCAATACCGCATAGCGACTCAGCGCCACACTCAAGCACTCGCCTGCCACAGTCGCGATGCCTGTGACGATAGCGTAATGGTAAGAGAATACACCGTACAACTCGACCCCCAGAATCCGGGCCAGGCTGAACAGCATAACAAACATGCAAAGTTTGTTTGCCAAAACGGTGATTGCACTGATCTCTTTAATCACCAGAGTCAGCTTCTTGCGAAGAAAGAGACGTACCAGCCAGCTGCTTTCAACATGCCCTCGCCAACATTGAACAGGGGTTGATAACCCAGCAGATTCCTGGCCTTGTCTATATTGGCTTGCGAATGCCTTACATCACCGGCACGAAAATCCCGATATACCAATTCTGACGTAGTTGTGACATCAACATTGGCCAAAGCGCCCTTGATGCAAGCAAAGACCTCATTCAATGTTGTGCGGTCTCCAACGGCGACGTTATAAACATTGTTTTTGGCTTCAGGGCTCGCACAGGCAGCCAGAATATTGGCCTGGACCGCATTCTCTACAAAGCAGAAATCGCGACTCGTTTCACCATCACCATTAACGAAAACTTCCTCGTTACTGATCATGGCTGCAGTCCACTTCGGAATAACGGCTGCGTAGGCGCCATTCGGATCTTGACGCTTGCCGAACACGTTGAAATAACGAAGGCCGATGGTTTTGAACCCGTAAGTACTGGAAAAAACCTCGGCGTACAGTTCGTTTACATACTTCGTGACGGCATAAGGAGAAAGAGGCTTTCCGATAACCCCCTCAACTTTTGGAAGAGCCGGGTGGTCACCATAGGTAGAACTGGAAGCTGCGTAGGTAAAACTCTTCACCTGCGCGTCTTTCGCCGCAACGAGCATATTCAGAAAGCCATCAATATTGGTGCTATTGGTGGTAATAGGATCATTGATGGAGCGAGGAACGGAGCCAAGTGCTGCCTGATGCAGAACGTAATCCACTGGAGTATCGGTGGACCCAGCAAAACTCATCGCTTTCCTGCAGTCTTCAATATTTCTGATATCCCCGGTAACCAATGCGAATCGCGCCCATTGCTCCGGACTCACTACCGATTGCACTTCGTCGAGATTACGTTGATGGCCAGTCGCAAAGTTATCGAGCCCCACAACCCGTTGATCCAGTTGCAGCAGCGTCTCCAATAGATTGGAACCGATAAATCCGGCAACACCCGTGATCAACCAAACTTTTGGAGACTGTTGGATTTCAGCTTTGACTTGTTCGAAACGGATCATGTAATTCTCGACTTGGCAATTTTGAATTCAGCGATAACGAATCAGGGTCTTCGCAGACCCTGAGACTCAAAGACGCAGGTCTGACTGAGAAGCATCCAGGAGATACTTAAGGTCATAAAGAACGTGTTCGGCTTTACCCAAACTGCGAATGCTCTCAGCGCCCATTGCGGAAAATTCGTTATGTGCCACAGCCAGAATAATACCGTCGTAGGAGTTGACCTCTGGCTGACTGACAGGAGTGATTGAGTACTCATGCTGTGCTTCAGCCACATCTACCCACGGGTCGTACACATCAACAACAATATTGAATTCTGCAAGCTCATTAACGATGTCGATGATTTTGGTGTTTCGCAGATCAGGGCAGTTTTCCTTGAACGTCAAACCCATAATCAGTACTCGAGCACCGTCGACATGAATTTTGCGCTTGAGCATGGCCTTGACCAGTTGAGACACGACGTAGGCGCCCATACTGTCGTTCAAGCGGCGACCGGCCAGAATGATTTCAGGATGGTAACCAATCGACTGGGCTTTATGCGTCAGGTAGTAAGGGTCTACACCAATGCAATGCCCACCTACCAGGCCCGGGCGAAACGGCAAGAAGTTCCACTTGGTCCCGGCGGCTTCTAACACTGCCTCGGTATCGATACCCATTTTATTGAAGATCAATGCCAACTCATTGATCAACGCAATATTCAAATCGCGCTGAGTATTTTCAATGACCTTCGCCGCTTCGGCAACTTTGATGCTCTTGGCCTTGTGAGTCCCGGCAATAATAATTGTGTTATAGAGTGCATCGACGAGATCGGCGACTTCCGGAGTTGAACCGGCTGTAACTTTTTTAATGGTAGTAACGCGGTGTTCTTTATCGCCAGGATTTATACGCTCCGGACTATAACCTGCAAAAAAATCAACATTGAATTTGAGGCCAGATACTTTTTCCAGCACCGGCACACAGTCTTCCTCGGTAGCGCCAGGATAGACGGTTGACTCATAAATAACGATATCGCCCTTTTTCAGAACTCGACCAATGGACTCACTCGCCTTAACCAAAGGCGTCAAGTCCGGCCTTTTGTGCTCATCGATCGGGGTAGGCACGGTAACAATAAATACATTGCTGGCAGACAATTCATCCAGAGCTGAGCTAAAACTCAAGCCCGACGCCGACTTCAACTCATCATCGGACACCTCGAGAGTAGCGTCATGTCCAGCTTTCAGCGCATCAATTCGACGCTGGCTGATATCGAAACCAACCACTTGCATTTTTTTGCCAAACTCAACCGCCAGCGGCAAGCCCACATAACCGAGACCCACTATGGCCAACTTCACGTCTTCGAGTTTAAGCATTGTTTTCCCTTGCCATTCATCAATATTAAGTCGATGGTAAAAACCACTTCTTATCTCGCGCGTCAGAAACGCACGAGATAGCTACGTAAATTTGAAATTATACCGAAAGCTCCGCTGAGAACCACAATCATTTCAGCAGCCAGGGAAAGAATCTGCGTCCTTCCTTGGCGTAATGCGGGTGCAACCTCGATGGCAAGGATAATAGCTGCCTGTGAAACGACTGAAAACTACCAACGATCATCTGGGATCATCGCCGCGTATCACACTATCAGGAAAATCCCGACCCCACCCGTCGAAAAATCCGGACGAAGGCTGAATGCGGGCAACATACCACTCACCCATGCCCCTTCCTCACCAAGACCGACCACCGGATGCCCAATCGATCCAGCTGGAACAGACCATCAGGCATCAGGCCTCCCCAGCCCATCCACTCTGGGCGACAGGATGTTGAAATAGTACCGGGGACGAGGAGAATCTAAATCTAATCTTCCAGTTTCGTGACGAAGAACCCGCGCAACATTACGAAAGCCATACCCAGGATAAACCCGGAAATAATGCCTAACACAATGATCAATGCCTTGTTAGGCTTGATTGGGTTGTCCGGCAGCTCCACATCTCCGTCCTGCCGATAGACAGAAACTGCGGCCGCGTCAATCTTCAATCCTTTGAAAAAACTATACTCTTCCTGAAGTTCTCGCAGATTTCCTATAAACGGGTCATCTGAGGTACGAGCCTGCAAGTTCTCAATTTCCGCCTTCAGCGCTTTCGAACCACGCATGTACGTAAGCTGACCAGACTCCCCACCCGCAATTACCGCCTGATTCACAGTAATGGCAGGCGGCCGTTCCAGACCAATAGCTTCAGCAATACGCAACGCCTCACCCAACTTGACGATCGAGTCTTCTCTCGCCTTTCGGCTATTCTCTCTGGCGGAATTTATCTGCTGCTCCAAATTCCGCGCACGAACCTCGGACTCGACCGAAAGGTTCCGTATCATTTCGTTTTTAGCCAATTCACCAGCTTCGGAGATGAACTCGGCAGCCCAACTCTTTGCCTGTTCAGGGTTACTGGTCTGCACGACAACCAGATATCTGTCCGAGCCCTCCCTTAGCGGGGAGACAACGCGAAGCACCTGAGAGAAATTCGCATACAAAACGTCCTGAGGGCTTTTGCGCTCATCCCCGGACAAACTTGGCACATAGACTCTATAAAAAAAATCTCGACGCAGCGACTCCGCCTGCAAACGACGAGTGTATATATCGTAGACATCCTTTACGCTATAAGGAACCAGCTCTGCCTCTGTTGTCCGGCCGTAATTAAAGTTAGCGATATCGTTCTGCGTGGGCGGGATCACGAATGCCCGTGCCTCATAAATTGGCGTTACGACAAACGCATAGCTCGCTGCAACAACAGCACCCAGGACGGTAAAACCTAAAACGATAAACTTTTGTCGCAATATGGCCTTAACAAATCTTTGAAACTCAAAATCACCTAGACTATTTTCTTCTTTGGAGTCAACGTGCATATACTGGAAGCCTTTACTTAAAGAGTACTTTACATTCCGAGAGCGCATTACTTAAGGGCAGGCCATCAACGCGAACTCCGCGACTCCTGCCGAAACTGTATAATACCCTCTCTCTTAAAGAATACTTGCAGGATATCGCATCACGACACCCCGGCTGCACGCTCGAAAACAAAGTAACAATATTAACGGGAAACCTGCCTCGCTCTCCTCCTGGATCTCAAGGCATAAGCGGCGACCATCAACCCACCCACGATCATCCCGACCAGAAATGAGATAACCCCGACAATTGACACCTGCAACTGGGGGGATGAAAAACCGAAAAAGGAAACGACGACTAGCTGCTGGTTTTCCAGCACAAAAAGCAAGCACGCTAGCGCCACCAACACGACGAGCCCCGTGATCGCCAACCGACTGAAGCGACTCTTGGCGCCCCAACTACTCCTCACCGTAGCCCTCCTCCTCTTCATTCACTCGATCACGCAATTCCTTACCCGGCTTGAAATGCGGAACAAATTTTCCGTCGAGGCTAACTGACTGACCGGTTTTCGGGTTACGACCGACACGCGGTGCCCGATAGTGCAGGGAGAAGCTGCCGAACCCCCGGATCTCGATACGATCCCCGGTAGCCAGACATTGGGACATTTGTTCAAGCATGGTCTTGATGGCCAACTCCACATCCTTGGATGAGAGCAGCCCTTGATGGGTGACAATTCGTTCGATCAACTCCGACTTCGTCATATTTTTCCCTTCTTTTTCAAGCAGCTAGATCAGCGCTCCAAAGGTTTTAGCACGCCGGAATGAATTTGAACAGCCCGACCTTAACCTTGCCCACACCCGAACAGGAATGCTCGATTCCAGGACGGTTAGTGAAGAATCCTGGGACATGCGCTCATCGGCAGATCACCAGCATTGTCCTCGTAAAATAACCCGCGGGATTAAACCCAAAAGGAAATTCATCTTCGTCCCTGGCATCGTCGGACCTTGCCAGAATCTTGTAGCCTGCCCCAGGGCACTCCTTAGCCGCGCGCTTGTAGCACCTTTCCCACTTCGAGCCGAGCCCCGAACAATCGACCTCAATGCCACTGACACCACGCACGGCGTGAGTCTTGGCATTAGTAGTGCAACCCGCCAATGTCAGTACCGCCATTACGACAATGAGTCTGTTCATTCACTTCCTTATGCCGGGCATCCCGCCCGACTCTACCCTCTTGTGCTACAGCCTAGCTGCAAATAAGCGTTTGATCCGACTAAAGAAAGAGACAATTGTGCGTACCCTTGGTTTCATCTCCCGCAAGGAGATCCAGTTACACTAAATTACAGGCGCAAAAAAGGGCGACCGAAGTCGCCCTTTTTTACAGAAAATCAGAACTTAGTTCTGTTTTTCCATTTGTGCACGCAACAGGTCGCCCAGAGTGGTAGGACCAGCAGCGACGTCAGCAGCAGGCTTGTCTTTCAAGCTCTGGATTGCTTCTTTCTCGTCTTCAACGTCTTTCGACTTGATCGACAGCTGGATTACACGGCTCTTACGGTCAACGCTGATGATCTTGGCTTCTACTTCTTCGCCTTCTTTCAGAACGTTGCGCGCGTCTTCAACGCGGTCACGGCTGATTTCGGAGGCTTTCAGAGTCGCTTCGATATCGTCGGCCAGAGTGATGATGGCGCCTTTGGCGTCAACTTCTTTCACGATGCCTTTAACGATTGCGCCTTTGTCGTTCTCTTGAACGTACTCGGAGAACGGATCGCTTTCCAGTTGCTTGATACCCAAGGAGATGCGCTCGCGCTCTGGGTCAACCGACAGGATAACGGTGTCCAGCTCGTCGCCCTTCTTGAAGCGGCGAACGGCTTCTTCGCCCACTTCGTTCCAGGAGATGTCGGACAGGTGAACCAGACCGTCGATGCCGCCGTCCAGACCAATGAAGATACCGAAATCGGTGATCGACTTGATGGTGCCGGAGATTTTATCGCCCTTGTTGAACTGGCCAGAGAAGTCTTCCCATGGGTTGGACTTGCACTGCTTGATGCCGAGGGAGATACGACGACGCTCTTCGTCGATGTCCAGAACCATGACTTCCACTTCGTCGCCGACTTGTACGACTTTCGAAGGGTGGATGTTCTTGTTGGTCCAGTCCATTTCGGAAACGTGTACCAGACCTTCAACGCCTTCTTCCAGCTCAGCGAAGCAGCCGTAGTCGGTCAGGTTGGTTACACGAGCGGTAACGCGAGTGCTTTCTGGGTAACGGGCTTTGATAGCAACCCATGGATCTTCACCCAGTTGCTTCAGGCCCAGGGAAACACGATTGCGTTCGCGATCGTACTTCAGAACCTTGACATCGATCTCGTCGCCAACGTTGACGATTTCGGAAGGATGCTTGATACGCTTCCAGGCCATGTCGGTAATGTGCAGCAGGCCATCGACGCCACCCAGATCGACGAATGCGCCGTAATCGGTGAGGTTCTTGACGATACCTTTGACTTGCTGGCCTTCCTGCAGGGATTCCAGCAGAGCTTCGCGCTCGGCGGAGTTCTCGGCTTCCAGGACGCTACGACGGGAAACGACAACGTTGTTGCGCTTCTGGTCCAGCTTGATGACCTTGAATTCCAGCTCTTTGCCTTCCAGGTGCGTGGTGTCGCGCACTGGACGGACGTCAACCAGGGAACCTGGCAGGAACGCACGGATGCCGTTAACGTCGACAGTGAAGCCGCCTTTAACCTTACCGTTGATAACGCCCTTGACCACTTCCTCAGCTGCGAAGGCTGCTTCCAGAACAATCCAGCATTCAGCGCGCTTGGCTTTTTCACGGGACAGCTTGGTTTCACCGAAGCCGTCTTCAACCGAGTCCAGAGCAACGTGAACTTCGTCACCGACGTTGATGTTCAGTTCGCCAGCGTCGTTATAGAACTGCTCAAGCGGGATGAGTGCTTCAGACTTCAGGCCAGCGTGAACGGTTACCCAGCGAGCCTGGTAATCGATATCAACGATAACACCGGTGATGATGGAGCCTGCCTGAAGGTTCAGGGTTTTTAGGCTTTCTTCAAAGAGTTCCGCAAAGCTTTCGCTCATTTTAATTCCTGTTGATGAGGGCGAAGAATACGCCCATCTCCACACCCCAGACGGTGTGGGTTAGTTTCAAATAAAAGAAGCGTCGCAGGACTATGACTGGTCCCCCGCGACCCTCTTGGTCACCCGACGATATCGCGAATGGCGATCTCGCTCATGATGCGTGCAAGCACCTGATCGATGGATAATTCCGTGGAATCCAGCTGTATGGCGTCAGCCGCCGGCTTGAGCGGGGCTACCGCTCGCTGGGTGTCGCGCTCATCGCGCGCACGTATCTCATCTAGCAGACTCGACAGACTAACACCCTCGACCTTGCCCTTCAACTGCAAATATCGACGACGGGCCCGTTCCTCGGCACTGGCCGTCAGGAAAATCTTCAGCGGTGCGCCAGGGAAAACCACGGTGCCCATGTCGCGACCATCGGCTACCAGGCCTGGCGCTTCCTGGAATGCGCGCTGGCGTTGCAGCAGCGCCTCACGCACAGCCGGTAGCGCAGCCACCTGGGAAGCACCGGAGCCGACACTTTCGGTGCGGATGACATCACTGACTTCATCGCCTTCCAGGATGATGCGCTGCAGCTGACCGTCGGTCGCCGCAATGAATTGCACATCCAGATGAGCGGCGAGTTTCTTCAGCAGCTCTTCATTGGTCAGGTCGACACCATGGTTATGCGCAGCGAACGCCAGCAGTCGGTACAAGGCACCGGAATCCAGCAGGTTCCAGCCCAGGCGCTTGGCCAGTATCCCGGCTACCGTGCCCTTGCCCGAGCCGCTTGGCCCATCGATGGTGATGACCGGTGCAATGTTGTTCACGACTCAGCCTCTTGGGCAACACGGATACCAACCTGGGCACACAGCGCCAGGAAGTTGGGGAACGACGTCGCGACGTTGGCGCAATCATGGATGCGAATCGGTGCACTTGCGCGCAGCGAAGCGACGCTGAATGCCATGGCGATGCGGTGGTCGCCGTGACCGTGCACCTCGCCACCGCCAATCTGGCCGCCGTCGATGATGATGCCGTCCGGGGTCGGCTCGCACTTGACGCCCAACGCCAGCAGGCCGTCCGCCATGACCTGAATGCGGTCGGATTCTTTTACCCGCAACTCTTCGGCGCCGGTCAGCACGGTACGCCCTTGCGCACAGGCGGCAGCGACGAACAGCACCGGGAACTCATCGATAGCCAGTGGGACCAGCTCTTCAGGAATCTCGATACCCTTGAGTTTAGCTGCACGTACGCGCAGGTCAGCTACTGGCTCGCCACCCACTTCACGCTGGTTTTCCAGAGTGATGTCGGCGCCCATCAGACGCAGAATGTCGATGACACCGGTACGGGTCGGGTTGATGCCGACGTGCTCGAGCACCAGTTCCGAACCTTCGGCAATCGATGCCGCCACCAGGAAAAACGCCGAAGACGAGATATCGCCCGGCACTTCAATGTGGGTCGCCGTCAGCTTGTTGCCGGACTCGACCGAAGCGGTCGCGCCATCAACGCTTACCGGGTAGCCGAAACCGCGCAGCATGCGCTCGGTATGGTCACGGGTCGGAGCCGGCTCGGTAACGGTAGTCTTGCCCTCGGCATACAGACCCGCCAGCAGCAGGCAGGACTTCACCTGAGCGCTGGCCATCGGCATGGTGTAGGTCAGGCCCTTGAGCTTGTTGCCACCGCGAATGATCATCGGCGGACGGCCTTCAGCGGCGGTCTCGATCACCGCACCCATTTCCCGCAGCGGGTTGGCCACGCGATTCATCGGGCGCTTGGACAACGACGCGTCACCGGTCAGGGTGCTGTCGAAGTCCTGCGCAGCCAGCAAGCCGGACAGCAGGCGCATGGAAGTACCGGAGTTACCCAGGTAGATCGGGCCCGGCGCAGGCTTGAGGCCATGCAGGCCGACGCCATGGATGGTCACGCGACCATGGTGCGGGCCTTCAATGACCACGCCCATGTCGCGGAACGCCTGGAGGGTCGCCAGGGCATCTTCACCCTCAAGGAAGCCTTCGACCTCGGTGACGCCTTCGGCCAGGGAGCCGAGCATGATCGAGCGGTGGGAAATCGATTTGTCACCTGGTACGCGAATCCGACCGGACAGGCGGCCACCAGGTTGAGCCAGGAAAATCAGATCGTTGGAATTCATAGCGTCCACATAGGCCCTGCGGGCCAGGATTTTACTGAAATGCTCGCGGGCAACCCGGGCGCGAGTGAAAACGCCCAACAATTGGTGCCCATCCCCTGCATCGACCGCGTCGCGCAAGGCGTCGAGGTCGCTGCGAAATGTATCGAGTGTGCGCAGGACAGCTTCGCGGTTGGCGAGAAAGATGTCGTGCCACATCACCGGGTCGCTTCCGGCGATTCTTGTGAAATCACGGAAGCCGCCCGCAGCGTAACGGAAGATCTCAAGGTTTTCATTGCGCTTGGCCAGCGAATCGACCAGTCCGAACGCCAGCAGATGCGGCAGGTGGCTGGTCGCCGCCAACACTTCGTCATGACGCTCGACCTGCATGTGCTCGACATCGGCGCCCAATTCACGCCACAAACAGTCGACCACGCTCAAGGCGGCAGGCTCGGTCTGATCCAGCGGCGTCAGGATAACTTTATGGCGGCGGAACAACTCGGAATTCGAGGCCTCCACCCCACTCTGCTCGGACCCGGCAATCGGATGCCCCGGCACGAAACGCGGCGGCATGCCACCGAACGCTTCGGCAGCGGCGCGCACCACATTGCCCTTGGCACTACCAACGTCGGTCAGAATCGCCTGCCCCAAATCCATGGCGGCCAAGCGACCAAGGAGCTTTTCCATGGCCAGGATCGGCACGGCCAGTTGAATCACGTCAGCGCCCTGGCATGCAGCAGCCAGATCCTCTTCACAGCGATCCACCACCCCCAACTCGACCGCAAGCTTGCGCGATTGCGGGTCGAGATCGACCCCGACCACTTCACGGCACAGACCGCTTTCGCGCAAACCCTTGGCAAACGAACCGCCGATCAACCCGAGACCGACCACCACCAGGCGATCGATCACAGGTTCAGCAGATTGCAGCGCAGTAACATCAACCACGAGCCAGAACCTTGCTCAGCGCTTCCAGGAAGCGGCTGTTCTCTGCCGGCAGGCCAATGGTGACGCGCAGGTGGTTCGGCATGCCGTAGTTGGCCACCGGACGCACAATCACGCCTTCGCGCAGCAAGCCCTGGAACACCGGCGCCGCGACCTGACCGAGATCGACGCAAATGAAGTTGCCTTTGGACGGGATCCAGCTCAACCCCAGCTCACGAAAACCGGCTTCCAGTTGCTGCATGCCGGACTCGTTCAACTGGCGGCTTTGCGCCAGATACTCTTGATCCTTCAGCGCCGCACAAGCCGCAGCCAACGCCAGGCTGTTGACGTTGAACGGCTGACGCACGCGGTTCAGCACATCCGCCACGACCGCGGTGGAAAGACCATAGCCGACACGCAGCGCCGCCAGGCCATAGGCCTTGGAAAAGGTGCGCGAAACCAGCAGGTTCGGATAGGCCGCGAGGAAGTCCAGGCCGTCCGGCAGATCGCTGCCTTCGGCGTACTCGATGTAGGCCTCGTCCAGCACTACCAACACGTGCTCCGGCACGTCCTGCAGAAATTCGTCCAGTGCTTCGGTATCGAACCAGGTCCCGGTCGGGTTATTAGGGTTGGCGATGAACACTACGCGGGTGTTGGCATCGATGGCGGCGAGCATCGCCGGCAGGTCATGCCCCCATTCCTTGGCCGGAACGACCTTGGCTTGAGCGCCGACCGCCTGAGTGGCGATCGGATACACCGCAAACGCATGCTCGCTGAAGACCGCATTCAGACCCGGCGCCAGGTACGCGCGCGCGACCAGTTCCAGAATGTCGTTGGAGCCGTTGCCCAGGGTCACCTGGTTCAGCTCGACACTGCACTGCTCGGCCAACAGGGACTTGAGCGCGAAACCGTTGCCGTCCGGATAGCGGGTCAGCTCGGCCAACGCGTCACGGATCGCCGCCAGCGCCTTGGGGCTGGCACCCAGCGGGTTTTCGTTGCTCGCCAGCTTGACGATGCTGGCTGGATCGAGATCCAGCTCACGGGCCAGTTCGTCCACGGGCTTGCCCGGAACGTAAGGCGAAAGTTGTTGCACGCCCGGCTGTGCCAGAGCGAGGAAGTTGCCACTCATTTGCTACCGCCCCTTAGAGAACTGCTTTCGGGTAGGAACCCAGCACCTTGAGTGCCACTGCTTCCTGACTGATTTTTTCCAGCACACCCTTGATCAACGGATCGCGGTGGTGACCGACGAAGTCGATGAAGAACACGTAGGTCCATTTACCACTGCGCGAAGGACGGGTTTCGATCCGCGTCAGGTCGATGCCATTGTCGTGGAACGGCACCAGCAACTCGTGAAGCGCGCCCGGCTTGTTGCTCATCGAGACGATGATCGACGTCTTGTCGTCGCCGGTCGGCGGTACTTCCTGATTGCCGATCATCAGGAAACGCGTGGAGTTATCCGGACGATCCTCGATTTTTTCGGCCAATCGCGTCAGCCCATACAGGCTGGCCGCCATATCGCCAGCGATCGCTGCCGAGTTCCACTCGCCCTTGACCCGCTTGGCCGCTTCAGCGTTGCTTGATACCGCCACGCGCTCGACATTCGGGTAATGCGCGTCCAGCCACTTGCGGCACTGGGCCAGGGACTGGGCATGGGAGTAGATACGACTGATGCTGTCGGTCTTGGTGTTTTCACCCACCAGCAGATGATGGTGAATGCGCAACTCGACTTCTCCGCAGATCACCATATCGTGCTCAAGGAAACTGTCGAGGGTGTGGTTGACCGCGCCCTCGGTGGAGTTTTCCACCGGGACCACGCCAAAGTTCACCGCCCCGGCCGCCACTTCACGGAACACTTCGTCGATCGCCGCCATCGGCTTGCTGATCACCGCGTGGCCAAAGTGCTTCATGGCCGCCGCCTGGGTGAAGGTGCCTTCAGGGCCGAGATAAGCCACTTTCAGCGGCTGCTCCAGCGCCAGGCAAGAAGACATGATTTCACGGAACAGCCGCGCCATCTCTTCGTTGCCCAGGGGCCCCTGGTTACGCTCCATGACTCGCTTGAGCACCTGAGCTTCACGCTCAGGTCGATAGAACACCGGCACTTCGCCTTCGGCCAGCGAGGCCATCTTTACCCGCGCGACTTCCTGGGCGCAACGCGCACGCTCACTGATCAGCTCCAGGACTTTGGTGTCCAGGGCATCAATGCGAACGCGCAGTGCCTTGAGTTCTTGCTCAGACATTAGCCATGTTCCTTCTCGAACTCTGCCATGTAGCCCACCAGCGCATTGACCGCGTTGAGGTCGACGGCGTTATAGATGGAAGCGCGCATGCCACCCACGGAACGGTGACCCTTGAGGTTCAGCAAGCCACGCTCGTCGGCGCCAGCCAGGAACGGCTTGTCGAGACGGTCATCAGCCAGACGAAACGGTACGTTCATCCACGAGCGGTCCGACTTGTTGATCGGATTGCTGTACAGGCCGCTGGCGTCGATGAAGCCGTACAGCGTGCGCTGTTTCACTTCATTGAGCTTGCCGATGGCCTCGACGCCGCCCTGCTCCTTGAGCCATTCGAACACCAGGCCGGACAAGTACCAGGCGAGAGTCGGCGGGGTGTTGTACATCGAGCCGTTGTCGGCCGCGACCTTGTAGTCGAGCATGGTCGGGCACAGGGAGCGAGCATTACCCAGCAGGTCTTCGCGGACGATGTTAACCACAATGCCGCTCGGACCGATGTTCTTCTGCGCGCCGGCGTAGATCATGCCAAAGCGCGAAACATCCACCGGACGCGAGAGGATGTCAGAAGACATGTCGGCCACCAGCGGCACATCACCTGTTTCCGGGATCCACTGGAATTCCAGGCCGCCGATGGTTTCGTTCGGCGCGTAGTGCACGTAGGCCGCGTCTTTGGACAACTGCCACTCGTTCTGACCAGGAATGGCGAAATAATCATACGGCTTGGCGGTGGCGGCAACGTTGACGTGACCATAGCGCGAAGCTTCTTCAATGGCTTTCTGCGACCAGATACCGGTGTCGATATAGTCGGCAGTACCGCTTTCCGGCAACAGGTTCAGCGGGATCTGAGCGAATTGCTGGCTAGCGCCGCCTTGCAGGAACAGCACTTTATAGTTCGACGGGATATTCAGCAGATCACGCAGGTCCTGCTCGGCCTTGGTGGCGATGGACACGAACTCATCACTTCGATGGCTCATTTCCATGACCGACAGGCCCTTGCCGTGCCAGTCGAGAAGTTCACCCTGGGCGCGCTGCAGGACAGCTTCAGGAAGCGCCGCAGGACCGGCACAGAAGTTATAGGCTCTCTTGCTCACATCCAATCTCGCTCTGATTTGGTGGTATCACGCATTACATCATCAGCCGACACGAATCGAATGCGGGAGCGGACTTGCCTGTGGCGAGGGGGCTTGCCCCCGTTGGGGTGCGAAGCGCCCCTGGAAACCAGTCACCGCAGCCTCGCATGAGACGACAGTGATCGGCTTACGATTGCTGCGCAATCGAACGGGGGCAAACCCCCTCGCCACAAAAGCCCGGCACCCACAAGGGATCATAGGCGTCGACATTTCATACCGGACAAACAACAAGGGGGCGAATTTTCATCCGCCCCCTGCTTTCCTGCTTATTCCTGCGGTTCTTCGTCAGCAGCGGCGTCGAGTTGCTGGTCCTGGGCAACATCGTCGATCACGACCTCACCGTCGAACACTGCACCCTCTTCACCCTCAAGCTCTTCACCCTCGACTTCCGACGGCTCCTGAACCCGCTCCAGACCGACCAGCGTCTCGTCGTTGGCCAGTTTGATCAGGGTCACGCCCTGGGTATTACGACCCAGACTCGACACTTCGTCGACACGGGTACGCACCAGGGTGCCCTGGTCGGAAATCAGCATGATCTCCTCGCCATCGAGCACCTGGACAGCGCCGACCAGACGGCCGTTACGCTCGTTGCTGACCATGGCGATAACGCCCTGGCCGCCACGCTTGTACTCAGGGAACTCGGTGATCGCCGTACGCTTGCCGTAACCACGGGCCGAAGCCGTGAGGATCTGGCTGCCTTCTTCCGGAATCAGCATCGAAATCAGCTTCTGCCCTTCCGGCAGACGCATGCCGCGAACACCGCGGGCGGTACGGCCCATGGCACGGACGTCGGATTCCTTGAAGCGCGTTACCTTGCCGCCGTCGGAGAACAGCATGACTTCACGCTCGCCATCGGTGATGGCAGCAGAAATCAGCACGTCGCCTTCGTCCAGCTCCAGCGCGATCAGACCGACGCTGCGTTGACGACTGAAGGATTCCAGCGGGGTCTTCTTGACGGTGCCGTTGGCGGTGGCCATGAAGATGAAATGACCTTCGGTGTATTCCTCAACCGGCAGCATGGTGGTGATGTATTCACCGTCATCCAGCGGCAGCAGGTTGACCAGCGGACGACCACGGGCAGCGCGGGACGCTTCAGGGATTTCATAGGTTTTGAGCCAGTACACCTTGCCCTTGCTGGAGAACAGCAGCAGCGTGGTGTGGCTGTTGGCTACCAGCAGGTGAGCGATGTAGTCCTCGTCCTTGACGCCGGTCGCCGACTTGCCTTTACCGCCACGACGCTGGGCCTGGTAAGCAGCCAATGGCTGGGTCTTGGCGTAGCCACCGTGGGAAATGGTCACGACGCGCTCTTCTTCCGGGATCATGTCACCCAGGGTCAGGTCGAGACGGGCATCAAGGATTTCGGTGCGGCGCACGTCGCCGTATTCGGCGCGGATCACTTCCAGCTCTTCGCGGATCACTTCCATCAGGCGCGTGGCACTGTTGAGGATGCGAATCAGCTCGCCGATCTGGTTGAGGATCTCTTGATACTCGGCCAGCAGCTTTTCGTGTTCCAGGCCGGTCAGGCGGTGCAGACGCAATTCCAGAATGGCTTGCGCCTGCTCCGGCGACAGGAAGTACTTGCCTTCGCGCAGGCCGTACTGCGGATCGAGGTTTTCCGGACGGCACGAATCGGCACCGGCACGCTCCACCATCGCTACCACGGCCGAGGATTCCCAAGGGGTGCTGACCAGCGCTTCCTTGGCTTCCGACGGGGTTGGCGATGCCTTGATCAGGGCGATGACCGGGTCGATGTTCGACAGGGCTACTGCTTGACCTTCAAGAATGTGACCACGCTCGCGCGCCTTGCGCAGTTCGAACACGGTTCGACGGGTAACCACTTCGCGACGGTGACGCACGAAGGCTTCCAGCAGGTCCTTGAGGTTCAGGATGCGTGGACGGCCATCGATCAGCGCAACGATGTTGATACCGAATACCGCTTGCAGCTGGGTCTGGGCGTAGAGGTTGTTGAGGATGACCTCAGGCACTTCGCCGCGACGCAGCTCGATCACGACGCGCATACCGTCCTTGTCGGACTCGTCACGCAATTCGGTGATGCCTTCGAGTTTCTTCTCTTTCACCAGCTCGGCGATCTTTTCGATCAGACGCGCCTTGTTGAGCTGGTAAGGGAGCTCGGTGATGACGATCTGCTGGCGACCACCGACCTTGTCGATGTCTTCGATCATCGAGCGGGCGCGCATGTAAATGCGTCCGCGACCGGTGCGGTAGGCTTCGATGATGCCGGCGCGACCGTTGATGATCGCAGCGGTCGGGAAGTCCGGACCGGGAATGTATTGCATCAGCTCGTCGACAGTCAGCTCAGGGTTGTCGATGAGTGCCAGGCAACCATCGATGACTTCACCGAGGTTATGTGGCGGGATGTTGGTCGCCATGCCCACGGCGATACCGCTGGAGCCGTTGACCAGCAGGTTGGGAATACGGGTCGGCATGACCGCCGGGATCATTTCGGTGCCGTCGTAGTTCGGCACCCAGTCCACGGTTTCTTTATGCAGGTCGGCCAGAAGTTCGTGCGCCAGCTTGGTCATGCGCACTTCGGTGTATCGCATGGCTGCGGCGTTGTCGCCGTCCACGGAACCGAAGTTGCCCTGACCGTCTACCAGCAGGTAGCGCAGGGAAAATGGCTGCGCCATCCGAACGATGGTGTCGTACACCGCGGTATCACCGTGCGGGTGATACTTACCGATCACGTCGCCGACAACACGGGCAGATTTCTTGTACGGCTTGTTGAAGTCGTTGCCCAGCTCGCTCATCGCGAACAGCACGCGCCGGTGCACGGGCTTCAAGCCATCGCGCGCATCCGGCAGTGCCCGCCCGACGATTACGCTCATCGCGTAGTCGAGATAGGACTGCTTCAGCTCGTCTTCGATATTGACCGGGAGGATTTCTTTGGCCAGTTCGCCCATGAGAAGCCTGATTCCTTTTTCTGGTGAAACTTCGTCACATCCATATGGGACGAACGAAGCTCGCCGATGCAGGCTGAGTGCCATGCACCGACTTACGACAAATCAACGAGTTATGCCAAGGATCTGCGCAGTAAAGGTTGCCCCATAGGACAACCCTGGAAACCGCCGGATGTTATCACAAGAGCCGCCACGCACCTATCCCCCAGATGCGCATGGAGCATAGTAAGTTGACCGGTGACAGGCTTGACGGGGATCAGAGGGGCTTAGAGCTGCTGCGAATGCCGAATTCGGAGCAGAATTACGGATGTTTATTGACTTTCAGCCCCTGATAGCCAGCAGCCTGGCTCCCACATTTGATCCGCGGTGACCACAAACCCTGTGGGAGCCAGCCTGCTGGCGATGGCGTCCTTTCGAACGCCACGGCCAATCAATGCAGACGCTTGCGGCACATCAACTGCGCCATCTTCGCCGTATCCGGACGCTCGACTATGCCTTTCTCCGTGACGATGGCATCGATCAAGTCCGCCGGAGTCACGTCAAATACCGGATTGAACGCATCGACATCAGCACCCACACGCTTGCCGCCGACTTCCAGCAGCTCGCGCCCGTCTCGCTCTTCGATCGGAATGTCGTCACCGCTGGCCAGGTTCATGTCGATGGTCGAACTTGGTGCCACCACCATGAAACGCACACCATGGTGCATGGCATTGACGGCCAGCTGATAGGTGCCGATCTTGTTGGCCACATCACCATTGGCGGTTATCCGGTCAGCGCCGACGATAACCCAGGTGATGCCCTTGGTCTTCATGATGTGCGCTGCGGCGGAGTCGGCATTGAGGGTCACGGGAATGCCTTCGTTGGCCAATTCCCATGCCGTCAATCGCGAACCTTGCAGCCAGGGACGGGTTTCGTCGGCATAAACGCGCTCGACCATGCCCTCGATGAACGCACCGCGAATCACCCCGAGTGCCGTGCCGAAACCACCGGTGGCCAGCGCACCGGTATTGCAATGGGTCAGGAATGCCTGGGCATTGCCCTGATGCTTGCGGATCAAGTCCACGCCCAACTGCGCCATGGTCAGGTTGGCTTCGCGATCACTTTCGTGAATGGCAATGGCCTCCGCCTCCAGCGCCGCCAGCGGATCTGCATCCTCCTTCAGGCGATCCAGGCGGTCGCGCATGCGGCTCAAGGCCCAGAACAGGTTCACAGCCGTTGGACGGGAGTCGGCCAGCAATGCGTAATCCTCTTCCCACGCAGCCTGCCAGTCACCGCCCTCGGCAATCCGCGCGCGAGCCGACAGCACCATGGCATACGCGGCACTGATGCCAATGGCCGGCGCACCGCGCACCACCATCGAGCGAATGGCCTCGGCCACACCGGCTGCGTCGGTGTAGGCAATCCAGGTTTCCTCGAAAGGTAAAATACGCTGATCCAGCAGATAAAGAGCGCCGTCACGCCAATCGATGGCCTTCACTTTCTCTGCAGCCAACAGTCGATCGCGCATCCCTCACCCCGTACTCAGTAACAAAAGCCGCCGATTATAGCGATCCCCCCGCGAAGACGCTCGGGTATACTTCGCCATCCTTTACAAAAGCACTGGAACCAACCCTCGATGCCGAACACTGCCGCTGCGCTCGACTTGTTATTGCTGCCGACCTGGCTGGTACCCGTCGAACCCGCTGGTGTCGTCCTCAAGGAACATGGCGTAGGCATCCGTGATGGGCGCGTTGTGTTTATCGGACCACGTTCCGCTGCACTGAAGCTCAATGCAACCGAAATCCGCGAACTTCCCGATATGTTGCTCAGCCCCGGCCTGATCAATGCCCACGGGCATGCAGCGATGACGCTGTTCCGTGGCCTGGCCGATGACCTGCCGCTGATGACCTGGCTGGAGAACCACATCTGGCCGGCGGAAGCCAAATGGGTCGACGAGGCATTTGTGCGTGATGGCACGGACCTGGCCATCGCCGAACAGATAAAAGGTGGCATCACCTGCTTCTCTGACATGTACTTTTTCCCGAAAGTTGCCAGCGAACGCGTGCATAACAGCGGCATCCGCGCGCAAATCGCCATTCCGATCCTCGATTTCCCGATACCGGGAGCCAGCACGCCGGACGATGCCATTCGTCAGGGCGTCGAGCTGTTCGGCGATCTCAAGCACCACGAACGCATCAAAGTGACTTTCGGGCCTCACGCACCGTACACCGTAGGGGATGAAAACCTGGAAAAAATCCGGGTAATTGCCGAGGAACTGGATGCGTCGATCCACATGCACGTGCATGAAACCGCCTTTGAGGTGCAACAGTCAGTCGAACAGCGCGGCGAGCGCCCATTGGCCCGACTTGCCCGCCTCGGTTTGCTGGGGCCGCGCTTTCAGGCGGTTCACATGACCCAGATCAGCGCGGAAGACCTGACGCTTCTGGTCGAAAGCAACACCAATGTGATTCATTGCCCGGAGTCGAACCTGAAGCTGGCCAGTGGTTTCTGCCCGGTCGAACGTTTGTGGCAAGCCGGGGTAAACGTGGCTGTCGGCACCGACGGCGCGGCCAGCAACAACGATCTGGACCTGCTCGGCGAAACCCGCACCGCCGCCTTGCTGGCCAAAGCTGTCGCCGGCTCCGCCACTGCGCTGGATGCCCACCGCGCCTTGCGCATGGCCACCCTCAACGGCGCCCGCGCACTGGGCATGGAAGCCGAGGTCGGCTCGCTGGAGATCGGTAAAGCTGCCGACATGGTGGCATTCGACCTTTCCGGCCTGGCCCAGCAACCAGTCTATGACCCGGTTTCGCAGCTTATATATGCCTCTGGCCGGGACTGCGTGAAACACCTTTGGGTCGCTGGCAAGCAATTGCTCGACGACCGTCGCCTGACGCGGCTTGATGAAGAACAGCTCTGCGCCACCGCCAAGAGCTGGGGCCAGCGCATCAGCGGTCGTACCGAATCGTAAGCACTCGACCTCAACATCGGGGCAACAGGATTTTTCAAGTTTTTCGAGGATTTAAACCATGAGCAACGTCGACTACGCCGAAATCGCCAAATTCGAGGCCCTGGCTCATCGCTGGTGGGACCGTGAAAGCGAATTCAAACCACTGCACGACATCAACCCGCTGCGGGTGAACTGGATTGACGAGCGGGTCAACCTGGCCGGCAAGAAAGTTCTCGACGTCGGTTGCGGTGGCGGCATTCTCAGCGAAGCCATGGCCCAGCGCGGCGCAACGGTAACCGGCATCGACATGGGCGAAGCACCCCTGGCGGTCGCGCAACTGCATCAGCTGGAGTCGGGCGTCAACGTCGAGTACAGGCAGATCACCGCCGAAGCCCTGGCCGAAGAAATGCCCGAGCAGTTCGACGTGGTCACCTGCCTGGAAATGCTCGAGCACGTACCGGACCCGTCCTCGGTCATTCGTGCCTGCTTCCGCATGGTCAAGCCCGGCGGCCAGGTGTTCTTCTCCACCATCAACCGCAACCCGAAAGCGTATCTGTTCGCCATTGTCGGCGCCGAATACATCATGAAGCTGCTGCCACGCGGCACCCACGACTTCAAGAAATTCATTCGTCCTTCCGAGCTCGGCGCCTGGAGTCGCATGGCCGGCCTGACCGTCAAGGACATCATCGGCCTGACTTACAACCCGCTGACCAAGCACTACAAACTGGCATCCGACGTGGACGTCAATTACATGATCCAGACCCTGCGCGAGGAGTAAGCCGATGCGAATCAGAGCAGTTCTTTTCGACATGGACGGCACCCTGCTCGACACCGCGCCGGACTTCATTGCGATCTGTCAGGCGATGCGTGCCGACCGCGGCTTGCCGCCGATGAACGACAAGCACATCCGCGACGAGATTTCGGGCGGCGCCAGGGCGATGGTCGCGGCGACCTTCTCCATGGACCCGGAATCGCCGGGGTTCGAGGAACTGCGCCTGGAGTTTCTGGAGCGCTACCTCGTCGGTTGTGCCGTCCACAGCAAGTTGTTCGACGGCATGGGTGAATTGCTCGCCGACATCGAGAAGGCCAATCTGATCTGGGGCGTGGTCACCAACAAGCCGCTGCGTTTCGCCGAACCAATCATGCAGCAGTTGGGGCTGGCCGAGCGTTCGGCGCTGCTGATCTGCCCGGATCATGTGAAGAACAGCAAACCGGATCCGGAGCCGCTGATCCTGGCCTGCAAGATGCTCGACCTGGACCCGGCCAGCGTGCTGTTCGTCGGCGATGACCTGCGCGATATCGAGTCGGGGCGTGATGCGGGTACCAGGACCGCCGCCGTGACCTTCGGCTATATACACCCGGACGATAACCCGCGGCATTGGGGAGCGGATGTGGTGGTGGATCATCCGCTGGAGTTGCGCAAGGTGCTTGATAGCGCGCTTTGTGGTTGCTGAGCGGACTGACTGCAGAGTGCTTTGTGGCGAGGGGGCTTGCCCCCCGCTGGACTACGCATTAGTCCCAGTTTTTTGGGGCCGCTTCGCAGCCCAACGGGGGCAAGCCCCCTCGCCACAGCAAGCCCCCTCGCCGCAAGCCCCCTTGCCACAGGAACTTCCTCGCCATGAGCGCGTTGCCTGCCTACTGAATTGTTGTGAGGTTTTTTATGTTTGATTACTCCGCTCACCCCGAATTGCTCAAGGACCGGGTCATCCTGGTCACGGGCGCTGGTCGCGGCATTGGCGCGGCCGCTGCGAAAACCTATGCAGCCCACGGCGCTACAGTGCTGTTGCTGGGCAAGACCGAAGCCAACCTGACCCAGATCTACGACGAAATCGAAGCCGCCGGCCATCCACAACCGGCGGTCATTCCGTTTAACCTCGAAACCGCCCTGCCCCATCAATACGATGAGCTGGCAGCGATGATCGAAAGTGAATTCGGACATCTCGACGGCTTGCTGCACAACGCATCGATCATCGGCCCGCGCACGCCGATCGAACAGCTCTCCGGCGAAAACTTCATGCGAGTCATGCAAGTCAACGTCAACGCCATGTTCATGCTCACCAGCACCCTGCTGCCGTTGTTGAAGCTGTCTCAGGATGCTTCGGTGGTGTTCACTTCCAGCAGCGTCGGTCGCAAGGGGCGTGCGTACTGGGGCGCTTATGGCGTCTCCAAATTCGCCACTGAAGGTCTGATGCAGACCCTGGCTGACGAAGTCGATACCGTGGCGCCAGTGCGTTCCAACAGCATCAACCCGGGAGCCACCCGCACCAGCATGCGTGCCCAGGCTTACCCAGGGGAAAACCCGCTGAACAACCCGACGCCCGAAGAGATCATGCCCGTGTACCTGTACCTGATGGGACCAGACAGCACAGGCATCAACGGCCAGGCTTTCAACGCACAGTAGATATGCGTATTGCGTTGAGTGTTGCGCCGGCCTGCCCTCGCAACACTCAACGCAAGTTCAATCAAGTACTCCCCCTGCCAGCCCAATCGTCAAAGTTAATGACTCTTTAATAGATTGATTAATAAAGACTTTTATTAAACTGAACTGAATGACACGCCTTTCGCTCTAAAATTGCTCAACATGCAACGTGAAAGCAGGTGGGCGTCGTTTACGTCGATAGTTACTCATGTTCGACAAAGCAGATTAAACTTGTACGAAATGTCCTACGGGACTGATGGACCAGTACGACGCGCAGCCCATAGCCGCTCTCACCCAGCTTGTAAGACTGTCTTACCGCTTAGGGGCGCACGCCTTATGAAAACACCTTCCCAGACCAATGCAATTGACTTCGATAGCGCCAAATTGCAACGCCTGGGCTTTGGTCAGCAATCTCCCCTTCTGGAAAGGCCCCTCAGCCTTGCGCAGTTGCGTCAACAATTGAGCATGCAACTGCAAACCAGTCTCGAGCCGCAACGCATTCTCGGAATTTTCTATCGGGAAATTCAGCGAATGGTGCCCCTCGACGCTCTGAGCTATCAGCACAATAGCTGCGACCTGCGCCTGGAGTTCGGCGAGCGCGGCCACCACTCGGTCAGCTACAGCTTGAGTCATGAGGGCGAGCATCTGGGCGAGCTGGTCTTTCGTCGCAATCGGCGTTTCGATGAGCAGGAACAGGGAAACCTTGAGTCGTTGCTGGCGGCGTTGCTGTATCCGATGCGCAATGCCTTGCTCTACCGTACCGCCACCCAAAGTGCCTTGCGCGATCCACTGACGGACATTGGCAACCGCATCGCCATGGATCAGACGCTGCTACGGGAAACCGAGCTTTCACGGCGCCACCTGCAACCGCTGTCACTGTTGATGCTCGATATCGATCACTTCAAGAGAATCAACGACAGCTATGGCCACGGCGTTGGCGATGACATGCTCAAGGCGGTTGCTGCCTCGATCAAGCACCAGTTGCGTAACGTGGACATGGTGTTCCGCTACGGCGGCGAGGAGTTTCTGATTCTTCTGTCCAACACCACCCGGGAGTCAGCGGCCATGGTCGGCGAACGCCTGCGGTTTGCCATTGAGGCCGAGCATTATCTGGCCGAAGGCAACTCGATCGAACTGACCGTCAGCCTCGGCTGCTCGACCCTGCAGCCCGGTGAGTCTGCCGACAGCCTGCTGCGAAGAGCCGATAGCGCGCTGTATGTGGCAAAGCGCGAGGGGCGCAACCGGTTGGCGATGGCTGGGTGATCGATTAGTACCAGCAAATAATCAATGTGTGGCGAGGGGGCTTGCCCCCGTTGGACTACGCAGTAGCCCCCAGGAACAGTGTTTTGGGGCCGCTTCGCGGCCCGACGGGGGCAAGCCCCCTCGCCACACATGCCCCCTCTCCACAGTTTCTCCTACATCAACCAGCCATTGAATCAGCCTTCGGCCAGTGCCATGCGCTCACGAGCGAGCGGCGTTCGCTCCGAGTGCTCCAACTGCATGCAACGCTCAAGAAACAGGTACATGTAGTCGTAGCTCTTGCACACGGCCTGACGCAATTGCGCTTGCAGGGATTTGCTCGGGTTCATGCCAGCTAACGTACAGATGATTTCCAGCGCCTCCCAGGGATGGGCATCATCGTACTGGGCATGCATTTTCAGCCATTTCATCGCCCGCTTGCGATCTTCCTCAGGGAAGGAAGCCGCATAGACGCCGTTGGAACAGACCACCGCCGACCACTCACCGGTGGCTCCTTCGATGGCATAGTTGGTGGCGGCAATGGCAACGATCAGCGAATCGGCCGAACTGGTATGCCAGCACCAATGGCTCAGGGCGTGAAGCTCCGGGGCCACCTGTTGCGCCTGCAGTTCTTCCAGACTGACACCGTGGGCACGACTCCAGTGCACCCAGTAATCGGCGTGATTCAATTCGACGCGAATGTTGCGCATCAGCCAGCGCCGCGCCATGTCCTCACCGGGATGACGGGCAAAGCGGGTCTTGGTCAGGTTTTGTGCCATGTACAACGCGAACTGTTCTACCACCGGCCAGCCACCGATCAGGTACTGGCGCATGGTCCTCGCACTGAGCTTGTTGTCTCGCATGCGCTGATACAGTTCGTGTTCGACTACCCGGCGTTTGCTCTCGCTGCAATCCTGTATCAGGCGCTGGGCCCAGGCGGGATAACTTGCAGCTTCCATGAGGGGTCCGGTTCTGTTGAATGTGTCGATCACTGTCGAGCTCCTTTTGATTGTGATTGTTCAGATCGACAAGAGACTTCAACGGAACGTGCCAGGGGCCTTGAACAACAAAGGCTGGGGCCTGGCAGGACGACTTAGCAAGCTATCGCAGGTAAACCGATGCGGGCGTTCAATGACATACCCTTGAGCATAATCCACCCCGATTTCCAGCAATGCCTGCTCGATTTGAGGCGTTTCGACAAACTCTGCAATCGTACGCTTACCCATGACATGACCGATGTGATTGATCACTTCGACCATGGCGCGGTTAATCGGGTCGTCCAGCATATCCTTTACGAAACTCCCGTCGATCTTCAGGAAGTCTACAGGCAAATGTTTCAGGTACGCGAACGAGGACATTCCGGCACAAAAGTCGTCGAGCGAAAAATGGCAGCCTAAGCTTTTGAGTTCATTAATAAATCTGATAGCGCTGCCAAGATTTGAGATTGCACTGGTTTCAGTAATTTCAAAACAAATCATTTCAGGGGGAATCGAGTACGTAACAAACCGTTCACGGAGGAAGTCCAGAAAGGCCTCATCACCAATGGTCGTGCCTGACAGATTGATCGCACACATGGCCAGCGCCGCCGCGCTCTGCTCGGCCTGACACTGGGCAATGATCTTGAACACGTTCTCTACCACCCAACGGTCAAGGGAACTCATCAGACCATAGCGCTCGGCCGCTGGAATGAAACTGTCGGGCAGGATCATGCGCCCGGCTTCATCATGCAGGCGCAGCAGGATTTCGATATGTCCACTGCCGTGTTCGGTATGGCCCAAGGGTGCGATTTCCTGGGCGTACAGGCAGAACCGGTCCTCTTCCAGCGCAATGTGCAAGCGCTGTACCCAGGCCATTTCGCCAAAACGCAGGGACAACTCCGAATCTTCCGGGTAATAGACCTGAACGCGGTTACGCCCCTTTTCCTTGGCCATATAGCAGGCCATGTCGGCAGCACGCAGTGAAGCTTCGAGCGTTGTCGGGATCTGCGTAACATGCACCAGCCCGACACTGACGGTGGTGACGAATGGACGCCCCTTCCACACGAAATGCAGGTTCTGCACAGTCTGGCGCAGGCTCTCGGCAATCTTTTCCGCGGCCTCTGGCGCACAGTTTTCCAGGAGGATGCCAAACTCGTCGCCGCCCAACCGGGCCAGGGTATCGCCTTCACGCAGACCCGATTGCAACAGCGCGCAGATATGTCGCAGCAACTCATCACCCGCCGCGTGACCGCAGGTATCGTTGACCAGCTTGAATTGATCCAGATCCAGGAACATCAGCGAATGGCGTCCGGCGTGCCGTGTCAGGTTGTGCAGCGCCTGCTCCAGGCGGTACTCGAATTCGCGACGGTTGGCGAGCCCGGTCAAGGCGTCGTGGGTCGCCTGCCAGGACAGATTGGCGATGTACTGCCGCTCCTGAGTCATGTCGTGCAGCACCAGCACAGTGCCGCTGACTTTACCCGCGTTAAGGATCGGCGCCCCCACCAGGGTAACCGCCACCGTGCTGCCGTCCAGGCGCTGGATCAGCCGGGAATGGTCACTGCCACCGCTCAACTGACCGCTCAAGATATGTTCGATCAGGGTAAAGCCATCCGTCTGGGCATTTTCGTCCAGCAGATTGAACAGCGCCGCCAGCGGCAACCCTGTGGCTTGCTCGGCTTTCCAGTGGGTCAACGCTTCGGCGGCCGGGTTCATGTAGGCGATAGCGCCTGAAACATCCGTGGTGATCACCCCATCGCCAATCGACTGCAAAGTGATTTGTGCGCGGTCTTTCTCCAACTGCAGGGCATCGGCGAAAGCATGGCGTTGCTTGAGCAGTTTACGGGTGCGCAACAAGGCCAATACGATCAGGCCCAGCGCTGTGGCCAGGTTCGTGACCAGCAGCAGACGCAGAATCATCCGCGAGCCTTCGCCCAGGGCGTCACTGAAGGCTTTCTCCGCTGGAGTCACGCCATCGTTAATAACGAAAATCTGCTCCTTCCAGCGCCGGATATCAGCCTCGGATGCCTGATCGGCGCTGATGCCGAGATGCATTTGCTGTGCAACTTCTTCGAGCCGGACCAGATAGGTATCACCGACCATCCACCGCTCGATAGCTTTTTCCAGATAACTGAAATGACGAAAATTGAGGTAAAGCCAGATCACGCTGGAGACGTCGTCCGGGTGGTTGCCACCCTTGAGGATTGCCAGTCGCGCAACCTCGATGTCCGGGGGTTGCTGGTCCAGCGCCAAGCGCAACTCATGACCACTCTGGGGCACCGCGATGGCGTTCTGATATTTGCGGAAAATTGCCTCATCGCGACTGTCAGCGTAGAGGTTGAGGTAATAGATGGCGTCTTTCTGTCCCTTGGACCACAGGCTTTCACCAGCAACGTAGCCACGGACCGCCGACAGCACATAAAGGCTGACCCCACCCAGCAGGGCCTGAAATAGCACAACGGCAATGAATGGCCAGACGATGCCCAACAACCGTGGCGTTCCGAGAGTCCGCGTTTGATTCATGAGGTCCCTTGTCTTAGCACTGCTCAATCGCCATCCGGACGATAATTGCTATCGCTAGACTAGGTGGCGAATCCATTCCCGGCAAGCTTCAGCTCTTGCCCGGACGATTCGCCATGGTGGTGAACTTCGGGTGCGCAACGGCTTGCTGTATTCAAACGGAGATCGATAAACCCTGCCGGCTGCGCTACAACTGCTGCAAATGCCCATACAGCTTTGCGTACAAGCCACCATCGGCAATCAGCTGCTGGTGGTCGCCATCTTCGGCGATTTGACCGCCATCGAACACCAGTACCCGGTCCGCCTGTTTTACCGCAGAAAGTCGATGGGCAATGATCAGCGTGGTGCGATTGCTCAGGAAACGCGCCAGGGCCTGGTGCAGGTTGTACTCGGTGGCGGCGTCCAGCGCGGAGGTGGCCTCGTCGAGGATCACCACTTTAGGCTCGGCCAGCACCATCCGCGCGATGGCCAGGCGTTGCCGCTGACCGCCGGACAAACGGACGCCGGAGCGCCCGACGATGCTGTCCAGGCCATTGGGCAATTGTCGGACTGTAATGTGCAGTTGTGCGATTTCCAGTGCCTGCCAGCAGGCTTCGTCACTGCGCTCGCGGCCCATGGTCAGGTTGGCGCGGATGGTGTCGTTGAACAGAGCCGGATGCTGCAGGACCACGGCGACATTTTCCCGCACGGTTTCCAGGCCGATCTCTTGTTGAGTCGAACCGCCGAAGCGAATGGTTCCGGCCAATGGCGTGTACAAACCCAACAGCAGCTGCACCAGGGTGCTCTTGCCGCCGCCACTCGCGCCGACGATCGCGACCTTTTCACCGGGGGCAATGGACAGGTTCATCTGGTTCAGGACCAGTTCCTCACCGTAGCCGAAGCTCAACCCCTGGACCTCGATCCCGACGGTTTCGCGACCGTGAAACGGGTCGACTCCGCCCGGGTATTCGGGCTCGTCGGCACGGGACAGCAGCTCATTGATCCGTGACAGCGCTCCGCCGGCGGCATAGTAGGCGTATTGCAGGTTCAGCAATTGTTCCACCGGGCCGATCATGAACCACAGGTAGCTGAACACGGCGAGCATCTGGCCGATGGACAGGTCGGAGAACAATACGGTGAGCATGGCGGCAGCACGAAAAATATCGATGCCGAACTGGAACAGCAAGCCGCTGGCCCGGTTCGACGCATCGGTCTTCCACTGCGAATTGACCGCATAATCGCGCACATCCCGGGCGCGCTGCCCCAGGCGACCAAGGAAGAACCCCTGGCGGTTGCCGGCACGTACTTCCTGAATCGCATCGAGGGTTTCGGTCAAGGCCTGCGTGAAGCGCGAGGTGCTGTCGTTCTCGAGCTTCTTAAGGTGTTTGACGCGCTTGCCCAACTGCACCGTGGCGTAGATCACCAGCGGGTTGAACAGCAGAATCAGCAGCGCCAGTTTCCAGTGCATCCACATCAGGATGCCGGAGGTACCGACCAGGGTCAGCATGGCCACGAGGAAACGACTGAGGGTTTCGCCGATGAATTTGTCCAGGGTATCCAGATCGGTGACCAGATGGGTCGTGACCGTGCCGCTGCCCAGGCTTTCGTATTCGCCCAGCGAGATACGCTTGAGCCGTTCGATCAGGCGTATGCGGATACGATAGACGATGTCCTTGGCCAGCCCCGCGAACAATTTCGCCTGCACCACGTTGAACAGCAGGGCGCTGCAACGCAGGATCAAGGTCACCAGCAGCATCAGGCCGATGTAACCCGCCGCTTTCTGCCAGGCGTCGGGCAAGGCGTGGTTCATGACCTTCAACGCCGCGTCACCGTGGCCCAGCAACACCTCGTCTACCAGCAACGGCAGGAGCAACGGAATCGGTACGCTGCACAAGGTTGCCAGCACGGCCACGCCGTTGGCGATCCACAGGGATTTCTTGTGATGCAGGGCCAGGCGGCGGATTTCCGCCCAGCTCAGGCGGTCGACACGTTTTGCAGCAGGGCTATCGTCGGGCAAATCAGGCACAGGCAGCACGCTCCAGCCAGCGGCCGAGCAGCGGGGACAGCTCACTGAGCGGTTGATAGCCATTGGTCAACAATGCCAACTGACCGTTACGCTCAGCCAGCAGGGTCGGGAAACCGGCTATGCCCAAGTCCTGCACCCAGCTGAAATCCGCATTGGTTGCAGCGTGCATATCGGCACGATCGAAGGCTGCAGCAAATTCGATCCGTGGTACGCCGGCCTGCTCGGCCAACTCCACCAGCACACTGGCACGGGTGACGTCGCGACCTTCGGCATAAAACGCCTGCTGAATCAGCCCCAACAGTGTCCACGCGCAATCCGGCGCCAGGCCGCGCGCCGTCACCAGCGCCCGGCAGGCAGGTTCGGTGTCGTAGACAAAGCCGTCAGGCAACGCACCTTCGAGTTTGAACGGTTGGCCGGTGGCTTCGGTGACCGCCTGCCAATGTTCAAGGATATAACGCCGGGTGCCTGGCTCCAGCGCTGCGCCGTTGCCGGTACGCAGCCCGCCCACGATCAGGTGGACGTCAACGCCAGCAGCTTGCGCCTGCTCCACCAGTGCGTTGGCTACCGGGGCAAAGCCCCAGCACCAGGAACACATAGGGTCCATCACATAGAGCAGGCGCGCGGACATGGTTCAGGCCTCGGAGGTTGCTTGCTTGTAGTTGTAGCCGATCGGGTGAGGCTGGTTACGAGCCTTGGCCAGTTCGATCTGCTTTTGCCGGTCGATGGCACTGCGACGGGTCTTTTCACTCAGCTTATCCCAGCAATGCGGGCAACTGATGCCGGCCACGTAATGCTCGGACGCACGGTCTTCCACGCTGACCGGTGTACGGCAGGCATGGCACTGATCGTAGTCACCTTCGCTCAAGTCGTGGCGCACGGTCACGCGGTTATCGAACACGAAGCAGTCGCCCTGCCACTTGGTCTGTTCCTGCGGTACCTCTTCGAGGTACTTCAGAATGCCGCCCTTGAGGTGGTAGACCTCATCGAAGCCCTCGCTGAGCATAAAGCTCGACGCCTTCTCGCAGCGGATACCACCGGTGCAGAACATCGCGACCTTCTTGTGTACGGCCGGGTCGAAGTTGGCTTTGATGTAGTCGGGAAACTCGCGAAAACTGGTGGTTTTCGGGTCGATGGCGCCTTCGAAGGTACCAATCGAGACTTCGTAATCGTTACGGGTATCGATCAACAGAACTTCAGGGTCGCTGATCAGCGCATTCCAGTCCTGCGGATCGACGTAGGTGCCGACCTTTTTGTTCGGGTCCACGCCTTCGACGCCGAGGGTGACGATCTCTTTCTTGAGCTTGACCTTGGTGCGATAGAACGGCTGCTCGTCGCAATACGATTCTTTGTGATCGATGTCGTCCATGCGCGGGTCGTTCTTGAGCCAGGCCATGAGCCCGTCGATACCTTCGCGGCTGCCCGACACCGTGCCGTTGATGCCTTCTTCGGCAATCAGCAGGGTGCCCTTGATGCCGTTGTCGACCATAGCTTGCAGCAGCGGCTCGCGCAGGGCGACGTAATCTTGCAGGGTGACGAACTTATACAGTGCCGCCACGACAATCTGTTGTGTCATGGGTAAATCTCCAGGTGGCTACCCTCGCAAAGGGTGAACCGGATATGAAAAAAAACGCGCCGGGTTAGCGGCGCGCTGCTTAGTCTAACAAAAATACTGAGGCATTTGGACTGTGGCGAGGGGGCTTGCCCCCGTTGGGCCGCGGAGCGGCCCCCCACCATCAGTTCAGACCAATCGAGATATCCGGATTTACGACTGCTGCGCAGCCGAACGGGGGCAAGCCCCCTCACCACAACAGCCCTGCAATCATCAGCCCTCAGCCCTCAGACCTCCAGCCCTTGACATCAATGCTTGCTGCCACCGGCACAGGTCGGCGACGCCGGAGCCGCATCGATCTGTGCCCATTCCTCCGGCGTGTAGGTATGCAGCGCCAACGCATGGAACTCGTCCATCAGCTCGCCAAGCGTGCCGTAGACTTTCTGGTGGCGCTTGACCCGGCTCAGGCCTTCGAACTGCGCGCTGACAACCACAGCCTTGAAGTGGGACGAAAGCCCACGACTGTGCATGTGGCTCTCATCCAGCACTTGCAGATGCTCGGGCTGCAGCAGGCCCAGCGTCGATTCGATGCGTTGTTGCATGGTCATACCGAACTCCGCTTAAGGCTTTTTCTTGGCTGGCGCGGCTGCGTCTTTTGGCGTCAGCTCAGTGGTCATGTCCGCCAGCAGCTTGTTGACCACAGGCACCGCGCTTTCCAGCTTGGCCTGGGTCATCTGGGCCGATTGCTGGGTCAGTTGCGGCATTTTCTCCAGGACTTTCTTGCCCAGTGGCGACTGGTAGAAGGCAACCAGATCCTTGAGTTCGGATTCGCTGAAGTTGCTGGTGTAGAGCTTGACCATGTCCGGTTTCAGCTTGTTCCAGCCAATGGCCTGGTCCAGAGCGGCGTTGGCCTTGGCCTGGTAGGTTTCCAGTACGGCTTTTTTCGATTCAGGGGCTTTGGTCTGTGCGAAACGCTGAGCAAACATCTGCTGAACTTGCATGTACACCGGAGTGCCCAGTTTGTCAGCGTGCGCCATGGTCAGAAAAGCCTCGGCACTGGCGTTGTGGCTGGCGGTATCGGCAAAAACCTGGCCGCTGGCGCAAACCAGTGCAACCGCGGTACAGATGGCACGTAGACGAGTCATCGAGTTTCCTTTTCTAGCAGGCGAGGTAAAACCCCAAGGGCGTCCATTCTGCGCCTAAAAAAGTGTGTCGCTCAACCCCAAGCCTTGTCGCGCCTGAATTAGAGGGGTTGAATGGATCAAATCGACATTGATGGAACCCCGGCCGTCCAGCACGGCCTAAACTGCGCAATCGGACCTACAGGAGTGAGCAAGATGAGCCGTATCGAAACCGACAGCCTTGGCCAGGTGGAAGTCCCCGATGACGCCTATTGGGGCGCTCAGACACAACGCTCGCTGATTAATTTTGCCATCGGCACCGAACGTATGCCGCTGGCGGTACTGCATGCCCTGGCACTGATCAAGAAAGCCGCGGCACGGGTCAATGACCGCAATGGGGATGTGCCGGCCGATATTGCCCGGCTGATCGAACAGGCCGCCGACGAAGTGCTCGCCGGCGAGCACGACGACCAGTTCCCGCTGGTGGTCTGGCAGACCGGCAGCGGCACCCAGAGCAACATGAACGTCAACGAAGTGATCGCCGGTCGCGCCAATGAGCTGGCGGGCAACCCCCGGGGGGGCAAATCGCCGGTGCATCCCAACGATCACGTCAATCGCTCCCAGAGTTCCAACGACTGCTTCCCCACGGCCATGCACATCGCCGCGGCCCAGGCCGTGCAGCAGCATCTTTTGCCGGCCATCAGTGAACTGTCCGGTGGTCTGGCGGAGCTATCCGCCCGTCATATGAAACTGGTCAAGACCGGTCGCACCCACATGATGGATGCAACGCCGATCAGTTTTGGCCAGGAAGTATCGGCATTCATCGCGCAACTGGATTACGCCGAACGGGCGATCCGCAGCGCATTACCCGCTGTGTGTGAACTGGCCCAGGGTGGCACTGCGGTCGGCACCGGGCTGAATTCGCCCCACGGTTTCGGCGAAGCCATCGCCGCCGAACTGGCAGCCCTTTCCGGTTTGCCGTTCGTTACCGCGCCGAACAAGTTTGCCGCCCTGGCCGGGCATGAGCCGCTGACCACGTTGTCCGGCGCGCTGAAAACCCTCGCCGTGACCCTGATGAAAATCGCCAACGACCTGCGCCTGCTGGGTTCCGGACCGCGCGCAGGTTTCGCCGAGGTTCGACTGCCGGCCAACGAGCCGGGCAGCTCGATCATGCCGGGCAAGGTCAACCCGACCCAGTGTGAAGCGCTGTCGATGCTGGCCTGTCAGGTGATGGGCAACGACGTTGCCATCGGCTTTGCCGCCAGTCAGGGCCACCTGCAACTGAACGTGTTCAAACCAGTGATCATCCATAACCTGCTGCAGTCGATCCGTCTGTTGGGCGATGGCTGCAGCAACTTTCAGCAGCATTGCATCGCCGGCCTGGAACCGGATGCAGAGAAAATGGCTGAGCACCTGGAGCGTGGCTTGATGCTGGTGACTGCCCTCAACCCGCACATTGGCTATGACAAATCAGCGGAAATTGCCAAGAAGGCCTACAGCGAAGGGTTGACCTTGCGTGAAGCGGCACTGCAGCTGGGGTATCTGACCGATGAACAGTTCGATGCCTGGGTAAGGCCGGAGAATATGCTCGAGGCTGGGGCCAAGGGCTGAGTCTTGTAGCGCCTGTTAGTCCGTCTTCGCGAGCAAGCCCGCTCCCACAAGGTTGTGTCGTTCACAAAAATTGTGATCAACACAACCTTGTGTGGGCTTGCCAGCGATGAACGATAACGCGGTCTACCGCCCCACCGCCATGCGCACACGCCGCGCCTTGACCCCGGCAATCAACGACGGCCCCAACGCCACCAGCGCCGACCCCAGCACCACCAGCACCGCGCCACCATACCCCAGACCATTGATCGCCTCGGCGTGCACATAGTCCGGCCATAACCACGCAGCCATCGCGACGGCCGCGAAGGTCACCAACGGCGTGATCGCCAATGTCGCACTCACCCGTGAAGCTTCCCAGTGGGCCAACGCCTCGGCGAACGCACCATAGGCGATCAGGGTGTTCATGCAGCACGCCAGCAACAGCCAGCCTTGCAGCGGGCTCAGTTGCAGCGCTTCGAGCGGATGCACCCAGGGCGTCAGCAACAGCGCGCAAAACAGGTAGATCACCATCATCACCTGCAATGAATTCCACACCGACAGCAACTGCTTCTGCCCCAGGGCATAAAAGGTCCAGACGGTGGACGCCAGCAGCACCAGCAGGACGCCGGCGGTGTAATCAGTCAGCGAACTCAACAGCTCGCTCAAGCGTTGGTTGAAGAACAGCACGAAGCCAATAAGCAACACCAGCAAGCCAATGCCCTGCCCCAGGCTGAACCTCTCCTTGAACACAAACAGGCTGGCGATCAGCAGCATGATCGGGCCCATCTGCACCACCAGTTGTGCCGTGCCGGGGCTGAGCAGGTTCAGGCCCATCAAATACAACACGTAGTTACCGACCAGACCGAGCACCGCCATCAGCACCAGCCAGCCACCGCGCGGGCCAAGGGCTTTGCGGCTGGGCAGGCGCCTGGTCGCCGCCAGATAGATGAACAGGCAACCACCGGAGACCAGTAGGCGAAACCAGGTCACGGTCACCGGGTCCATCACCAGCAGCACTTGCTTGAGCTTGATCGGCAGGATTCCCCACAGCAGAGCGGTCAACAAGGCCAGGAACAGACCGTACACCCAGCGACCCGAAGAAATGTGCATGCGAACCCCAAAAGCCCAAGTGGCAAGAGTGGTCATTCTAAGGGCAGAGGCGTTTGGCACACAGGGACAGTTGGGTGCTCGCCGCGAATGAAACTGTGCGGGTCGTAACGTGAAAGACCGCGGCGCCTGCCTTCGCGAGCAAGCCCGCTCCCACAGTGAATCTGCCGCGCACACAAAATTTGCGTACGGCCACAAATCCCCTGTGGGAGCTGGCCTGCCAGCGATGGCTATCTAACTGACAACGAGGAACATCCAGGCTTAACGCACCGCCTCAAACAACCCGGTAGCCCCCATCCCGCCACCTACACACATGGTGACGATGCCATAACGCAGATTACGTCGCTGCAACTCGCGAACCAGGTGCCCGACCTGGCGCGAACCGGTCATGCCGAATGGATGGCCGATGGAAATCGAACCGCCATTGACGTTGTACCGGTCATTGTCGATCTCCAGCCGGTTACGGCTGTACAGGCACTGCGAAGCGAATGCTTCGTTGAGTTCCCACAGATCGATGTCGGCAACCTGCAAGCCTTTGGCCTTGAGCAGTTTCGGCACCGAAAACACCGGGCCAATACCCATCTCGTCCGGTTCGCATCCAGCCACGGTAAACCCACGGAAGAACGCTTTGGGCTTGAGCCCCAGTTCCAGGGCTTTTTCCAGGCTCATCACCAGCGTCATGGAAGCGCCGTCCGACAGTTGTGAAGAGTTGCCGGCCGTCACCGACCCATCTTCGGCGAACACCGGTTTCAACCCGGCCAGACTCTCCAGGGTAGTGTCAGGACGGTTGCAGTCATCACGATCGACAATGCCCTCAAGGATCTGCACCTGGCCGCTGGCCTTGTCTTCGACGCGGTACTTCACCGCCATCGGCACGATCTCATCATCGAACAGCCCGGCGGCCTGCGCCCGGGCCGTGCGTTGCTGGCTCTGCAGGGCGTACAAGTCCTGCTCCTGGCGACTGACGTCATAGCGTCGGGCGACGACTTCAGCGGTCTGCCCCATCGGGTAGTAGATGCCCGGCACCTGTTCCTTGAGCAGCGGATTGATCAGGTTGTCGGTGTTGACGCTTTTCATGGTCAGGCTGATGGACTCGACGCCGCCAGCGACGATGATGTCGCTGCAACCCGAGGCGATCTGGTTGGCGGCGATGGCGATCGCCTGCAAGCCCGACGAGCAGAAGCGGTTGAGGGTCATGCCGGCCGTGCCGATGCCCAGGCGCGACAGCACCGCGACATTGCGACCGATGTTAAAGCCCTGGGCACCTTCGTTGGAACCGGCGCCGACGATGCAGTCCTCGACACTGGCCGGGTCGATACCGGAGCGCACCAGCAAGGCGTCGACACAATGCGCCGCCATGTCGTCCGGGCGGGTCATGTTGAATTTGCCGCGAAAGGATTTGGCCAGCCCGGTCCGCACGCTGTCGACGATCACCACTTCACGCATGGCATACCTCATTGTTGTTGTCGGTTGAGAGTGGACCGAGCATAAGTCCAGCCCTTCACCGACCGCGACAATCATTCACCCCGCGTATGCGTAACCATCGGCTCACTTGCGGCCTTTGTGCTTGTCGGATTTTTCGAAGGCCTCTTCCAGCGCCTGGTTGATGGTGCGCAGAACCTTGACCCGCGCCCAGCGCTTGTCATTTGCCTCGATCAGCGTCCACGGCGAGATTTCCGTGCTGGTGCGATCGACCATGTCACCGACCGCTGCGCGGTAGTCGTCCCATTTGTCGCGGTTGCGCCAGTCGTCTTCGGTGATCTTGAAGCGTTTGAAGGGAATTTCCTCGCGTTCCTGAAAACGTTCCAGTTGGGTCTGTTTGTCGATGGCCAGCCAGAACTTCACGACGATTACCCCGGCCTCCTCCAGCTGTTCTTCGAAATCGTTGATTTCACTGTAGGCACGCAACCAGTCCGCCGCGCTGCAAAAACCTTCGATACGTTCCACCAGCACCCGGCCATACCAGGAGCGGTCGAACACGGTGAACTTGCTCCGCGCCGGAATGTGCCGCCAGAAACGCCACAGATACGGCTGCGCGCGCTCTTCTTCAGTGGGCGCGGCGATCGGCACGATACTGTACTGACGTGGGTCCAGTGCCGCCGCCACCCGGCGAATCGCCCCACCCTTGCCTGCGGCGTCGTTGCCTTCGAACACGGCCATCAGCGCGTGGCGGCGCATGCGCTTGTCACGCATCAACCTGGAAAGCCGCGCCTGCTCGGTGATCAACTGTTGCTCGTAATCCTGCTTTTCCAGGTGCAGGGTCAGGTCCAGGCTGTCGAGCAGGTTCACTTGATCGACACTGGGAACTACCGGGGCGGCGCTGACTTTCTCCGGGTGAACCCGGGGCCGTTTCAGTGCTTGCTGCAGGCCCTCGAGCAGTATCCTGCCCACCGCCAGGCTTCGATAGTGCGCATCCATCCCGGCGATCACATGCCAGGGTGCGTAGTCACGGCTGGTACGGCGCAAGACACGCTCGCCGTATTTCACGAACTTGTCGTAAGTTTGCGATTGTTGCCAGTCCAGCGGGCTGATGCGCCAGCTGTGCAACGGGTCGTCGGCCAAGGCCTTGAGACGCGCCTTCATTTGCTTCTTCGAGAGGTGGAACCAGAATTTGAAGATCAGCGCGCCTTCGTCACACAACATCTTCTCCAGGCGCTCGGCGGCGTTGATGGCCTGATCGAGCCGCGGGTCCTTGAACTCGCCATGCACCCGCCCCTGCAACATCTGGCTGTACCAGTTGCCGAAGAAAATCCCCATGCGGCCCTTGGCCGGCAACATCCGCCAGTAGCGCCAGGCCGCTGGTCGCGCCAGTTCTTCATCGGTTTGCTGATCGAAGGTGCGGACCTCGATCAAGCGTGGGTCCATCCACTCATTGAGCAACTTGATCGTCTCACCCTTGCCGGCGCCTTCGATACCATTGATCAAAATGATCACCGGAAACCGCCGCTGCTGCTGCAACTCGAACTGCGCTTCGAGCAGCGCTTCGCGCAGCGCCGGTACTTCAGCGTCATAGGTTTCTTTGTCGATGGCGTGATCGATTTCGGCAGACTCAAACATGGGTAACTCCCTTCCAGATGTGAGCAAGACTAGCGGAGATAAAGAGTCACGGTTGAGCAAAAAGGTCAAAAGATCGCGACCTTGGGCAGCACGCCGATCAGCTAGAATGGCGCTCTTGCCGTTGCCGAGCCTGTCATGAAACCTGTACTGCCCCACGCCCAGCTCGACTGGGACGACCAAGGTCGCCCGTATTCGCGAGTGTTCGACGATGTCTATTTCTCCGATAAGTCGGGGCTGGACGAAACACGCTACGTGTTCATCGAGCAGAATCGCCTGGCGGAACGCTTCGCCGCCCTGACGCAGGGCGGGCGCCTGGTCATCGGCGAAACGGGTTTCGGCACGGGGCTGAATTTCCTGTGTGCCTGGCAGGTTTTCGAGCAACACGCAGCGCCCGGTGCGCGACTGCACTTTGTCAGCGTCGAGAAATACCCGCTGAGCCCCGCCGACCTGCAACGCGCCCTGGCGCTGTGGCCGGAACTCAAGGTGTTTGCCGATCAATTGCTCGCGCAGTACGTAGCGATCCATCAGGGCTTTCAGCGTCTGACCCTGGCCAACGGCCGCGTCACCCTGACCCTGCTGATCGGCGATGCCCTTGAACAACTGCCGCAACTGGACGCACGAATCGACGCCTGGTTCCTCGACGGCTTCGCCCCGGCGAAAAACCCGGACATGTGGACCGCCGAACTGTTTGCCGAACTGGCACGTCTCGCCGCCCCAGGCTCGACCATCAGCACCTTTACCAGCACCGGTTGGGTACGCCGCTTGCTCAACGCTGCCGGTTTCAAGATGAAACGCACGCCGGGTATCGGCCACAAATGGGAAATCCTTCGCGGTGAGTTCCTCGGTTGGCCGCTGGATGTAGCGCCACCGGCACAGGCCAAACCCTGGTTCGCCCGCCCCGCCCCCTTGGCCGGTGAGCGTCGTGCATTGGTAATCGGTGCTGGCCTGGCCGGATGCGCCAGCGCCGCCAGTTTCGCCGCGCGGGGCTGGCAGGTCAGTCTGCTGGAGCGTCACGACGCCCTCGCCCGGGAAGCGTCGGGCAATCCGCAGGGTGTTTTGTATCTCAAGCTGTCCGCCCACGGGACGGCCTTGTCGCAATTGATCGTCAGCGGCTTCGGCTACACCCGTCGTCTGCTGGAGTCCCTGCAACGCGGGGTCGACTGGGACGCTTGCGGTGTTTTGCAACTGGCTTTCAATGCCAAGGAAGCCGAGCGTCAGGCGCAATTGGCGGCGGCGTTTCCCGACGATCTGCTGCAGGTGCTCGATCGGGAACACGCCGAAATCCGCGCCGGCGTCCATTTGCAATCGGGAGGGCTGTTCTATCCCGAAGGCGGTTGGGTGCATCCCCCCGCGTTGTGCCAATGGCAAGCCGCACACCCGAACATCCAGCTGTTGACCCACCACGATGTACTCGAGCTGCGCCAGACAAACGGAAAATGGCAGGCCTGGGAGGGAGACAGGCTCCTCGCCGAGGCCCCGGTGGTGGTGCTGGCCGGTGCTGCCGAGATCAAGCGGTTTTCCTTCAGTCGCGATCTGCCACTCAAACGCATTCGCGGACAGATCACCCGCTTGTCCCAGACTTCTGCCAGCCAGAGCCTGAGCACCGTAGTCTGCGCCGAGGGCTATGTCGCCCCGGCACGGCTGGGCGAACACACCTTGGGCGCAAGTTTTGACTTCAACAATGACGACCTGACACCGACTGCCGCCGAACACGAAGGCAATCTGAAGATGCTCGAGGAAATTTCCCTCGACCTGCTCCAACGCCTCGGTGCCGCGAACCTGCAACCCGAAGCGCTCGAAGGCCGTGCAGCGTTTCGCTGTACCAGCCCCGATTACCTGCCGATTGTCGGTCCGTTGGCAGACAGCTCGGAATTTGCAGACGTCTATAAAGCCCTGAGCAAGGATGCCCGGCAAACCCCGGACACCCCTTGCCCGTGGCTCAATGGCCTGTACGTCAACAGCGGTCACGGCTCGCGAGGGTTGATTACCGCGCCATTATCCGGCGAACTGCTGGCTGCGTGGCTTGATGATGAGCCTCTGCCACTGCCAAAGGCCGTGGCAGAGGCCTGTCACCCCAACCGTTTTGCCTTGCGACGTTTGATCCGCGGCAAGTCCTGAAGGCTCAATCCAGGGCGAAGCAGGTCTTCAAGTCCTCGGCCTTGATAGCCTCCCGGGTCAATTTTTGCAGCAACTGCGATTCAGCTTTTTGCATCTCTGCCATGATGCCGTCGACCTTCTTGCGATAATTTTCTCCAAGCGTTGCCTGATTTTCGAAGGCCGTTTGTACACGGGGGTGGAAGGGTGCGGCGGCATCGGTGAATTGCCTGGGGTGGTGCTCACGCAAAAAGTCGCTCCAGAACGGGCGCTTGCTCAGGAACTCCACCAGCCCTGGCGCGAGCTCCGCGCTGACGACCCGGTTATACGCCGCATCGAGTTTCGCCGGGGTGACACCGGCAAGCGATGCATACCTCATATGTTTGGGCTGACCGATCAGGTCGAGCCTTTCGGCCAGACCGGTACGATAAGCCAGCTCCACCTCAACCGGATCAAGCTTGGGATCGGCCGTGAACTCCTCCTTGGCTATTTTGGAGAGATAGTCCTGGCGAAACAGGCGTCTGCCCAGTTGCAACAAGCGAGCCGCCCTGTCGTGAGCGTTGACGGCCTGGCGAACCACCTTGTCGACTTCGACGGCCACTTCAAGTTTACTGAAAATGATGGCCGCCGAATCGGAGCAGTTGGCCCTCATGGCCATCGGCAGCAATTGCTCGCGTAGAGCCGAATCGGCCTGAGCGGCGTCGATCACAGTCCATACCCGGCGAGTCATGTCTTCGCGTACATGACGGGTATCCGCCGTGCCTCCGACCTGTGCCAGCAGTCGAAAGAACTCACCGGCAGCGGGTTCATTTTTCAGCGCGAGCCACGTGCGGTTACGACTGGCATAAAGTTCTTCGGTCGATTTTGGTATCCACAAGTCTCTGGCCCTTTGTTCATTGATCATTGCCTCATCATTAGCGATAAACCCCATCCCCTGACCCGTGGCGTCTCTATGGGTGATCAGACTCGCTCGACTTGCGGTGGACAATGGGTTCAGACGAAGGTTGATAGCCTGGGCGACTCGATCCGGGAGTTGAAACACCCACTGCGGCAGTTCCCGAATCTCGTTGCCACGCAAGTCCACCATGTCCAGATTGGGCAGACTACCTATCCCCAAGGGAAACTCCGTGGCATAGGTATCGTTCAGGTACAGCGCCTGCAAATTGAACATTTTACCAACATCGAGCGTAGCCCCCAGACGGTTGCCGGTAAGCCTCAAGGTACGCAGCTCGCGCATATCGGCCAGCTTGCGCAGCGTGTGCTCGGTCAGTGCCACCTGATTGCCATCCAGACTCAAGTGCTGCAGCGCCGGCATGTGCGAGAGCGCTTCGGGCAATCGCGTGAGCTTGTTGCGGTCCAGATCCAGTCGGGTCAGGTTTTTGAAAGGCTTGAGGAAGTACGCCAGCTCATCGTCCGCTTGCATATCCTTGATGGAAAGGATGCGCACATGGGCGACATCCTGCTCGGTCAGTGTCGGCAGTTGCCCTACCGGTTCGCCCTCAAGCTTGAGCGTGGTCAGCGCCGGGTTTTGCGGCCAGCGCGGCGGCGTTACACGGCGCCAGCAATTTTCGATGGCATTGGCCACATGGCGTCGGCCGACCCGAATATCATTGAGCTGCCCCGGCAATTTGGCCATTTGCACCTCATCGTCGCGCCATGCATACAGCCCCTTGAGGAAGGCCTTGAGCTGCTGCTTTAGCTCCTTGAGCCGGGTTACCCGTGACGTCATATCGCTGCCCGCCTCATCGAGAAAGGCTGACACCTGGGCATCATTGAACGTGGGGTATAGTTTTCTGACTTTGCGAACCAGCGCTCTTGCGTAAGAACCCGCAGCGGGCGGATCCGCCTGGGTACACCCGGCAAGGTGTTGCGCGACCTCACTGCGCTCATTGCGCAGCACCTTGCCGGTACGCTGAGGGTCACGAGCGGCGGCCACAAACAATCGTGAGCGCAGCGTGTGGATATCCACGGTGTCGACGCCCGTGAAGGACATGCGCGTGCGCTGGCTTTGCGGCAATGCATGGTAGATCGACTCAACCAGGTGCCTGGAAGTTTTGCTGTGCGACGAAGCACCATCGATTGAGGTGACCTGGTAGCCGCCGGAGGTTTTGACGATGATTTTGCGCTGTGACGCCCCTTCTTTGCCCACGCTGTCCAGCAGCGTGCCACTTTCCGAGTCCTGGCGTACTTCCAGGCGCAAATCGTCATCCCAGCCCTGCAACTGATCCATCAATCTCAGGGCCAGATTGTCAGTGTCGGCATTTGCCAATTGTGGCTGGTGCAATCCGGCAAGTGCTCGATCCTGCCTGATTGCGAACTGGGTCTCCCGGGCCTGTTGCGCCAGGTCCAACCCGATCCTGCGTTCTTTGAGAAAGGTGCGATCTCGGGCAGAGGCATTATCGAGCAACTCCTGACTGACCCGGTTGGGAAGGTCAGGGAACTGTTCGCGTAGCGTAGCGACGTCACCGGTGGCGGTGCCGTCATGGGCGCTATAGAGCCAATCGAGCAATGGCTGGCGATCACTTTTGAGGTGCGCAGCGATTTTCCCGGCCAACAGTTGCGATTTCGTGGCGGTCTGCGCTGAGCCGATCAGCGCTTCGACGTCATTCTCGTGCAGGTCACTGATGACCCTATCGAGCAACCGACCCGAGTCAAGTTCCGCCTGGGTAACCTCCAGGCAGTTAACCTTATCAACCGCTGACGCGGTTTGCGGAAAGCGTGAGACATTCCCTTTCGCTTCTCCGTCTCCTTCTCCTTCTCCTTCTCCTTCTCCTTCTCCTTCTCCGAGCACTTCAATGAAGCGCTCCGCTGGCCAGCCAGGCAACCTTGGCAAGGTCTGCAATTGCTCCTGCACATAGTCCGTGTTCGCGGTCTCGCCCTGCTCCATGGCACTGATTACCGCGTTGACTCTGCGGTTCAGCCTGAAACGCTCGACGCAATCATTGAACCGCTGCGGCAGATTGAGGTTGCTTTCGTGCAAACGGTGCAAGCTGGCGGGTGACATTCCAGTGATGTCGGCAATCGCCGTCAGATCGTCACCCAGATCGCTCAGGCGCGGAGCCGTACGCCGCAGCGCGTAAGCGCCGTCAGGCCATTCATGGGCATGCTCGTAGGCATGTCGCCAGCCGCCTTCCACGGTTCTTTCGATGGCTGGCTGGAATCTGTCCGAGTGCCCGGGATGGTTGATCTGCCATGTCTGCTGCGCAGCATTGCGGGAAACGCGGTAGCTGGCCCCATCCAGGCTGATCGACGTGAGCTCGCCATCGCGGTAGATGCCCTGCGAATCCGCCTGCAAGTCCGCGGCCTGCGTCGAAGCTTGCCGATAGGGCTCAAGGTCCGGCTTCCAAAGCCTCGCTTTACCATCAGCGCGGGTCACTGCCTCGAAGCCGTCGAAGAATGCCGCCTGTTCTTTCACGCCTTTGCTGATGGCTGCCGAAACGATCTTGCCGCCTGCCGCAAAGGCAGCCATTTGCGCGAGGCTTTCCACCACATTGAGCAGATGCGAAAGCGCTTGATGATGCTCGCCGTGCGACCAGTCCTGCACACCTTCATAGACTTCACTGACGATTTCGACCACCGCCGCCGTCAACATCACCTGACCAATCACCGGCACAAAAAACGCGGCGGCATTGAGCAGTAACAGGCCTGCATCCAGCAATGCCTGGATATTTTTTTCCCGTTGCTGCTCATCGACATCCGCCGTCGGTACGGCAAGGTTGCGCGCGTCCTTCTGGGTTTTGCTGAGAAACGCACTGAACAAAAAGTCTGCCACGTCAGTGTCGACAGGCATGGCGACGAGCGTGCCTAACTTGCGGTCTTTGTTGAAATGAGTGAAGAAATCGCTCTTGTCCGGACCAGGAAGGTAATGCTCGACAAAGTGTTTTTTGTAACTCTTGCTTTGCAAGTGGAGCTCGAGATAGTCCTTGAAATCCTTCAGAGAGGGGTACTCATACAAGGGGCGCCGGGGTTCGTTCGGCATATACACAACACACTTGGCCAAGGGGGCGGTATCGATCGACGCCTTGCTGAATATCAGCGCGCTACAAATGCAGCAGTCGTGAACCGTCAAGCCTTGCCAGATCACCGCAGCGCCATCAAAGCGCGCCTCTGTGCATTGCGCCGCCGGGAGATTCTGTTCGATCACACTCAACAGCATGGTGTACGCATCTTTGCTGATGTGCTTTTTCAGGTAGGCGATATGAGCAGCGACTTGCATGTCCAGCAGCTTCAGTTGCCGGATATCGCTGGTGGACGCGCGAACATCGACGGGGGCATCTGCGACAGGTTTGGCCGGCAATTTCAGAACGTCATTGATGTGAGTCTGGTAGCGGGTACCGAGATCAAGCTCACGGCAAAGCGTGGCGAAATTGCCCGGGGTGATTTGCGAGCCTGACTGGGGCTGATCGTTGATTTTTATCAACGACTGCGTGGGGATGCCTCCAGTCCTGGTTTCCGCGGATGTGAAGTTCTCCATTGCAGCCTGAAGCAGACTGCGGGATGTGGTGGTGGTCCCTTCCAGGAAACCGATAGGAGCCAGCCCTGTCGAGTTAAACTTCGATTTGATGATCTCCAGGGTGTCACGCTCGACGTCGACCTCGGTGCTCCACTTTTCCTTGAGCTTACTCGTCAGTTCCTGCTTGCAGAACTCATCCAGCGGTTTGAGTCTTGCGAGTACTTGCGTGGCCTTGGTGTAACAAGGCTGACTCTGTTCCAGCGCGGTCTTCAGGCCCTGCACCACGCTCAGGTCGGCCGCGATCAGCCACTGGGGAATGGATTGCTGTAGAGCTTGGGCTTTGTCCAGGTCAGCCGTATGGAGCAGTAAAGCCTCAAGGCGTTGTTCGGAAGTGACTGTAACGACAGCGGGTGCCGTGATTGCGGTAGGCAGCATGTGCAATGTCCTTATTGCGTCCAGAATCTGTCAGCCTAATGCTTGCGAACGCCGATGAATAATTCGAATACCGGGTCCGATTCGTGCGCATCCAAGCAACTATTCCCATGCATCGCAGCATTATTTACCGCCACTTCAACACTCGTTTGAGCATTGCCTGCCATTCGTCCGTCACAGCTGCTTATAACCGATCGATATAAAACTCCGAGCAATCAGCCGGGTCAGTTTCTGAGTGCCCGCCGTTTTGGCGTGGCAGCGATTGACCCTCCCCAACGGAAAAACCGGTAAGGAATTTATGTGCGGATTAGCTGGCGAGTTACGTTTTGATCATCAACCTGCCGACCTCGCGGCAGTTGAACGAATCACCCATCACCTGGCCCCTCGTGGCCCCGACGCCTGGGGCTTTCACAGCCAGGGACCGATCGCCCTGGGCCACCGGCGCCTGAAAATCATGGACCTGTCGGACGGCTCGGCGCAGCCGATGATCGACAACCAACTGGGCTTGTCCCTGGCCTTCAACGGGGCGATCTACAACTTCCCGGAACTGCGCGCCGAGCTTGAAGCGCTCGGTTATGCCTTCTATTCCGGTGGTGACACCGAAGTGTTGCTAAAGGGTTATCACGCCTGGGGCGAAGCGTTGCTGCCCAGACTCAACGGCATGTTTGCCTTTGCCATCTGGGAGCGCGATGCCCAGCGCCTGTTCATCGCCCGCGACCGGCTCGGCGTCAAGCCGCTGTACCTGTCACGCACCGGCCAGCGCTTGCGCTTTGCCTCGGCGCTGCCGGCGCTGCTCAAGGGCGGCGATATCAACCCGATCCTTGATCCGGTGGCCCTCAATCATTATCTGAATTTCCACGCGGTGGTTCCGGCACCACGCACCCTGCTGGCAGGTATCGAAAAGCTGCCGCCAGCCACCTGGATGCGCATTGAAGCCGACGGCCGCACCGAACAGAAAACCTGGTGGACCCTGCCCTACGGCCCACATGCCGACGAGATGAATCTGACCCTCGAAGACTGGCGCGACCGCGTGCTCGACAGCACCCGCGACGCGGTAGCCATCCGCCAACGGGCGGCGGTGGATGTCGGCGTACTGTTGTCGGGCGGCGTCGACTCCAGCTTGCTCGTGGGCCTGTTGCGCGAAGTCGGCGTGGACAACCTGTCGACCTTTTCCATCGGCTTCCAGGATGCCGGTGGCGAGCGCGGTGACGAGTTCCAGTATTCGGACCTGATCGCCAGACACTACGGCACCCGGCATCACCAACTGCGCATCGACGAAAAAGAAATCATCGAGCAATTGCCGGCGGCGTTCCGCGCCATGAGCGAACCGATGGTCAGCCATGACTGCATCGCCTTCTACCTGTTGTCCCGGGAAGTGGCCAAACACTGCAAGGTGGTGCAAAGCGGCCAAGGTGCGGACGAGCTATTCGCCGGTTACCACTGGTATCCCCAGGTGGACGGTGCCAGCGATCCGTACGCGGCGTACCGCGAAGCGTTTTTCGACCGCAGTTACGACGAATACGCCGCCACCGTGCAGCCGAAATGGCTGATGGCCAATGACGCCGCTGGCGACTTCGTCAAAGAGCATTTCGCCCAACCAGGTGCCGACGCCGCGGTAGACAAGGCCTTGCGTCTGGACAGCACGGTGATGCTGGTGGATGACCCGGTCAAACGCGTCGATAACATGACCATGGCCTGGGGCCTGGAAGCGCGCACGCCGTTTCTCGATTACCGGCTGGTGGAGTTGTCGGCGCGGGTGCCGGGCAAATTCAAGCTGCCGGACGGTGGCAAGCAAGTCCTGAAGGAAGCCGCTCGCCTGGTGATTCCGAGTGAAGTCATCGACCGCAAAAAAGGTTACTTCCCGGTGCCGGGTCTCAAGCATCTGCAGGGCGACACCCTGGATTGGGTGCGTGAACTCCTGCTCGATCCGAGCCAGGATCGCGGCCTGTTCAAGCCGGCCATGCTCGACCGTCTGCTGACCGATCCGCAAGGTCAATTGACGCCGTTGCGTGGCTCGAAGCTGTGGCAACTGGCGGCCCTCAATCTGTGGCTCAGTGAACAAGGAATCTGATCAATGAAACCTCACGCCACGGCTATCAACCAACGCCTGTTGCGCGGCCAGACACCCTCCTACGAGCGCCTGCAGGCGCGCCTGGCCGAAGACGGCAGTGAACTCGGCGCGGCGCCGATTGCCGTGCATTGCGGTTGGGGCCGGCTGCTGATTGGCCATACCTTCGCAGACGCGGCGAGCCTGGCCCTGGAACTGCTCAACGAACAGCCCGGCGAACGCGACATTGCCTTGTATGTCGCCGCGCCGCAGCAAGTGCTGGGGCTGGAGCCGGCCCAACTGTTCCTCGACCCGTCCGACACCTTGCGCCTGTGGTTCACTGATTACCGTCAGGCGACCCGGGTGTTTCGCGGGTTCCGCATTCGCCGTGCACAAAGCGAAGCAGACTGGCAGGCGGTCAATCATCTATACCAGGCGCGCGGCATGCTACCTATCGATGCCACCCTGCTCACCCCGCGACACGCGGGCGGCCCGGTGTACTGGCTGGCCGAAGACGAAGACAGCGGCGCGGTCATCGGCAGCGTCATGGGGCTCAATCATCACAAAGCGTTCAACGATCCGGAAAACGGCAGTAGCCTGTGGTGCCTGGCGGTCGACCCGCAGTGTGCTCGGCCGGGTGTCGGTGAAGTACTGGTGCGGCATTTGATCGAGCATTTCATGAGTCGCGGCCTGGCCTATCTAGACCTCTCCGTACTGCACGACAACCGCCAGGCGAAAAGCCTGTACGCCAAGCTTGGTTTTCGCAACCTGTCGACCTTCGCCATCAAGCGCAAGAACGGCATCAACCAGCCACTGTTTCTGGGGCCGGGCCCTCAAGCGGAGTTCAATCCCTATGCGCGGATCATCGTCGAGGAAGCTCATCGGCGCGGTATCGATGTACAGGTCGATGACGCCGAAGCCGGAATGTTTACCCTCAGCCATGGCGGGCGCCGGGTGCGCTGCCGCGAGTCCCTCAGCGATCTGACCAGCGCCATCAGCATGAGCCTGTGCCAGGACAAGAGCCTGACCCACAAGGTGCTCAAGGCCGCGGGCCTGAACCTGCCAAGCCAGCAACTGGCAGGTAACGCCGACGATAACCTGGCGTTCCTTGACGAGCACCAGCGCGTGGTCGTCAAGCCGCTGGATGGCGAACAGGGACAAGGGGTGGCGGTGGATCTGCAAACCTTCGAGGAGGTCCAGCAAGCCATCGACGCTGCCCAAGGGTTCGACAGCCATGTGCTGCTGGAAAGCTTCCACGAAGGCCTCGACCTGCGGATTGTGGTGATCGGCTTTGAAGTGGTCGCCGCAGCGATTCGTCGACCGGCCGAAGTGATCGGCGATGGCCAACACACCATCGGCGCCCTGATTGAAGCCCAGAGCCGGCGGCGCCAGGCGGCTACCGGCGGCGAAAGCACAATCGCGCTGGATCATGAAACCCAGCGCACCTTGCATGCGGCCGGGTACGACTACAGCAGCATCCTGGCGGCCGGTGAGCATCTGTTCGTAAGGCGTACGGCCAATCTGCATACCGGCGGGACTCTTGAGGACGTGACGGCGATCCTCCATCCGGCCCTGGCGGACGCGGCGATACGCGCAGCGCGGGCGCTGGACATTCCCGTGGTGGGTCTCGACCTGCTGGTGCCAGCCGCCGATCAGCCGGAGTATGTGTTTATCGAAGCCAACGAGCGCGCCGGGCTGGCCAATCACGAACCGCAGCCGACGGCGGAGCGGTTTGTGGATTTGTTGTTTCCCCATAGTCAGCCGGCGGTTTTGTAGTTGTGTGGTGTCCGGATTGGCCCCTTCGCGGGCAAGCCCGCTCCCACAGTGATCGGCGCCGCGCACAAATTTTGTGTCCACCACTGAAACCTGTGAGGGCGGGTTTGCCCGCGAAGGGACCCGTCCGGACGACAAAGATTCACCTCATCGAAACCATCGATGGCCTCAACTCATCAGGAGTTTCCATGACCCATAAAATTCCCGAACCCGATCTTGCCTACCTGCAAAAAGTCCTGCTGGAAATGCTCGCCATCCCCAGCCCGACCGGGTTCACCGACACCATCGTGCGCTACGTCGCCGAACGCCTGGAAGAGCTGGGCATTCCGTTCGAAATGACCCGCCGCGGCACCATCCGCGCCACGCTCAAGGGCAAGAAAAACAGCCCCGATCGCGCCGTTTCCGCCCACCTCGACACCATCGGCGCGGCGGTACGCGCGGTCAAGGACAACGGGCGCCTGACACTCGCCCCGGTCGGTTGCTGGTCGAGCCGCTTTGCCGAGGGCAGTCGCGTCAGTCTGTTTACCGATAATGGCGTGATCCGTGGCAGCGTGTTGCCGCTGATGGCTTCCGGGCATGCGTTCAATACCGCCGTCGATGAAATGCCGATCAGTTGGGATCACATCGAGCTGCGCCTGGACGCCTATTGCGCCACCCGCGCCGATTGCGATTCCCTGGGCATCAGTGTCGGCGATTTCGTCGCCTTTGATCCTTTGCCGGAGTTCACCGAAAGCGGTCATATCAGTGCCCGTCACCTGGACGACAAAGCCGGTGTGGCAGCGCTGCTGGCGGCGCTCAAGGCCATCGTCGACAGCGGTGAAGAGCTGATGATCGACTGTCACCCACTGTTCACCATCACCGAGGAAACCGGAAGTGGCGCAGCGGCTGCACTGCCTTGGGACGTCAGCGAGTTCGTCGGCATCGACATCGCGCCGGTCGCGCCCGGCCAACACTCCAGTGAACACGCGGTGAGCGTTGCCATGCAGGATTCCGGCGGCCCCTATGACTATCACTTGTCGCGGCACCTGCTGCGCCTGGCCAGTGACAACGAGTTGCCGGCGCGTCGCGACCTGTTCCGCTATTACTTCAGCGATGCGCACTCGGCAGTCACCGCCGGCCATGACATACGCACCGCCCTGCTCGCCTTCGGCTGCGACGCCACCCATGGCTACGAGCGCACCCACATCGACAGTCTCGCAGCCCTGAGCCGCCTGCTCGGCGCCTACATTCTCAGCCCGCCGGTGTTCGCCAGCGATGCACAACCGGCCAAGGGATCACTGGATCGGTTCAGTCATCAGCTCGAACATGACACGCAGATGGAAAGCGACACGCGGGTGCCGCCCGTGGACAGCCTGGTAGGGCAGCGGTCAGATAGCTGAATGACTCAACTGCTGACTGAATAAACACAACACCTGTGCAGGTGCTTGGGGAATCTTGGGTAGCCGTCATGGGCCTTTCGCCGTAGCATCGCGCGATTGTTTAGCGAGGTGCCTATGCTGATCCCCCACGACCAACTTGAAGTCGACACCCTGACCCGCCTGATCGAGGACTTCGTGACCCGTGACGGCACCGACAATGGTGATGACACACCACTGGAAACCCGCGTGCTACGCGTGCGCCAGGCGCTGACCAAAGGCCAGGCACTGATTGTTTTCGACCCGGAAAGCGAGCAGTGCCAGCTGATGCTCAAGCATGATGTGCCCAAGCACCTGTTCGACTGACAATCTCAGCCCTCCTTGGTTTTCGCCAGCTTGGCCTGGATGCGATCGTAAATCTCGGAGCGGTGCACACTGACGTCTCGAGGCGCTTCGACGCCAAAACGGATGCTATTGCCGTTTACAGCGAGAACGCGCAAGGAAATGTTGTCACCGATGGAAATCACTTCGCCTACAACGCGGGTGAGTACGAGCATTGTCTGTGTCCTTCAGGGGTTACCGGCCCTTGAAGATGCCCCGTGTGCGGCGTCCCTACAATGCAACGGCAGCAAATCAGTCCTTCCCTACAGCGATGACTCGCCCCTCTGAAGGAAAGATCTGACACGAAGGTTGAGTCAGGACGCAGAGAACCGCGGTCCGAACAGGATGATGCCCGCCCCGATCACACACAGCGCCATGCCGAGCCAGTCCGAACCCAGCGGACGAATGCGCTCGACCAGCGCCAGCCAGCCGATCGAAGCGATGATGTAGATGCCACCGTAAGCGGCATAGGCCCGACCGGCATAGGTCGCCTCGACACGAGTCAGCAACAGCGCGAACAAGGTCAGGCTGAACAGCGCCGGCAGCACCCACCACACACTTTTACCCTGACGCAGCCACATCCAGAAGGCGAAGCAACCGGCAATTTCGAACAGCGCCGCGAGAAAAAACCACAGATAGTTGAGCATGCAAGCGCCTCGCGAGGATGACCGATGACGGCCACCCTAACGACAGCGCTGCCGGCGGGCAAGATCAGCTCGCGGTCTGCTTGGCCTTGGCGCGCATTTTGTCGGCCATGACGGTCATTTCGTTGTACAGCAATTGCGGGTTTTTCTGCTTGATCGCCCAAGCCATGCGTCCCTGTTCGTGCGGCAGGATCATGAACTCGCCGGCGGCTACCTGCTGATAGATGTAGTCGGCAATATCGGCAGCGCTGATGGGTGAACTTTCCAGCAATTTGCCGACTTGAGCCTTCATGGCCGGCGTCGGGCCGCGGAAGGAATCCAGCAGGTTTGTCTGGAAGAACGATGGGCAAACCACATGCACGCCTATTTCCTGATGTGCCAGCTCGATCAGCAGGCTTTCCGACAGCGCCACCACACCGGCCTTGGCCACGTTGTAGTTACTCATTGCCGGCCCCTGCATCAGAGCGGCCATCGACGCGATGTTAATGATCTTGCCCTGGCTTTTTTCCAACAGTGGCAAGAACGCCTTGCACCCCTTGACCACGCCCATCAGGTTGATCGCGATCTGCCAGTCCCAGTCCTCCAGGGACAGTTCGCTGAAGAACCCGCCCGAGGCCACGCCGGCATTGTTGACGATGACATCGATACCGCCGAGCTTGATTTCACAGGCCTGGGCGAACGCTGTCAGCTGGCTGTAATCACGTACATCACAGCGCTGGACAAAACCGTCGCCGCCGGCTTCGCGAACCAGTTTCAGCGTCTCCTGCAAACCGGGTTCGCTGACATCCGACAAGGCCAGCTGCCAGCCTTCACGTGCCCAGCGCAGCGCGATTTCGCGCCCCAGGCCCGAGCCCGCACCAGTGATCATCATGCGATTTTGCATAGCAAACAGCCTTGTTGTTCCGGGGAAGATGTGTCGAGTGTAGCGAAGGATATTGCCGGACCCACGCTCCATCAGATTGCTGAATGGCCCAGGCAAACTGCGCGATAACCACAGCCCCCCTGAATGGGAAAGAGCGCCGTTCAAATTGCCAAAAGGAAATAATGTGTTTTTCGAAAAACAGTAAAAAAACATGGAATTTTCTTGGCTTCGCACCAGTCGGAAATTTTAGGCAGCGCGAATTTTATTCATTCCTGCTGACAGTAAAAGGCGAAAACTTTCCCGAACACTTTCAACAAGGAAATAGACATGGGCACAATTCTTCTGATCATTCTGATCCTGTTACTGATCGGCGGTTTACCGGTCTTTCCGCACTCCAGAAGTTGGGGTTATGGCCCGTCCGGTATTATCGGCGTGGTATTGGTGGTGATACTGATCCTGTTACTGCTCGGCAAGATATGAAGATGTAAAAGACCCACTCAAGCGCGCAAGACTCAATGCCAGTCAGATAACCTGACTGGCATTTTTTTTGAAGTTTTTTGTCACCGGGATCATTTCAGGCATCTTTGCCGGCTTGCCAGAAGTGGCTCGCTGGTTATGCGCCGACACCACTGCCAACTGTCAGGATATTGCGCCGGATCGTATTCATCGCTCCAGCACTCCATTGGCGGGTCGGAGCGCTCTGCTTGTTGCACCTGGTCATAGACCTTGCCTGATTCATGGGCATGCGCCGGACACCAGGGAGGCTGCACCGGTGATACTTCCGACATGGAGGAAACCAACAGGACGATATTTGCGCCCAGCGCCATCACGAGCCATAGCGTACGCCCCATCCCGACAGACTTATTCATGACGCAAAGCCTCACTCATCCTTGCTACGCGGCCCGCTCTAACGTCACTCTTGCAAACGCTGAATCAGGCACCCGGCTGCGTCATAAAACGCACTTTGCACAAAGCTGTCTACTGTCAAACCTGACAGGTAGGCCCCTCGATTACGCCCTTGAGCACCCGCGACGCATAAAAAAAATCCGATGCCTGTGGCATCGGATTCTGTTTTTTGCTGCCCGGGTTCCCAAGCGAGGCTTGAAGGGCTGATATCAGCCCATTTGTTCCTCGCTACCGAAACGCTTAGTCAGGCGTGCCGTCAACCACACCGGCGGTGTTGTCCAGCAAGCTCTTGGTCGCCGTTTGCAGGAACGCTTCGAGTTTGAGTTTCAACTCGGCTGTGCGCGCAGGATCGGCAATGACCTCGGTGCGCGGTGTGGCGCCCAACTCGTACTGATACAACTTGGGTTCCATGTCCTTGTCCTTGGGCAGCACAAGAATCTGGTCCGCCGTGAGAAGGGCCGTGGTCTGCTCGCTGCCGGACGGTTTGATCACACCGAAACCGACATCGCCTTCAGGCAGGTTGAGCAGGTCGCGACCCCAGCATTGATGACGAACTTCACCACCAATGCGCCCCATGATGGTCGGCACGATGTCGATCTGGGTGCCCACGGTATGATCACGTTGACCGAACTTTTCCTGAACACCCGGGGCGATCATCAGCATCGGCACGTTGAAGCGGCCCAGGTCCATTTCGGTGATCTGGCGCTCGTTGCCAAAACCGTGGTCACCGACGATGACGAACAGGGTTTCCTTGAAGTACGGTTCCTTGCGCGCCTTCTCGAAGAACTGGCCCAGCGCCCAGTCGGAGTAGCGCATGGCGGTAAGGTGTTCATTCAGGCTGCCACGATCGGTCACGCGCTCGACCGGCAATGGCGTCGGCAAGGCGTATGGCGTGTGGTTGGACAGGGTTTGCAGCAAGGCATAGAACGGCTTGCCACCTTCACGCTTCTTCAGCTCCACCAGGCCACGGTCAAACATGTCCTGGTCGGACACACCCCAGGTAGGATCGGAGAACACCGGGTTGACGAAATCGTTACGCCCGATGAAGTTGGTCATGCCCTGGTTGCTGAAGAAACCCGACTGGTTGTCCCAGGCGAAATCGCCGTTATAGACATACACATCGTCGAAATCACGGGCGCTGAGCAACTGAGGCAGGCCGGACAGCTTGTGACTGCCTTCCGGGGTCTGCATCAGGTATTCGAAGCCCGGCAGGTTCGGGAAGCAGGCCATGGTCGCGAACATACCCTGGTGGGTATGGGTACCGTTGGAGAAGAAGCGGTCGAACAGCAGGCCTTCCTTGGACAACTGGTCGAGGTACGGCGTGATGTTGCCCGGCCCGCCGAGTGCGCCCACCGAGTGACCGGCCATGCTTTCCATCAGGATCACGACGACGTTCTTGATCGGCAGGGTCTTGTCGGCCGGCGGCGTGTAGTCACGGCGAACTGCTGCGGTCTGGGCATCCACCAGCTTGTCGTCCGGCATCACCAGCAGGTCGCGCACCACTTGCTGGGCTTGCGGCTGCGGCAGGGTGGCCTTCCAGATATTGTCGCGATCTTCGGACATCCGGCTCTTGGCCGCGGCAACCAGCGACAGTGTGCCGTTGAGGCCCAACTGGTTGGCGAAGTTCGAATCGGTGGTGTAGACATCACCCCAGCGCAGTGGCGGGCCTTGACGCAGGGTGCCACGGGCGGCGACCACGCAGATCAGCAGGCAAACCACGAACACGCCGATGCGCGCATACCACGGGGCAACCTGGCGTGTGCTGATGCTGCCGCCACTGAACGGGCCGCGGGGACGGGTCGCACGGTCGGCACCCTTGAATGCCATGCTCAGCAGCCAGGTGCCTACGACCCAGGCCAGCAGATAGCGGACCACCGGGAAACCGTACCAGAGCATGCTCATCACGGTTTTCGGATCTTCCTTGACGTACTGGAAGACCAGGCCGTTGAGGCGCTGGTGGAACTCGCGGTAGAAGTCCATCTCCATCAGGCCCAGGAACAGCGCGATGCTGGAGACGACCGTCAGCCAGAAGCGGAAAAAACCGCGCGCTGCCATGGCCCGGACGCTGAACAGCGACAACAGCAACGGGATACTGAGGTAGACCACCAGACGCAGGTCGAAACGCAAGCCGTTGGCGAACGCTTCGAAAAAGGTCGAGGCCGGTGTGTCGAGGATCATTTCGCGGTTGTAGACCAGCAGCGCGACGCGCAGCAGGCTGAACATGACCATCATGACCAGGGCACACAACAGCGTGTAGGCCAGATGTGATTTGACGGTCGGTTGCAGCAGGCGATTAGAAGCTCGCTGCTGATTCAGGGCGTCCGGGATTGCCATGTCGTTTTAGGACCCATTGGAAGTTGAAGTTTCAAAAATACAGCTGCGCCTTACCCTCTTTTGGCCATTACCTGGCTGCGGGGTTTGCGCGGAGCACAAATGTTGCACGATCAACGGCAGCATTGCCATTGATTACTCCCTCCCCTGCCGTTCTTTCATCCAGGTCACTGCAATGCACGGCAGATTGCAGGAGCGCGGAGAATTGTCCTGGAGGGCTGGTGAAAATTCTGTGCAACGAATAATTCGGAAACAAAATAAAAGCGCAGTCCCGTATGCAAAACGCCCCGAAACATTCGGGGCATCCGCTCAAGCCTGTTCAAAAAACCCGCCGTTACTTCTCGGCGCGTTCCTTGAGGGCTTTCAAGGTATTGAATGGCGCATCCACCACGAACTTGTTGGCCACCATCGACGGCACGCTGCCGCCAGGCTCGGTGTGCACCTGATAGGTCACTTCAATCTGATCGCCCTTGGGTACGAACTTCCAGAAACCTTCGACCTTGGCCACGCGGACAAACCCTTTTTCCTCAGGCTGGTACTTGGGTACACCTTCGAGCTTGCGGGTCAGGCTGCCGTCGGCGCCTTCGACGGTGGTGATGTGCATCACCGAATCGCGGGGAGTGACGGGCCACGGGGTATTGAACTGGGTGTAGGTCCAGCTCTGATCACCTTCGTGCTTGAGCAGCTTCTGGGTTTTACATTCGTGAATCCAGGCGCAGGCTCCCGACACATCCTCTTGCAACGCGCGCAGCTTGGCCATGGTGGTCTTCATCAACGTCACGCCCTGGTAGGCCTTGTAATCGGACCCGGCCACTTCACTCAGGGAGATCTTGATGCCGTCTTCGTTCTTGGCGACTTTCCAGTCTTCGGCCTGGGCGACCGAGGTGGCCAGCACAGCCGTCAAACCACACAACAGAGCAATACGATGCAGCGAACCCATAGTGTTATTCCTTATTGTTGAAGTTCCGTTCGTTGGGCTTGCACCGGCGAACACCTTCAGGTGTTTCGCAGGTGATCGCAGGTGCAAGCCCACACATCACGCCGCCGTCATTTGCTCCCACCAGCCAATCAGCCTGATGGCTTCTTCACTGCTGCTCCCACAGACCTCGGGGTCGGCGTCGAACGCCGAACACACCGTCGGCCGTTCCGGCTGGCCAAAAATATTGCACAGGTTTTCGGCCGACAACTGCAGGCAGCGCTCTCCGGCCGCCTTGCCGTTGGGCATGCCGGGAATCGGTGAACTGATGGAAGGGGCAATGCAACAGGCGCCACAGCCCTCACGGCATTTCATGACGACAAGCTCCTCGCGACGAGCAATGTGTTAATAGACGTGACACAGAGTACCCGCTAAAACAGTTGTTTTAAATTACCCGCTGGCGGGTTTTTCAGCACAAAGGTGTGTGACCGGCCAGTCTCCGACAAAGTGTCTACCCTGCGGGTCGCGAATCAGGATGGATTACTGTTTGAATTCGAAATCCAGCGCCGCGCCCTCAACGTCCCGGCGTTCTTCATTGCGCAATTGCAGCTGCATTTCGTTGCTGAGCAATCGCCCATTGAGCTGGAAAGGACTGTCGCTGCTCTTGTCACCGAACATCGGTGGCAACAAGGGTTCGCGCTTGGGCAATGGCACGGTGCCGATCGGCTTCAACTCGTCGACCATGCCCTTGGGCAGGCGCAGATCCAGGTGGGCTGACGGGATCTCGGTTTTCAGGACCTCACTGGCCGGTTTCGATTTGGCGGCAATGGGCGGGCGCTTTTTCACCGGCGCAGGTGTTTTTTTCACCTCGGTGGCTTTTTGCCCCGACGGATCTTTTTTCGGCACGGCCTGGGGACTGCCGCTGGCAGGTTTTTTCTGCGCAGAAGCGGCAATGACGGTTGCCGACTGGACACTGACAAACAGGCAGATCAATAGCCAGGCGACAGGAAAAAACTGTTTCATGGACCCAACGGTACAAACGGCAGAGGCGTATATGCTCACCCTTTGCCGCCAACAAGACAAGCGCGGGAAACATCCCCATACCCATTACAACCCGGCTGCCACCTCCTGGCAGAGTTGCGTGGCCAGCATGCCCAGGGTCATCAATGCACGTTCGGCTTCACGGTTCCATGGAATGCCACAATTGAGCCGGATACAGTGATTGAACTGTTCGGTATTACTGAAAATCAGCCCCGGCGCAATGCTGATGCCCTGCTGCAATGCGCGCACGTGCAGTTCCTGAGTATTGACCCGCCCGGGCAAACTGACCCACAGAATGAAACCGCCGGTGGGCCGGGTCATCTGCGTGCCTTCCGGGAAGTGCTGCTGCACCGCCAGCTGGAAGGCGCTGAGGTTTTTACGGTATTCCTGGCGAATAAAGCGCAAATGCCTGTCGTACCCGCCATTTTCCAGATAGGCCGCGATGCCCATCTGGGTCACGCTGCACGCAGAATGAGTACTGAAGGTCTGCAGGCGCTGGATTTCCTGCTGATATTTGCCGGCAATCATCCAGCCGATCCGTACCCCTGGCGACAGGGTTTTGGAGAAGCTGGAGCAATAAATCACCCGATCCAGCCGGTCATAGGCCTTGAGCGACTTGGTGCGCCCCTGTTCGAACATCAACTCGCCGTAAATATCGTCCTCGACGATCTGGATGTCGAAATCCGACGCCAGGCGCAGCAACTGTTTCTGCCGCTCCTCGGGCATGGTACCGCCCAAGGGATTACTCAGGCGCGTGGTCAGCACCAACGCCTTGATCGACCATTGGTTAGCGGCCAGCTGCAAGGCTTCCAGACTCATGCCGGTGGCTGGGTCGCTGGGGATCTCGATGACCTTCAGGCCCAGCAGATCGGCCAGTTGCAGCAAGCCGTAATAGGTCGGTGATTCGGCTGCGATCAGATCGCCCGGTCGGGTCAGAACGCGCAATGACATTTGCAGGGCATCGACACAGCCGTGGGTAATCACCACCTCCGACGGGTCGACCACCACACCGGCGTCGCGCATGCGGATCGCCACTTGCCGACGCAAAGGCTCGAAACCCGGGCTGAACATGTAGCTGAACGCCCGCGGGCTATGGAAGCGCGTGACTTTGGCCAACTGCTGATGCAAGGCGCGCACCGGCAGATAATCGACACTCGGCACTGCCGCGCCCAAAGGGAAGACGCCCTCGCGACGGGATTCGACCAGTACTTGTTGAATAATGCTGCTGCGGGTCACCAGCCCCGGGCGCTCGACCCGGGCGATGTCGGGCGTCGGCGCGGTCAGGGCCGGCGTCTGGTGTACGTAGTAACCCGACTGCGGCCGGGCACGGATCAGCCCCTGGTCCTCGAGGTTGGCATACGCCTGCAATACCGTGGCATGGCTGACATTCAGCTGCGAACTCATCTTGCGCACCGAAGGCACGCGCTCGCCCGGCTGATAGACCCCACGGCGGATGTCTTCGGCCAGTTGCTGAGCAATACGTTGGTAGAGCAAAAGATTGGTCATGACGCAGCACTCGGTTTCACGGGCATTTTATTCTTGTATAAACAATACCGGAACAGTTTAGAAGTGTACTGGGACAGTTACCACAATAGTCGACCATACAGTGCAGTGTCAGCAAGATCTGTACTGTTTTGCGAAACATTTGCCAGGCACAAAAAAACCCGGCGCTGCATGACAGGCCGGGTTTCCAGTGACGCAACTCTTAGCGAGCAGCGCCTAGCTGGCCTTGTTCGTCGGAAAACACAATTTCCACCCGACGGTTCTGTGCACGGCCCCTTTCAGTGGCATTGGCATCCACCGGGTATTCATCGCCATAACCTTCAACCTGGATTCGCTTGTCATCAATACCCAGGTCCATCAACACGTCCGCCACCGATTGCGCCCGGGCCTTGGACAACTTGAGGTTCTCCTGCTTGCCCCCGGTGCTGTCGGTATAGCCTTCGATGCGCACTACACGCTTGGGATTGAGTTGCAGGAACTGCACGATCTTCAACACCACCCGATTGGCCGAACTCTTCAGTTCCGCCTCACCGGTATCGAACAACATATCGCCCAGGGTCATCACCAGGCCGCGATCAGTCTGGGCAGTAGTCAAGGCGAGAATCTGTTCTTCGAGCCATTTGCCTTGCTGCTGCACGCTGGCCAGCTTGGATTCGCGCAAGGCCAGTTGCAGGCGCTGGCGTTCCAGTTCTAGCTTCGCCGCGCGCTCTTCGTTGAGCACCTGGTTGGTGTGCTCGCGTGCAATCTCGCTGTAGCGCTGGCTGAGGTAGGCGTAGTGCACCACGTCCGAACCGCTGCCCCAATAGCTGGACAGACGATCGGCACGGGCCAGGGATTCACCGGCGCGAATCACGTCTTTAGGCGCGATACGCAGCACATTGGAATCTTCCTTGACCGTCTGGAATTCGGCACCGGCCTGCTGCAAGGCGGTCTCGCTGCGCTGCCCGGCGCAGCCATAAAGGCTGGCGCAACCTGCCACAATCAAACCGCCGAGGGCTTTGCTCCTTAGGCTCATTGGGCATCTCCCACTTGCTTGCGCAGTCGGGTGATGCGGGTGTTGAGCAGAGTCAACTGCTCTTCACTCTTGAGTGTGAGCACCTTGGCTTCAGCCAGACGGGCATCCAGTTCGGCCTGCTCGGAGCGCATGCGCGCGTTCTTGAAGGACTGATCGTTCATGTTGCCCTGGGCACGTTTGAACTTGTCTTCGGCCAGTTTCATTTCCGGCACATCGTCTACGGTGGCGCCCACGGCCCTGGCTTGTTCGAGTGCCTGTTCGGTCAGGCGCATCTGTTCATTGGGCGCCGGATCGCTTGCACAACCCGCCAGGGCCAGAACGGCCATGGCAGCGAAAAGAGGTCGAATACTCACTAAAAATCCCTACTGTTTTGGGGTACTGGCGGGCAGCTGCCGAGGCGTCTGTTGTTGCGCTTTCCACAGCTCGATGTTGCGTTGCAACACGGCTTCCGTCAGTCCGGACGCGGGCAATTCTGTCATCTTTTTGGCCAACTGTCCGCGCAACCACGGATCGTTGCAGGCCGAGTCATGGGAAATCGCCAGGAACAGGCCCGGCCGGTCGACCGGTTGAGGATGCGCAACAAGGTCGTTGGCCATGCCCAGTGTCTGTGCAGTCGCCATGCCGGAGTATCGCCCGGCCAGGACAAATTCCACTTCGCCCAAGAGCAATTTCTGAAAGGCCTGGGTAAGGTTTGGCGTACGTGCGAGGGTCAATTGCTGCTCGGCGAAAGTGCCGAATTGCGAGGTCAATCGAGACTTATCCGACAGCGCGCCGGGGTGACCGTGCAGGTCCTGGGCGTCGCTGTAGACCAATGACGAGTCTTTGCGAGTCCAGACCAGATAATCGTTTTCCAGCAACGGTGGATGAATATAGTCCAGCGATTCCAGTGCGCTGACCGTCAATGGCGCGTCGGCCAGCATGTCCATGCGTCCGCTGCGCACTTCGTCCAGGGCCTGGGAGCGTTTGCCGGCATACAGCATCTGGACCTTGATCCCCAACTCCCCCGCCACCTGCTGCAACAGATCGGCGCTGGCACCGATCAGGTGCCTGGGATTCTGCGGGTCTTGCCACAGGTACGGTGGCGCATCGGGGCTGCCGGTGACCACCAGGCGTTCGCACTTGCCTGCTGCACCGGACAGTGCTGGAAATATCGTCAAACCCAGGAGTAATGACCAGCCAAATACACGACGCAAATCCATAGCAACACGCTCCCGTTCAGACCGTTTATATCCCCTGTAGGCGCGAGCCGGCTCGCGATGGTGTCAAATGCACCGCGTTTATCCAGGTTCCCCGCGTCATCGTTGACGTCCATCGCGAGCCTGCTCGTTCCTACAGGGTAAAAAAAACAAAAAAAAACCCGACCAGACGGTCGGGCTCTTTTATAAGTGAAGCAGCCGGTTTAAACCAGCTTCTCCAGCTCAGGGATGGCTTCGAACAGGTCCGCCACCAGGCCGTAATCGGCCACCTGGAAGATCGGCGCTTCTTCGTCCTTGTTGATCGCGACGATCACTTTGGAGTCTTTCATGCCGGCCAGGTGCTGGATCGCGCCGGAGATACCGACGGCGATGTACAGCTGTGGAGCAACGATCTTGCCGGTCTGACCGACCTGCATGTCGTTAGGTACGAAACCTGCGTCGACCGCGGCGCGCGAAGCACCCACGGCAGCGCCCAGCTTGTCGGCCAGAGCGTACAGGTGTTTGAAGTTGTCACCGTTCTGCATGCCGCGACCGCCCGAAACGACGATCTTGGCAGCGGTCAGTTCCGGACGATCGGACTTGGCCAGTTCCTCGCCGACGAAGCTGGAGATACCAGCGTCGTGGGCAGCGCCAACGGCTTCAATAGCCGCCGAACCACCGGTAGCGGCAACCGGATCGAAACCGGTGGCGCGCACGGTGATCACTTTCACTGCAGCGTTCGATTGAACGGTAGCGATGGCGTTACCAGCGTAGATAGGGCGCTTGAAGGTGTCAGCGCTTTCTACCGAGATGATCTCGGAGATCTGGTCAACGTCCAGTGCAGCGGCAACGCGCGGCAGGATGTTTTTGCCGTTGGAAGTGGCGGCAGCCAGGATGTGGCTGTAGCCATTGCCCAACTCTGCGACCAGAGGAGCGACGTTTTCCGGCAGTTGGTGAGCGTAGGCAGCGTTATCAGCGACCAATACTTTGCTCACGCCAGCCACTTGCGCAGCGGCTTCAGCCACGGCGCCAGCGCCCTGGCCTGCAACCAGAACGTGGATGTCACCACCGATTTTGGCGGCGGCAGCAACGGTGTTCAGCGTGGCCGGGGCCAGCACTTTGTTGTCGTGTTCTGCAATAACCAAGATTGTCATTTCGGCTCCTTAGCTCAAAGCACCTTCGCTTCGTTTTTCAGTTTCTCGACCAACTCAGCAACAGACTTGACCTTGATACCCGCGCTGCGTGCAGCAGGCGCTTCGACTTTCAGGGTCTTGTTGGTGGAGGCGGTGGAAACGCCCAAAGCGTCCGGAGTCAGCACTTCGAGAGGCTTCTTCTTGGCTTTCATGATGTTTGGCAGGGACGCGTAGCGCGGCTCGTTCAAACGCAGGTCGGTGGTGACGATGGCCGGCAGTTTCAGGGAAACGGTCTGCGCGCCGCCGTCGATTTCGCGAGTCACGGCAACGCTGTCGCCGCTGATTTCGACTTTCGAAGCGAACGTGCCCTGACCGTAGCCGCTCAATGCAGCGAGCATCTGACCAGTCTGGTTGTTGTCGCTGTCGATCGCTTGTTTGCCAAGGATCACCAGCTGAGGCTGTTCCTTGTCGACTACAGCTTTCAACAGTTTGGCAACGGCCAGGGAGGTCAGGTCTTCGGCGGACTCGACGAGGATGGCGCGGTCGGCACCCAGAGCCAGCGCGGTGCGCAGTTGCTCTTGAGCGGTGGACGGGCCGACGGAGACGACGACGATTTCAGTCGCAACACCCTTCTCTTTCAGGCGTACGGCTTCTTCCACGGCGATCTCGCAGAACGGGTTCATCGACATCTTGACGTTGGCAAGATCGACGCCGGAATTGTCCGCCTTGACGCGAACTTTCACGTTGTAATCCACAACGCGTTTGACAGCTACAAGAACCTTCATGGATTCCTCGTTACTCTCCGGTGAAAAGAAAGTCGCCTAGGCGAACCTGGCGGTTGATACTCATCGGGCGCAAGGGCACCTCCAAAAACGCCGGCACAGTGTCAAGTGACCATCGCGCATGACGTTGATGACCGTTCGTCAGTGGTGACTATCGAGTCATTCCTTATCGCGGCGTGTAAACTGCGAGTCCAAGCTGCACTGCGCATCACTTCTACTGCCATCGCCCTGTCTTTAGAGGTGCTCTTGAAACCAACAGTCAGCCTACGGCGAGCGCAAAACCGCCCGTATCTTGACCGGAACGCCTATTCCGGTCAATACGCCAAAATAGCCGTTCATACGGCGCGTGACTTTGATTTCTCTGGCCTTGAGGCAATTCAAACAAACGTTTGTATTGGACGCTGGGAGTGGTGTAGATATAATGCGCCACCCAAAGAGAAAGGTGGTCACTCGATTGTCCTCTCCCGACGTTACATCGGGATTCAAGGATGCGACACCGAAACTCCAAAATTAGAAAAAAACTGTTGAGCCTTGAGTAGGAGATAGCCTGTGGAACGCGAATACATGGAATTCGACGTGGTCATCGTCGGTGCCGGCCCCGCTGGCCTTTCCGCTGCCTGCCGCCTGAAGCAGAAAGCCGCGCAAGCCGGTAAGGAAATCAGCGTCTGCGTGGTCGAAAAAGGCTCCGAAGTCGGCGCTCACATCCTTTCTGGTGCCGTGTTCGAACCACGGGCCCTGAACGAACTGTTCCCGGACTGGAAAGAACTCGGCGCTCCGCTGAACACGCCGGTCACCCGCGATGACATTTTCGTGCTGAAAAACGCCGAAAGCGCGCAGAAAATTCCTGACTTCTTTGTGCCCAAGACCATGCACAACGAAGGCAACTACATCATCTCCCTGGGCAATCTGTGCCGCTGGCTGGCCCAGCAGGCCGAGAACCTGGGCGTAGAAATCTACCCGGGCTTCGCCGCTCAGGAAGCGCTGATCGACGAAAACGGCGTGGTGCGCGGGATCATCACCGGCGACCTGGGCGTTGACCGCGAAGGTCATCCGAAAGAAGGCCTGTACACCCCGGGCATGGAACTGCGTGGCAAGTACACACTGTTCGCCGAAGGCTGCCGTGGCCACATCGGCAAGCAACTGATCCAGCGCTTCAACCTCGCCAGCGATGCCGACGCCCAGCATTACGGCATCGGCCTGAAAGAAATCTGGGAAATCGACCCGGCCAAGCACCAGCCAGGCCTGGTAGTGCACACCGCCGGTTGGCCGATGGACATCATGGGCACCGAGAACACCGGCGGCTCGTTCCTCTATCACCTGGAAAACAACCAGGTTGTAGTGGGCCTGATCGTCGACCTGTCCTACAGCAACACTTACCTGTCGCCGTTCGACGAGTTCCAGCGCCTCAAGCATCACCCGGTACTCAAGCAGTACCTGGAAGGCGGCAAGCGCATCAGCTACGGCGCTCGCGCCATCTGCAAGGGCGGCCTGAACTCGCTGCCGAAGATGGTCTTCAAGGGCGGCGCGCTGATCGGTTGCGACCTCGGCACCCTGAACTTCGCCAAGATCAAAGGCAGCCACACCGCGATGAAGTCCGGCATGCTCGCCGCTGAATCGGTAGCCGACGCGCTGTTCGCCGAGAAGGACGGTACCGAAGAGCTGACCTCCTACGTCGACGCCTTCAAGAACAGCTGGCTGCACGAAGAACTGTTCGCCAGCCGCAACTTCGGCCCGGCGATCCACAAGTTCGGCGCGATCGTCGGTGGCGGTTTCAACTGGCTGGACCAGAACATCTTCGGCGGCAAACTGCCGTTCACCCTGCACGACACCAAGCCGGATTACGCGTGCCTCAAGCTCGCCGCCGACTGCAAGAAGATCGACTATCCGAAACCGGACGGCAAGATCAGCTTCGACAAACTCAGCTCGGTGTTCATCTCCGGTACCAACCACGAAGAAGAACAGCCTTGCCACCTGAAGCTGACCGACCCGAGCATCCCGATCAGCAAGAACCTGCCAATGTACGATGAACCAGCCCAGCGCTACTGCCCGGCCGGTGTATACGAAGTGATCACCAAGGAAGACGGCGAGAAGCGCTTCCAGATCAACGCCCAGAACTGCGTTCACTGCAAGACCTGCGACATCAAGGACCCTGCACAGAACATCACCTGGGTGACGCCGGAAGGCGCTGGCGGCCCGACTTACCCGAACATGTAAGCCGAACGCCGAAACATCGAAAAGGCTCCCGAATGGGGGCCTTTTTGTTGCCCGCAATTCAGGGCACAACACGGCCGATGCGGGAGCGGGCTTGCTCGCGAATGCGATGTATAAGTCGACATCAGTGTTGAATGAAGTACCGCATTCGCGAGCAAGCCCGCTCCCACATTGGGTTGTGTTTAAAGCTTGAGACCCAGTTCTGCCGATAGACGCGCCGTAGTGCCCTTTATCAACGGAATCAGCTCGGCCATTTTTTCCAGCGGCATGTACGGCACGGTACTGGCGATACTGATGGCGGCCACGATGCGCTTGCTCGCGTCACGAATCGGCGCCGCCACGCAGCGGATCGACGGTTCGTTGTCTTCCAGGTCGAAGGCGTAGCCGCCGGCCACATACTCGACCATGCGCTGCTGGAACTGCTCCCAGGATTGCTCCGGGTGCTGCGGCCAGAACAGATTTTTCCCACCCACCGGCAGGCTGATTTCGTACAGCCGCTGCCACTCCTGCGGCGAATCATCGAGCATCAGTGCCTTGCCGATACCGGTACGCGCCAACGGCATGCGATGGCCAACCCGCGAACGCATTTCCGGGCCATTGCGCCCCGGATTCTTGTGCAGGTACAGCACCTCGTCGCCCTCGCGAATCGCCAGGTGGATAGTGTCGCCAGTCAACGCCGACAGCTCATCCAGATAAGGCCCGGCCAGGGTCACCAACGGCAGCTCTTCGCGTGCCTGGAAACCCAGTTCGATCAGCTTGGGCCCCAACAAGTAACCCACCTGCGGCACCACCCGCAGGTAACGCTCCTCCACCAGGCAACTGGCCAGGCGATGGGTAGTGCTGCGCGTGGTTCCGATCAACCGGGCTATCTCTTTGAGATCGCGGGCGCCACTGGCCACGGCCTGGACCACACCCAAACCGCGAAGCAGGGTCTGGGTACCGGTCGGCGCGGCGTCCTTGGCGATTTTTGGGGCGTCTTCCTGCATATCCAGCCTTTACCGTTGAGCGAGTGAACGGGCGGCATTATGGTCGCCCGCGTGCCGCGACTACAACTTGATACGCTCGACCTTGCCCACCAGCAAGATGTAGGAAAGCGCACCGATCAACGCCAGCACCGAGATATAGGTGATCGCCGGGGCAAAAGAATCACCGCTGGCGAGGAAACCGATGACGATAGGCGTAGCGATGGCCGACAGGTTGCCGATGAAGTTGAACACGCCACCGGTCAGTCCCAGCAAACGTGCCGGGGCGAGCGTCGATACCAGCGACCAGGTGATGGAAGCCAGCCCGTTGCCGAAGAACGCCAGCGCGAGAAAGGCGATCACCAGCGGCGTCGACTCGACAAAGTTGGCGCCGATGATCGAGGTGGAAATCAGCAGGCCACTGATAATCGGTAACTTGCGGGCGAACCCTACGGTATAGCCGCGGCGGATCAGCAAGTCCGAAAAGAACCCGGAACACAGCACGCCAACGAACGCCGCGAGAAACGGCAGTGACGCCAACAAGCCGGACTTGATGAAGTCCATGCCGCGGTATTTCACCAGGTAGGTCGGGAACCAGGTCAGGAAGAACCACAGGGTCGAGTTGAGGCAGAACTGGCCGAGGTAGATACCCCAGAGCTTGCGTTTGGTCAGGACAATGCCCAGGTCGGTCCAACTGAACTTGGCTTTGACTTTGGCTTGCTCGGCCTGAATATCCACCAGCCCGCCGCCTTCGCGGATCAGGTCGATTTCTGCCTCGTTGGCACCTTTGAAATCCCGTGGCTCGCGATACACCGCGTACCAGATCACCGCCCAGAGAATGCCCACTGCGCCGGTGGCGACAAACACCATGTGCCAGCCGAATTCGTGTTGCAGCCAGGCCAGAACCGGTGTCAGGAAAGCCAGACCAACGAACTGCCCGGAGGTGTAGAAACCGATGGCCGTGGCGCGCTCGCGCTCGGGGAACCAGGTGGTGACGACGCGGCTGTTGATCGGATAAGCCGGCGCTTCCAGAGCACCCACCGCCATGCGCAGCACGAACAGCGCGATAAAGCTTGCGGCAAAACCGAGCATCACCGTGGCAATCGACCACAGCAGTAGTGCAGCGGTATAGAGAATGCGCGGCGGCACTCGGTCCACCAGCCAGCCGCCAGGAATCTGCATGGCGGCGTAGGTCCAGCCGAACGCGGAAAAGATCAGGCCGACATGAATCGGGTCAATCCCCAGGTCGCTGGTCAGCGCAGGGGCGGCAATCGACAGGTTGCTGCGGTCCAGGTAGTTGATCACCACGGTGATGAACAGCAGGACCATGATGAAAAAACGCTTGCGGCTGGGCGCCACCAACGACGCCTGCCCGGTGAGGGTTTGCGGTTGCATGAGGAGTGCCTCTTTTTATGTTTATTGAGGTCGAGGTGAAACGCAGATCTCCTTGTCCATGGAGATCAACTGTGGGAGCCAGCCTGCTGGCGATGGCGGTGTGTCAGTCACCATCAATGCTGAATGTGCCTACCGAATCGCCAGCAGGCTGGCTCCCACAGGGGATTGGTGGTTGTTCAGGGAGAACTCACCACTCGGCAAAACTGCCATCGGCATGGCGCCAGATCGGGTTGCGCCAGCGGTGGCCGACGGCGGCGCGCTCGATCACGTATTCCTCGTTGATCTCGATACCCAGGCCCGGGCCATTCGGGATCTTCACGAAGCCCTGGTCATAGTCGAACACCCGTGGGTCCTTGACGTAGTCGAGCAGGTCGTTGCTTTCGTTGTAATGGATGCCCAGGCTCTGTTCCTGGATGAAGGCGTTGTAGCAGGCGGCGTCCAGCTGCAGGCAGGCCGCCAGGGCGATCGGGCCCAGCGGGCAATGCAGCGCCAGCGCGACGTCGTAGGCTTCGGCCATGTTGGCGATCTTGCGGGTCTCGGTGATGCCACCGGCATGGGACGCATCGGGCTGGATGATGTCGACGTAACCCTCGCTGAGTACACGCTTGAAATCCCAACGGGAAAACAAGCGCTCACCGAGTGCAATCGGCGTGCTGGTCAGTGGTGCCAGTTCTTTCAACGCTTCATAGTTTTCGCTGAGTACGGGCTCTTCAATAAACATCAGTTTGTACGGATCGAGCTCCTTCATCAGCACCTTGGCCATGGGCTTGTGTACCCGGCCATGGAAGTCCACGCCAATGCCGACGTTCGGCCCCACCGCATCACGCACGGCGGCGACGTTGGCCAGGGCCAGGTCTACTTTTTCGAAGGAGTCGAGGAACTGCAGCTCTTCGGTGCCGTTCATTTTCACCGCAGTGAAACCACGCTCCACCGCTTCCTTCGCAGCCCGTGCCGTGTCCGCCGGGCGGTCGCCACCGATCCATGAATACACACGAATCTTGTCGCGCACCTGACCACCGAGCAGATCACTGACCGACACCCCCAACGCCTTGCCCTTGATGTCCCACAACGCCTGATCGATACCGGCCAGGGCACTCATGTGAATTGCGCCACCCCGGTAGAAGCCTCCGCGATACAGCACGGTCCAGATATCTTCGATATTGCGTGGGTCTTTGCCGATCAGGTAGTCGGACAATTCTTCAACGGCCGCTGCGACGGTATGAGCGCGGCCTTCGACCACGGGCTCGCCCCAACCGGTCACGCCCTCATCGGTTTCGACTTTGAGGAAGCACCAGCGCGGCGGAACGATGAAGGTGGTCAGTTTAGTGATTTTCATCTTTGGCTCTCTTATTGGATGCAGCGCGCTCGGCGCCGAAAAAGTCTTAACGCAGAGCGTTCCATGCAGCGACATAGGCCTTGGCATTGGCCGCCACTTGCTCCGGGGTCATACCCGGTTTGAACAGGCCGGAACCGAGACCGAAACCCTTGACGCCTGCTTCGATAAAGACCTGCATGTTGTCCGGGGTGATGCCGCCGACCGGCACCAGAGTCGTCCCGGTGGGCAACACCGCGAGCCAGGCTTTTACGACTGCCGGCCCCATCTGCTCGGCCGGAAACATCTTCAGCACATCGGCGCCCAGCGCCAGTGCGGCGAAGGCTTCGGTCGGCGTGGCGACACCCGGCGACAGGTACAGTCCGGCAGCCTTCGCCGCGCGCAATACTTGCGGATCGCTGTGTGGCATGACGATCACCTGACCGCCCGCCGCTTTCACTTGCCCGACCTGCTCCGGCGTCAGCACCGTGCCGGCGCCAATCAGGCAATCGGCGGGCAAGGTGCTACGCAGGATGCGAATACTTTCGTACGGCTCAGGGGAATTGAGCGGTACCTCGATGACGCGAAATCCGGCGCTGTACAGGACTTCTCCGACGGCCGCCGCTTCCTGTGGGCGCAGGCCGCGCAGGATCGCGATCAGACCGTTTTGCGCCAGGGCTTGTTTGAGCATGTCAGACCTCCAGTCAGGATTAAGGGGACAGGGTGGGCGTGATCAGACCGGCGGCGAGCGCCAGTTGCCACAATCCGTGTTCGGTGGCCTGCTCGGCCAGGGTCACCCGGGCAAAGCCACAAGCGTCGAGCGCGCGGCTGTAGCGGGCGCAGAGTTGGGCGTTACCGATGAGGATGATCGAAGGCAGGTGCACGCTGTTGCGCCGGCGCCGTTGAGCACAGGCCAGGGCCGACAACTCGTGGCCGATCAACAGCCCGGACAGGTAGTCGGCTTGCGCCGTGGCACTCAATTCGCCGGTCAGGCCCAGGCTGCGGGCGCTGAACAGGGTCGACAGCGGACCGATTTCACCGTCCGCCGATAACGCCACCTGTACACCGCGATCAAAAGCGTCGCCATCGAAGGTCGCGCTACGCTGCTGGGTGCGCCCCAGAATGCTGTGCTCGCTGAGCACGGCGAAGATTTCGCCGGTCATGAAGGTATCGAAATGGACGATGCAGCCGTCGGCCACTTCCACCCATTTCGAATGACTGCCCGGCAGGCCGATCAACAGATCCCCGCCCGCCTCGCCCGGCAGATTTTGCAGCACGCCGAGCACCTGGGTTTCTTCGCCACGCATCACATTCGGCAGACGCGAACGTTGAATCACCCCCGGCACGATGTGCACATCGATTCCACGAATACTGCGAACGGTTTGCAGGGACGTACCAAGCGTGGCGACGTTCGCCGGTGTATCGCGGTAGGCCGCTTCGCGCCAGCCCTGGGCGCTGCCGACCATGCCACAGGCAATCACCGGCAAGCCGGGTTGCGCGTCGAGCCAGTCGCCGCATGCCTCATCGAAGGCCAGTTCAAAACCGTCGGTGCATTCCCGGCCGGCAATGATTCGCGGCACCTTGGGCAGTTGCATGATTCCCGACGACAGCGAACGCTGTTCGAGCACCTTGCCACCTTCGGCCAGTTTGTAAGCACGTAATGAGGTTGTCCCCCAATCCAGCGCGATCAATTGCGCCCGCATCGCTTCACCTGTTTTGGTTTTTGGCAGTGAGTGAGCCGGACTATAAACCCTGACGCGTTTAAATCTCAATATATAAATATCACTCCCATATATAGGGATTAATAGACTCCAGGCAAAAAAAATCGCAGACGTCGATTTCTGCGATATTCACAGCTTACATTGCCCTGCAGGAGCCGGCTTGCTGGCGATTCAAGCTCAAGGGCTGCATTGCTCTTGAGCCCGCCATCGCTGGCAAGCCAGCTCCTACGGAATGGGTTTACAGCGAAATATCACGGTTCAATTTCCGTCTGCGAACTCGCGAAGGACCTTGCCATCCATGCGATAGCGAACCCACTCTTCCTGCGGCTGCGCGCCCAGGGATTTGTAGAAGTCGATGGCCGGGGTATTCCACTCCAGCACGCTCCACTCAAAGCGCCCGCAATCATTGGCGCAGGCGATTTTCGCCAGATGCCGCAGCAAGGTCTTGCCCGCCCCGCCACCGCGCTGATCAGGGGTGATGTAGAGGTCTTCAAGGTACAGGCAGTTGCTCCCCAGCCAGGTGGAGTAACTGAAGAAGAACACCGCGAACCCGATCGGCACACCGTCGCGCAGGCAGATCAGGCCATGGGCAGTAGCGCCTTCACTGAACAGACTGCGCTCGATGTCGGCGACGCTGGCGATGACTTCATGACGGGCACGTTCGTAGTCGGCCAGTTCAGTGATGAACGCGAGAATTTGCGGCGCGTCACTGGGGGTCGCCGGGCGGATTTCGATCGTCATGGACGTGCCTTGTCAAAATTGAAAACGCCATACTAAGTCGGCACGGGATTTGTGGCGAGGGGGCTTGCTGTGGCGAGGGGGCTTGCCCCCGTCGGGTTGCGCAGCAACCCCCAATATCTGGATGGCGCCGATCATGGAAGGGGACTGCTGCGCAGTCCAGCGGGGGCAAGCCCCCTCGCTACAGCAAGCCCCCTCGCCACAGTGAGCTCCTCGCCATAGAGGACCTCCGCCGCAGAGCCACACAAGCCTGATACCAAGCCGTTCGTCGCACGTCTGGCACCCATGCAATTCGGGGGCGGACTAATCAACTAAGCACTCTACTCGCTGGAGACGACACCATGATCCTGTCCAGGTTGACCGCCCTCGCCCTCACCGCCTTGTTGGCCTCCGGTGCCTACGCCGGGAACATTGGCTCCAGCACCGGCCCCACCAATCCAGTGGAAAACCCCAAAGCTCCGGCTATCCAGAGCGCCCCCGTGACCCATACCGGTTCAGGCCTCGACAGCGGCCTGCCACCATCCACCGGCAACGACCCACGGGATCAGGGCAATGATCCTGGTCGCCAGGGTGGCATGAATCTACCGGACACTAAAACACCCACCCAAGGCGGACTCGGTTCGACCACTACCGACAGTTCGGGCAAAGAAGGCGGGATCAGCCAATAGAATGCAGGTCGGCACCGAAGCTGACTCAAGTGCCGGCTTAGCGAGCCTTTTCGAAAGCAAGCTCGCTCCTGCGGGCAATAATTGTCAGCGCTGCTTGAGACGGTCAATCACCACCGCCAGCAACAGGATCGAACCGCGAATCACGTACTGATAAAACGTGTCGATGTTCTTCAGGTTCATCGCATTCTCGATGATCGCCAGAATCAACACACCGGCAATCACATGGCGGATCATGCCGATCCCGCCGCTCAGCGACACCCCGCCCAGCACGCAGGCCGAGATCACTGTGAGTTCGAAACCCTGGCCGATCATCGGCTGGCCGGACGTCATGCGCGAGGCCAGGATCACCCCGGCCAGCGCGCCGATCACGCCGTGCACGGCAAAGATAATGATCTTGGTCCGGTCCACGTTGACCCCGGCCAGCAGCGCCGCTTCCTGGTTGCCGCCGATGGCCATGGTGTTGCGCCCGTAGGTGGTGTAGTTGAGCAGCCAGCCGAAAAACAGGAAGCAGACGATGGTAATCAGGATCGGCACCGGCACGCCAAACAACTGGCCATTACCGAAGACGAAAAACGATTCCTGTGACACCCCCACCGCTTTGCCGTTAGCGAAAATGTAAGCCAGACCACGCACGATCTGCATGGTCGCCAGTGTGGTGATCAACGCATTGACCCGCAGCTTGGCAATCACGATGCCGTTGATCAGTCCCACGATCAGGCCCATCACCAGGGCTGCACTGACACCGAGAAACACACTGTCGGTGTCGCGCATGACCACGGCTGCAACGACCCCGGCACAGGCGATCACCGAGCCCACCGACAGGTCGAAATGCCCGGATGCCAGGCAATACAGCATGGTGCAGGCGGCGATGCCGGTGGTGGAAATCGCCAGGCCCAGGCCACGCATGTTCAGCGGCGAAAGAAAGTTGTCGATCAGCAAGGTGCAGGCGACGAAGATCCCGACCGCGGCCAGCAGCATTACCCAGTCATCGAGAAAACGCCGCAGGTCCAGAGGTTTGCGAGTCGCCGGCAATGTGTTGTTTTGGATTGTCATCATAGTCACCCCTCAGTTCGCCACGCCGTCAGCGCGTTGGCGCGGCAAAGCCATTTGCAGCAGGTTGGATTCATTGGCCTGGTCGCGGCTCAGTTCGCCACGCAACGCGCCTTCGCACAGCACCAGGATGCGGTCGGAAATGCCCATGACTTCCATCAGGTCACTGGACACCACGATCACCGCGATGCCGCTGGCGGCCAGGTTATGGATGATCTGGTAGATCTCGGCCTTGGCGCCGATGTCGATGCCACGGGTGGGTTCGTCGAGCAGCAGGACTTTCATCGGCATCGACAGCCAGCGGCCGAGAATGGCCTTCTGCTGATTGCCGCCGGACAGGTACATGATTTTCTGCGCCGCATTGGGCGTCTTCACTTTCAGAGCCTTGATCTGCTGATCGGCGTTGTCCTTCTCCCACAGGCCGCGCAGCAGGCAGCCGAAGCTGGAATGGGCACCGCGTGCGCTGATGTTGATGTTCTCGGCGACGCTGGCCAGGGGCAGGATGCCCTCTTTCTTGCGGTCTTCGGGACACAACAGAATGCCGGCGGCAATCGCGTCCCGGGGTGAGCGCAGTTTCAGTTCATGGCCGCGCAGTTCAAGACGTCCGGCACTATTGCGTTCCAGCCCGCTGAGCATGCGCAACAGCTCGGTGCGGCCGGCGCCGACCAGACCGAACAGCCCGAGAATTTCGCCTTTGTGCACCTGGAAGCTCACCGGCTCACGCAAGCCCGGCCCTTGCAGGCCATCGACCTTGAGTGCCACGGCGCCCCGCTGGCGAGGCCGATAGTCGTAGATGTCCTGGATGTCGCGACCGACCATGCAAGTGACCAGTTGATCATGGGTCAGCTGGCTCATGTCCTCGAACGTGCGCACGAAGCGGCCGTCCTTGAACACCGTCACCGCGTTGCAGATGCGGAACACTTCTTCCATGCGATGGGAGACGTACAGCACCACTTTGCCTTCGTCGCGCAGTCGGCCGATGATCGCCATCAAGCGCTCGATCTCCCGCGCCGACAGGCTGCTGGTCGGTTCGTCGAAGGCGATCACATGGGCGCCTCGGGACAATGCCTTGGCAATTTCCACCAGTTGCCGCTGGCCGAGGGACAGGCGCCCGACTTTTTCCTGGGGATCGATTTCATCGGCCAGGCCCTTGAGACAAGCCAGGGCTTGCTGACGCAGGGTAGCCCGGTTGACCAGGCCGAAACGGGCCGGCAAGTGCCCCAGGAACAGGTTCTCCGCCACGGTCATTTCCGGCACCAGATGTAACTCCTGGTGGATCACCGCGACGCCGCTGCCGATGCTGTCGGCGGTGGACTTGAAGTCCATCGTGTGTTCGCCGATCTGCAACGCACCGCTACTCGGTGTATAGGCACCGCCGAGGATTTTCAGCAGCGTCGATTTGCCTGCGCCGTTCTCGCCCATCAGGGCGTGAACCTGCCCCGGATGGGCGACGAAGCTGATGCCGTCGAGCGCCTTGACCCCGGGAAAGGTCTTGCCGATCCCGTTGAAGCGCAAGCTGCCACTGCAGTTGTGATGTTGTGTTTTTGATTGCGCGTGCATAACCCCACCTCTTTTCGCAGATCAGGCAGCCCCGTCGCCGAGGCCGCCGCTGAAATCAACCGTCCCTCAGTTCCACAGGCCGATCTTTTCCAGTTCCTGCTTGAAGTTGTCGCGGGTGATCAGCGTCACGTCATCCATGGCGGTGTATTTCGCCGGCTCCGTACCCTTGGTGACCCACTCGTACATCATGCTTGCGGTGTTATAACCCTCGATATGCGGACTTGGCAGCATCGAGCCGAAGAAGCCGCTATCGGGTTTCTTCAATTCGCCGATGGCGTCAGTGCCGTTGATGCCGATACCGATCACGTTCTTCGCCGCGAAACCGGCGCTTTCGGTGGCGCGCACCCCACCCAGCACGGTGTTGTCGTTCATCCCGCCGATGATCAGGTTCTTCGCCGCGCCCGGCAGTTTCACCAACGCCGAGTTGGTGGCGTCCATGCTGCCCGGAACGTCGAGGGTTTTGAGGGCCGAGAACAGGATGTGGTCCTTGGGCATGCCGGCGTCTTCGAGGGCTTTGACCGAACCGTCGGTGCGTTTCTTGCCAGTGTCGAGTTCGTTATAGGTGTTGATCACGGCGTAAGTGTCTTTCCAGTCCCAGCCGCGCTTTTTCGCTTCGGTGGCCATGGCGGCCCCCTGTTTCTGGCCGACTTCGAAGGCGGCCATGCCGAGGTACGGCACGTCTTCCATGAATTTACCGCTGGCGTCGACAAAGCGATCATCCACGGCGATCACTTTCAACCCGTTGAGCTTGGCCTTGGCCATGATCGCCGGGCCCAGGGACACATCGGGCGGGCAGATAACAAAGCCCTTGGCACCGTTGGCCGCCAGGCTGTCGATGGCCGAGAGGGTCTTCTCGCCGTCGGGCACTGCGATTTTGATCAGGGTGAAGCCTTTTTCCTTACCGGCCTTTTCGGCGAATGCCCATTCAGTCTGGAACCAAGGCTCTTCCGCCTGCTTGACCAGAAAACCGATTTTCACTTCTTCGGCCGCCAGCAGTGTGCTGCTCAGGCTGACCGCAGTGACCGCCAGGGCGGCACAGCACAGGGAACGGATGGCACGACGACGATTCATAAGCTGACTCCTTTGTTATTTTTTTAGAGCGTTATTTGAAAAGCGTTCACAAACTGCAGGCAATAGTCATATCGTATGATGATTGGATTTCAGGCGTAGAAACACACCTCAAAGCCTGGTGTTCAGTCGTGGTACATCACCGAGCGCCCACCGTCGATAGTGATGCACGAGGCGTTGATAAAGGGTGCTTCGTCACTGGCCAGGAACACTGCCGTCATCGCCACTTCAATGGGCTGACCGATGCGCCTTGGCGGGTGCAGATCGAAGGCGCGCTGACGCTCGGCGTGGGGGTCGGCAAAACCGTTCCAGTAATCGACGTTCAGCTGGGTTTCGATATAGCCCGGTGCGATGGCGTTGACGCGAACGCCCTTTGGCGCGTATTCGATGCCCAGGGCGCGGGTCAGGCCGAGCAAGCCGTGCTTGGCTACCGGGTAAGGGAAGCAACCCGGGATGATGTGAGTGGAATGGGTGGAGGCGATGTTGATGATGCTGCCGATGCCCTGTTCAATCATTTGTGGCAGAACTGCCTTGCAGCCGTACCAGGCGCCGTCCAGATCGATCGCGAAACAACGACGCCAGTCTTCTTCGGTCATTTCCAGCGGGTCGCGGAACACGTTGACCCCGGCGCAGTTGACCAGCACGTCGATCCGCCCGTGAAGGTCGATCGCCAACCTGGCCATGGCGTGCAGGTCCTGTTGCCGGGACACGTCAGCCTTGATCGCCTGCACGTCAAAGCCTTTGCCCCGCCACTGCGCCGCGACGTTTTCGACTTTTTCGGCCTGGATATCGCTGATGACCAGCCTGGCCTGCTGGGAGGCAAATGCCGCGACAATCGCTTCGCCGATGCCCTGGGCAGCACCGGTCAGCAATACCACCTTGTTTTTCAGGCGCTCGCCCTTGGGCGGCTCGGGCACGGGAGGTAAGGAAAGGGGTTCAGCCATGAATCAGGACTCCTGTTCGACAGCACGACGAAAACCGGGCATCTGTCGATGTCCGGCGAAAAGACGTTGAGGGAAAAACAGGCGGGCGCGTACAGGTTTCAGCTCGCAAATGGCTGAAGCACTGACTGCACAATGGAGTGCGGGGGAATATCGCTGCATCACTTCACCTGTTTTGTTTTTTTAAGTGTGAGTGCGTGAAACCGGTGGAGCCGACTATAAACCCGGCTCGCGATAAATCTCAATATATATATTCTCATCCCATATTCTGGGATTCAGCCAGAAAAACGTGTACATAGTGTCCCGGGAACATCCAGGGCGATGGCTAACACTGCACCATCCAACGGATGCTTGAGCGGACTCGCTGCAGTGGTGATGTACAGGGTTTTCAGGTCTTTGCCGCCAAACACACAACTGGTGGGGCGACTGATTGGCAACTCGATCACCCGGTCGACGCTGCCATCCGGAGCCAGCCTGAGCAGGCAACTGCCTTCCCAGCGTGCGTTCCACAGGTAGCCTTGGGCATCCATCGCCGAACCGTCAGGGCCACCACGTCGGTGGGGGCCGAACCAGGCCTGGGCCGGTTCAAGACCACCATCGGTGCGAATGAAATGCCGGTACAAGGTGCCGTCCAGGCTGTCGCCAAAGTACAAGCGGGTGGAGTCAGCACTCCACAGCAGCGTATTGGGAATGCCCAGGCCCCGCAGTAGCGGCGTGACACGGCCATCGCCGTCAATGCGAAACAGGCCACCGGAACGCCGCTCGATGGGCAGGTCTTCGCCCTGGGCACCTATGTTGTTTTGCATGGTGCCGAGCCAGAGTCGGCCCTGGGCATCGCAGCGGGCTTCATTGGCGCGGTTGCCCGGTTGCGGGTCGGCGACGCAAAGCAGTGTCAGGCGCGGTTCGAGTCCAGGCGAATCAAGGTCGAGCCTGTATACCCCGGAACTCAGCGTAACAAGCGCGTCGCCGCTTTCGCAGGGGATAAAGGCTGATACGTGTTCCGGCATCTGCCAGATCTGCACGTTGGCACCGATCAGGCGCAGCGCTTGTCGACCGGCGATGTCCACCCAGTACAGCGCCTGGGTCGGCGCATCCCAGAACGGGCCTTCGCCCAACTGCGCACGGTGACCGGTTACTGCAGTCCACGTCATGAAACCTCCTGCTTTGTTCTTGTTTTTGTTTTTTTTGTAGGAGCGAACCTGCTCGCGATGGCGTGTCAGCTACAACAATCTCGACTGACACAAAATCGCCATCAGGCTGGCTTTCACATAGGGGCTTTTCAGCCGGCTTTTTTGTCGGCCATGACTTGCGGGTAATAGCGCTTGATCGCCAGGTCGGCATTGTCGATCAGGGTCATGCAGGCCCAGACACCTCGCGCACTGTCCCGGGCGGCGATGGCTTCGGCCATGTCCTTGTGGATCGGCAAGGTGCGGCGCAGTTCGTCGGGGTCAGCGGCCGATGCCTCGAAGCACACGGCCAGCAAAGCGCCAAGGGCCGGGACCATCTGCTCGATGAATTGATTGTGGCTGGCGGCGAGGATGCACTCGTGGAACAAACGGTCGGCACGGTTGTAATCGATACCATTGTCCACCGCCCTCTCCAGCGCGTTGAAGGCCAGCAGTATCGCTTCGACCTGTTCCACCGTCGCTCGCTCGCAGGCCCAGCGCACGGCCATCGGCTCGATAGTGCGGCGCAGGTCGAGCAAGTCGTCGACGAAGTTTTCCGGCAGGCCACTGCGCGAGAGCCAGCCGACGACTTGTGGATCGAAAAGATTCCAGCGTCGCACCGGCAGCACCCGGGTGCCGACCTTCGGTCCGACTTCGAGCATGCCTTTGGCGACCAGGGTCTTGATAGCTTCGCGGATGACCGTACGACTGACCCCCAACTGCTCGCCCAGATCAGCTTCGACCTTGAGGGTCTCACCCGGGCTGACCTGCCCCGTGGCGATCCGGCAACCCAGCCAGTCGACGGTTGCGGCGTGAAAACTGCTGGACATGGGACACCTCAAAGCCGATCGCGATGGGTGCCCACGCTAATCATCATATGATTGGGTGTCAATTCGATTTTTTAGTGATGCAACTATTCACTGTGAGTGTTATGTCAGGGTTCAAGACCGATGCGGAAGAACTCCCCGCTGCTCCACACACCCAACCAACGCTGCCCGTCGATTTCACGGCTGACCGCCAACTCGACCAATTGATAGAACACGTTGCGGTGGATCAACGCTTCGAGATTGGTTCGCACATGGACGTAAGGCGCCGGCTCTTGCGTCACCGGGTCGATCACCACACGAATCGGATGCTCGACGCCCGCCTCGGTGGTTTCATCGACATTGGTGGTAAAGCGCAAGACCTGCGTCTCACCCTCGCCTTCCACTTCCACGGCAATCGCCACGAACGGCGCATCGTCGACCTTGATCCCGACCTTTTCCACCGGGGTAATCAGGAAGTAATCATCGCCGTCGCGGCGGATGATGGTGGAGAACAGTTTGACCATCGGCTTGCGCCCGATCGGTGTACCCAGGTAATACCAGGTGCCGTCGCGGGCGATGCGCATGTCGATGTCGCCGCAGAAATCAGGGTTCCACAGGTGCACCGGCGGCAAGCCTTTGGTCTTGGGGATTTGCCCCAACAGGTCGTTGGCTTTTTGCGGGTCACTCATGGCGATCTCCTTTGAATTACTGGTCGCTGAGCCCGAGCAGGCTGCGAGCGTATTGCTTGAGCGGCGGGCCCATCAGGTCTTCCGGTTTTTTGTCATGGAACGTCAGCAAACCGCCACGACTCTTGATACTCGCAGTATCAATCAAATACTGGGTGCTGGTCTCGATCAACATGATTTGAATCACGCCGCTGTCGATACCGAGTCGATCCAGCGCCTCCTGATCCAGCCACTCGTCGGAGTTGCCGATGCGATCGTCGGACTTGGCGAAACGGGTGTAGAGCAGATAGTGGGCGCCGGCGTCACGCGCCTCGACCATGGCCTGGTCGAGTCCCTCCGGCACACGGGCGCGACGGACCATCGGAAAATAATCGACAAAACCATCGAAGGCGACTTCGGCAATCACGTTGGGCCGTGGGTACACGTCGCTGCCCGGCGGCATGAAGGCACCCTGGGCAATGTAGACAAATGAGTCGGGCTGTATGCGCAGGTTGTTCACCCGGCGGCTGTCGCTATGGTCGAGCAACCCTGCATCGCTCATATGGTATCGAGTCCCTTCGGCCATATCGCTGACGTTCATGCAGCCACCAAGCGCCAAAACGGCCAGCAGCAAAACCAGGCTACGCATCCTTACCCTCCAGAGGCCGGTGACGGAAAACCGGCGAATGGCCGTGGGATGCAGATTTTGCGCCAGACCTTACCTGCTCCACACCTCAAACTTGAGAATGAGCACATGTGGAGAGGGGGCTTGCCCCCGTTGGGCTGCGCAGCAGTCGTAATACCGGCGAATGCGGTTATCCAGATAATGATGCGCAGGAAGGGTTTGGGGCCGCTTCGCGATCCAACGGGGGCAAGCCCCCTCGCCAAAAGGCCGGTTCAGCCGCCAATAATCTTCATGACTGTCGCACCACCGGAAAACGCCACTTCCTGCTTGTCACCCAAGGCCTTCACCAGCAACCGCTGCAGCGCCGGCAATGCCTGGTGACGCGGCTTGTCCAGCAGATCGCCGACGTAATGGCGATTGCTCGACGACAGGCAACCATGCAGCCATCCCGTGGAGGACAGACGCAGCCGCGAACATGTACGGCAGAACGGCACGCTTTCGTTGGCAATCACGCCGAAATGGCCCTGCCCCGGAATTTCGTAGCGCACCGCGGTCGCATCCACCGGCGCATCGGCTTGCAGATACTCGTAGCGCTCGCCGATCAGGCTCAGCAACTGTTGGAGGCTGACGAACTGTTGCAGGAAGGTGTTGGAGTCACTGGCCAGGTGGCCCATGCGCATCAACTCGATAAAACGCAGTTCATAACCACGCTCCAGGCAGTAGTCGAGCAGCGGCATGACCTGATCGAGGTTCTGCCCGCGCAGAGGCACCATGTTGACCTTGATCTTCATGCCTGCGGCGCTGGCTGCGTTCATGCCATCCAGCACAGTTGCCAGATCACCGCCACGGGCAATGCTGCGGAATGCACTGGCGTCGAGGGTATCGAGGGAAACGTTGAGGCGTCGAATACCGGCATCCACCAGCAGTGGCAGCTTCTTGGCCAGCAACTGGCCGTTGGTGGTCAGGCTGATGTCTTGCAAACCCATCTGCCCGACCGCGGTCATGAACGCCTCGAGTTTCGGGCTGACCAGCGGTTCGCCGCCGGTGATGCGCAAACGCTCGATGCCCGCCGCTTCGATCAGATAGGCTACACCGCGTGCCATGGCCTCGGCCGACAACTCATCCTGCGCAGCCACCAGCCGCTTGCCGTTGGGCACGCAGTAGGTACAAGCGTAATTGCAGGCTGAGGTCAGGCTGATGCGCAAATTGCGAAAACGCCTGCCTTGACGGTCAACGATCATGATCACTCCGGCGGAAGAAATTTCGGGCCGCTAAAACTTGACTCACAAATCAAGTTTTAGCAAGTCCCATGCCTGAGTATATTCCTGCTGCACGGCGCCATGGTGTGAATATCATGGCGCCATAAGGCAACTGAATGACTCAGCTGCTCGGAGTGTCGGTATCGCGTTTGCGCTTGTTGCCCATGCGTACGCCGATATCCATCAGGAACTGGAAGAAACCTTCCTGATCTTCCAGCACATTGCTCCAGAACGGCGAGTGATACAGCGCCACCGCACCGTGCACCAGCGCCCAGGAAGCGCAGTAGTGGAAGTAAGGTGGTACGTCTTCGAGCTTGCCTTCACTGATGCGACCCTTGATCAGCAGGGTCAGGCGCTCGAAGTTGGAGGCGCGAATCTTGTGCAGTTCCTCGATCATCTCCGGTACCTGATTGCCCTTGACCACCTTTTCTTCCAGGCGATCGAACAGTCGATAACGTTGCGGATCGCGCATGCGAAATTCGAAGTAGGCGCGCGACAGCGCTTCCTTGTCCTTGTCGACGTCGGCCGAATGCAGCAGCTCGTTCAAATCGCGCTCGTAATCGAGCATCAGGCGCAGATAGATCTCGGCCTTGGATTTGAAGTGCTTGTAGATGGTGCCTTTGCCAATACCGACGGCATCAGCAATCATCTCGACGGTGACACTGTCTTCACCCTGATCGAGGAACAGCTTGAGCGCGGTATCGAGAATTTCCTGCTCGCGGCGGCGAAACTCACGGACCTTACGAGGTTCTTTATGCATAAGAAAAGGTCTGTCGGGGTCAAAATTCGAAGCCGCGTATTATGCCTAACTTGCGCAAAAATGCACGGATCATCCGAGCATATATGTGTTTCATGAGCATTTCGCGCAGGCTGGCGAGTTGATGAGAACTCTTCCGAAGCGCCCGTATTCCAAATTTGTTTAAAAACCGCGACCGACGAACTGGACTCAGCGCAATACTGATCAATACTTCAACTGTCGGTGGGGCATCTCCCCCAAGTGTCACGCCGATAAAGGTACCAACGGACCGCGTGCCTTTGTTTTACTCCTAATGGTCTTAACCCGGATTCACCCCCCAGAACCCGGGTTTTTTTTGCCTGCGATTTAACCCAAAGCCCCTGCAGGAGCTGGCGCAGCCTGCGATCTTCTTACAACCTCAAGCCAACGCCTTCACATGCGCCAATGGAAACAGCCGTCTGAAATTCGCCGTGGTCTGCTCGGCAAATCGCTCATACGGTTCACCACGCAACATTGCCAGAAATTCCGCTACTTCACGCACGTACTGCGGCAGGTTCGGTTTGCCGCGATAGGGTATCGGCGCCAGGTAGGGCGAGTCGGTTTCGACCAGCAAACGGTCGGCTGGCACCTTGCTTGCCACATCGCGCAACGCGTCGGCATTGCGGAAAGTGACAATACCGGACAGGGAAATGTAATAACCCATATCCAGCGCGGCCTTGGCCATCTCCCAGTCTTCGGTGAAACAATGCAGCACGCCCGCCTGGGGCAGCGCCGCCTCACGCAGCAGACCCAAGGTGTCCGCGCGGGCGCCACGGGTATGGATGATCACTGGCTTGCCGGTCTGCTGCGCGGCCTCCAGGTGCAGGCGAAAGGACTCCTGCTGCAGCTGCGCCGCTTCCGGTTCGTAGTGATAGTCCAGGCCGGTTTCGCCGATCGCCACCACTCGCGGGTGATTGAGCTCCTGCAACAGCCAATCCAGCGCAGGCGCGGCACCCGGCTGCACATCCAGCGGATGGACGCCGACCGAACAGTCGACATCGTCGTAACGCTCGGCCAGCGCTTTAACGTCGGCGGCGTTGTCGGCGCTGACGCCGATACACAGGAAGTGCCCTACCCCGCGCTGGCGAGCCGCATCCAGCGCGGCATCCAGGGAGCCGTTGTGGGCGGCCAGGTCGAGACGATCAAGGTGGCAATGGGAATCTACGAGCATAAGGGTCTGCAACTTGCATCGAATGAGTGGGACGGGTGATCTGTTACCTGGAGTCTACGCGCTGTCGATCATCTCTGGGCCGGCAAGGACGCCCATTGCACCAGCAGGGCTTCGAGCAACAGCACGCGATTGAGGTTGGCCTTGCTCAAGACTTTCTGGCGCTGGGCAAGAATCCAGTCCTGGATATTCAGCACTTTGTCCTGGGCGGTTTTCTGCGCCAGGTACTGGAGCACCTTGCGCATGTCCGCCAGTCCCAGGCCATCTTCATCCTGGGTCAGCTGATAACGCAGAATCAGGCTCGACCAATCGCAGAACCAGTCGAACAGCAGCAGCAAGGGAATCGCATTCCAGCCTTCGGCCAGTTGCGTTGGCGATTGCTGCTGTTTGAGCAGTTTCTTCACGCCCTCGACCACCTGCGCCCGCTGCTCGCGTACGCCCTGAGCCTGCAGATTGACCGCGGCCAGTGGCGAACCCGCCGCCAGGGTCAGTAATTCAACGCGTTCTTCTGCAGAACAGTCCGGCAATGCCCTGGCCAGCCAGGCCTGGCTCATGGCTTGGCTTGGCAGGGGGCAGGCCTGTTGCACACAGCGACTCTTGATGGTCGCCAGCAAGCGGCTCGGCTGGTGACTGACCAGCAGCAACACGGTATCGCCGGAGGGTTCTTCAAGGCTTTTGAGCAAGGCGTTGGCGGCGTTGATGTTCATCGACTCGACCGGCTCGATCAACACTACCTTGCGTCCGCCCAACTGCGCGGTCTGCACCACGAAGCTGACCAGGTCGCGAACCTGGTCGACCTTGATCGCCTTGTCCGCTTCTTCCGGTTCCAGGATGTAGTTATCAGGGTGACTGCCGGCCTTCAACAGCAGGCAGGATTTGCATTCGCCACAGGCGTCCAGCGCATTCGGACGCTGGCACAGCAGGCTGGCCATCAGGCGCTCGGCCAACGCCCGCTTGCCAATCCCGGCCGGGCCATGCAGCAGGTAAGCGTGCGCGTGTTGGGTCCGGCCAGCCAGTTGCTGCCAGAGCGTGTCCTGCCACGGATAGGCCTCAGCCACGAGTCAACTCCAACAAGCGTGGCAGCAAGGTATCCAGCGATCGCTGAACCTGCGTCAGCGGTTGCGCGGCATCGACCAGCACATAGCGCGCCGGGTCCGCCTCGGCACGCTTGAGAAAGGCACCGCGTACCGCATCGAAAAAGCTCCGGCCTTCGAGTTCGAAGCGATCCAGGCGACCACGGGCGCTCGCGCGGGCCAGTCCCACTTCCACGGGCAGATCGAAAATCAGCGTCAGGTCCGGGCGCAGATCACCCTGCACGAAAGTCTCCAGGGTGGCGATGCGCTCGAGCGACAAGCCACGACCGCCACCCTGGTAGGCATAGGTCGAATCGGTGAACCTGTCACACAGGACCACGGCGCCGCGGGCCAGCGCCGGGCGAATCACTTGCGCCAGGTGTTGGGCACGGGCGGCGAACACCAGCAGCAACTCGGTGTCCGGGTTCATCACCTCATCGACCGGGGCCAACAGGACCTCGCGAATGCGCTCGGCCAATGGGGTGCCACCCGGTTCACGGGTCAGCACCACCTCGATACCGGCGGCGCGCAAACGCTCGGCCAGGTATTCGCGATTGGTGCTTTTGCCGGCGCCTTCCGGCCCTTCCAGAGTAATAAACAAGCCAGTCACAGGCAGTCCTTGATCAGAGTCATTGCGGGCTTTGCGGCGCGGTTGCATCGGCCGGGGCTGCATCGGGTGCAGAGGCCTCAGGTGCGGGCGCGGGTTCTTGCGGCGGCACTGGCGGCACGTCCTGCACAGCGGGGTTCGGTGAAGCGGCCGGAATGGGCATTTCAGCTTGCGGCGTCTCTGCTTGCGCAGCCTCGGACTGCGGAGCCGTGGCCTCCCGGGTTGCATCTGGCGCAGGCGGTTCAGCCGGCGTCTCGGGTACGGAAATCGGCGCAGGGCTGGAGCGGTAATCGGCGCGGCGCTTGAGCTGGTATTCGCGCACTGCGTTGTTGTGCGCGTCCAGATCATCGGAGAACACGTGGCTGCCATCACCGCGCGCCACAAAGTAAAGGCTGGTGCCATCCACCGGATTGAGCGCCGCGTGGATCGCTTCACGACCGACCATGGCGATCGGGGTCGGCGGCAGACCGGCAATCATGTAGGTGTTGTAAGGCGTGGACTCCCTGAGGTGAGCCCGGGTCAACCGGCCATTGTAGCGGTCGCCGAGGCCGTAGATCACCGTCGGGTCAGTCTGCAGCAGCATGCCCAGGGCCATGCGCCGCACAAACACCCCGGCAATCTGCCCGCGCTCCTGCGGCACGCCGGTCTCCTTCTCAACCAGCGAGGCCATGATCAAGGCCTGATAGGGCTCGGTGTACGGCACGTCTGCCGAGCGCTGCGCCCACTCCTTGGCGAGCACGTCATCGAGTCGCTCGTAGGCAAGTTTCAACAACTCGACGTCGGACATGCCGCGCACGAATCGATAGGTATCAGGGAAGAAGCGTCCCTCCGGGAAAATTCCGGCATGGCCGATCTTGTCCATGACCTGGCTATCGCTCAAACCGTTGAGGGTCTGCTCGATCTTTGCTTCCCTGGCCAATGCCGCGCGTACCTGATGGAAATTCCAGCCTTCGACCAGGGTCAGGCTGTACTGAACCATTTCCCCGCGCTTCCACAACTCGATCAGCCCTTCGACGGTCATGCCGGGTTGCATGCGGTACTCGCCGCTGTGCAGCGGCTGCCTGGCGAGGTTGAAGCGCCAATAAACGCGCAGCCAGAATGCGTCCTTGATGACGCCATTGGCTTCGAGTCGATAGAGGGTACGGGTTGGCGTGGTGCCCTTGGGCACGTCCAGCAATTGTTCATGAGCAATGTTCAGCGGCTGTACCAGCGCCGAATGAATTTTCCAGGCACAAGTGCCCAGCAGCAGCCCCGCCAGAACCACTCCGGTTTCCAGCAGCAGCAAGAGTTTACGTCTCACGTATCAAGCATCCAGTAGCGCACGGGCAATGGTTTGGAGTTTACGGGTGAGCGGCCCAACCGGCCAGTGAAGAGCAGCATAGGCGCGTACCGGCCAAATACCATAAACGCTGTTGCAGACAAAGACTTCGTCAGCCCATTGCAGCTGTTCAAGGGGGATATCGGTGATTTGCACCGGGATTGCCGACGACTCGGCTTGAAACAAAATTTCTGCCCGCATCACCCCCGCCACGCCGCAGCGCTTGAGGTCGGGTGTAATCAATACGCCATCGCGCACTATGAACAGATTGCTGAATACGCCTTCGATCACCCGCCCGGCCTGATCGAGCATCAAGCCTTCGGCATGCTCGGTGTCCTGCCATTCGGAACGGGCGATAACTTGCTCCAGACGATTCAGGTGCTTGAGGCCGGCGAGCAGCGGTTGTCTGGAGAGTCGCGTGGTGCAGGGGAACAAACGAACGCCCTGCTCCCCATGTGCAGCAGGATAGGCAGCCGCAGGACCGCCCAACAGAATGCGCCGGGCCTGGGCCGAAGGATCAGGGGCGTAACCGCGAAGGCTGTCGCCGCGGGTAACAATGAGCTTGAGTACCCCATCGCCCAATGCCGCGGCGTAGGCCAGCAGTTCGCTGCGGATCAGCTCCTGATCAGTGGCAATCGCCAGACGCGAACAGCCATCGGCCAGGCGCGCCAGGTGACGGTCCAGCAACAATGGCTGCCCGTGGCGCACAGCGATGGTCTCGAACAGACCATCGCCATAAGCCAGGCCGCGATCCTTCAGCGACAAAGCGTCAGCCGGCTGACCGTCGACCCAGCTGTCCATCAGCCTGCGAACCGGCGGAACACCAGCGAGCCGTTAGTGCCGCCAAAACCGAAGGAGTTGGACACCACCACATCGATATCCATGTTGCGCGCCGTGTGCGGCACGAAATCAAGGTCACAGCCTTCGTCAGGCTCATCGAGGTTGATGGTCGGCGGAGCTACCTGGCCATTGATCGCCAGCACGCTGAAGATCGCTTCGACCGCGCCCGCCGCACCCAGCAGGTGACCGGTCATGGACTTGGTGGAGCTGACGGCCAGCTTGTAGGCGTGATCACCGAATACCGACTTGATCGCACTGGCTTCGGCCAGATCGCCGGCCGGGGTCGAGGTGCCATGGGCGTTGATGTACTGGACCTGATCGCTATTGATCCTGGCATCGCGCAACGCGTTGGTGATGCAGCGGGCAGCCCCTGCGCCATCGGCCGGTGGCGAAGTCATGTGGAACGCATCGCCGCTGGTGCCAAAACCGATCAGCTCGGCATAGATGGTCGCGCCGCGAGCCTTGGCGTGTTCGAGCTCTTCCAGAACCAGCGCCCCGGCACCGTCGGACAGCACGAAGCCGTCACGGCCCTTGTCCCAGGGACGGCTGGCGCGGGTCGGTTCGTCGTTGCGTGTCGACAGAGCACGCGAGGCGCCGAAGCCGCCCATGCCCAGGCCGCAAGCGGCCATCTCGGAACCGCCGGCAATCATCACGTCGGCTTCGTCGTACATGATGTTACGGGCAGCCATGCCGATGCAGTGCGTGCCGGTGGTACAAGCGGTGGCGATCGCGTAGTTAGGCCCCTGTGCACCCAGGTGGATGGACAGGAAACCGGAAATCATATTGATGATCGAGCCTGGCACGAAGAACGGAGAAATCCGCCGTGGGCCAGTTTCATGCAGGGTGCGGCTGGTTTCTTCGATATTGGTCAGACCGCCAATACCCGAACCCATGGCTACACCGATACGCTCGCGGTTGGCGTCGGTGACTTCCAGACCGGAGTTACGTACCGCCTGAAAACCTGCCGCCAGACCATACTGAATGAACAGGTCGAGCTTGCGGGCTTCCTTGACCGACAGGTATTCCTCGACATTGAAGCCCTTTACCGAGCCGCCAAAACGGGTGGAATAGGCAGAAAGGTCGGTGTGTTCGATCAGACCAATGCCACTGCGGCCAGCCAGAATGCCCTGCCAACTGCTCGGCACATCCGTGCCCAGTGGCGACAACATACCCATACCGGTGACTACGACGCGTCTACGCGACACAGCACTCTCCTTTTTTCAAATGACGACTTTGCATCAGGCCTAAAGAAAAAACCGCACGCCATGATGGCAGTGCGGTTTTTCCATGACAGCGAGCAACGATTACAAACTATTACGCCTGGTGGGCAGTAACGTAGTCGATTGCAGCTTGTACAGTAGTGATCTTCTCAGCTTCTTCGTCAGGGATTTCGGTCTCGAATTCCTCTTCCAGAGCCATCACCAGCTCAACGGTGTCAAGGGAGTCGGCACCCAGGTCTTCAACGAAGGAAGCAGTGTTGACCACTTCTTCTTCTTTAACGCCCAGTTGCTCAGCAACGATTTTCTTGACGCGCTCTTCGATGGTGCTCATACCTTGTTTTCACTCCTAATGGACAAATTCAGGCAGCTGGCCAGTGGGTAAGTGTATAGAAAGACTTTTCAGCTTTTCAACTGAAAGCTTCACTCCTCGAACCCTGCGACCCTCTGCCTATAAATAGATTGCAGCTTTATAACGGATTTTAGACAGCTCGTATGACATTTTTTTGAAGCAATCCGTCACATTTGAATTACATGTACATCCCGCCGTTCACCGGGATTGTAGCCCCAGTCACGTAAGCCGCACCGTCGGAAGCAAGAAAAGCGACCACGGACGCGATCTCTTGAGCTTGTCCCAGACGGCCCAGCGGAATCTGCGCTGTCAGGCTTTCACGCTGCGCTTCAGGCAGTTCACGGGTCATATCGGTGTCGATGAACCCTGGAGTCACCGAGTTGACCGTAATCGAACGCGAACCGACTTCACGCGCCAGCGCACGGCTGAAACCTTCCAGACCGGCCTTGGCGGCAGCGTAGTTTACTTGGCCTGCGTTGCCCATGGCACCCACTACCGAGCCAATACTGATAATTCGGCCCCAACGCGCCTTGGTCATACCGCGCAAAACGCCCTTGGACAGGCGGAACAGACTGTTCAGGTTGGTATCGACAACGTCATGCCACTCGTCGTCTTTCATGCGCATCATCAGGTTATCACGGGTGATACCGGCGTTATTGACCAGGATCGCCGGCGCACCGAACTGCTCCTGGATGCTCGCCAGGACAGCCGCCACGGACTCGTCGCTGGTGACATTGAGTTCCAGGCCAGTGCCCTGGATGCCATTTTCCTTCAGGGTTGCGGCGATGCGCTCGGCACCCGCCGCAGACGTCGCAGTACCCACGACGATGGCGCCCTGACGACCCAGTTCCAGCGCGATAGCCTGGCCGATACCGCGGCTTGCACCGGTGACCAGTGCAACTTTACCTTGCAGACTCATGCAAGCTTCTCCTGATTCAGGCCTGCGCTGCACGAGCGGCAGCGAAGGCGTCTGGGGTATTGAGGTTGGATGTCGATACGCCCTCGGCGCAGCGTTTGTTCAGACCGGCGAGCACCTTGCCCGGGCCACACTCGACCAGATTGGTCGCGCCCTTGGCGGCCAGCGCCTGGACGGATTCGACCCAGCGCACGGGCTTGTACAACTGCTCAAGCAGGTCGCGCTTGAGGGTTTCCAGATCGGCCGGCACTTGGGCGCTGACGTTCTGGACCACGGGAATCTGTGGCGCCTGCCAATCGACCGCAGCGATCGACTCGGCGAAACGTTCGGCAGCGGGACGCATCAGCTCGCAATGGGACGGCACGCTGACCGGCAGCGGCATGGCGCGCTTGGCACCACGAGCCTTGCAACCCTCGATGGCACGCTCGACAGCAGCCTTGGCACCGGCGATAACCACCTGGCCCGGGGAGTTGAAGTTGACCGCGCTGACCACTTCGCCTTGCGCCGCTTCGGCGCAGGCTGCCAATACGTCAGCGTCTTCCAGACCGAGGATAGCGGCCATGCCGCCCTGCCCGGCAGGAACAGCTTCCTGCATCAGTTGACCGCGACGCTCGACCAGCTTCACCGCGTCACCCAGGCTCAGACTGCCTGCGGCAACCAGCGCGCTGTATTCGCCCAGGCTGTGACCGGCGACATAAGCCGGGCGCGCCCCGCCTTGTGCCAGCCACAGACGCCACAGGGCGATCGAGGCGGTCAGAATGGCCGGCTGGGTTTTATCGGTTTGATTGAGTTGCTCTTCCGGACCTTGCTGGGTTAGTGCCCACAGGTCGTAACCCAGAGCATCGGAAGCTTCTTTGAATGTTTCGAGGACTACCGGATGTTGTGCGCCCAGCTCGGCGAGCATGCCGAGGGACTGCGAACCCTGTCCTGGAAAGACGAATGCGAGGGAAGCAGACATGTAACAAGCCCCTAATGATCTTGTCGTCGGAGAAATGACGTCCGCCTTGAGGGGACGCAAGAAACTGACAGTTGGATGGCCCGATCAGTCGAGCGGTCACATTTAAGCATTGTCCGACAAAAACGCCTAAGACAACAAATCCTCCAGACGACCGTGAAGCCGCTCCGGAAGGTTCTCCTGAATTTCAATCAGCGCGCGCTGGATGGCACTTTGAAATCCCTGGACGCCGGCAGCACCGTGACTCTTCACCACGATCCCCTGCAAGCCGAGGAAACTGGCGCCGTTGTGTCGCGCAGGCGCCAGTTCGGCCTGCAAGCGCTTCATCAGCGGCAAGGCCAGCGCCCCCACCATGCGCGATGCGAGGTTTTGCCTGAACAAGGCTTCGATGCGCCCGGCAATCATGGTCGCCAGGCCCTCGCTGGATTTGAGCATAATGTTACCGACGAAACCGTCACACACCACCACATCCGCTTCGCCCCTGTAGACGCCGTCACCTTCGACAAAACCGATGTAATTGATGCCCTTGGCATTCTGTAACAACGTTGCCGCCAGCTTGACCTGCTGATTGCCCTTGATGTCTTCGGTACCAATGTTCAGCAACGCCACCCGCGGGCTAGCGATGCCCAGGGTCTGCGCCGCTACCGACCCCATCACCGCAAATTGCAACAGATGCTCGGCAGTGCAATCGACATTGGCGCCCAGGTCGAGCAACTGGCAGAAGCCTTTCTCTGTCGGAATCGCCGCAACCATGGCCGGCCGGTCGATGCCCGGCAAAGTCTTGAGCACGAACCGCGACAGCGCCATCAGCGCCCCGGTATTACCAGCACTGACACAGGCCTGAGCTTTGCCATCACGCAACAACTCAAGTGCCACGCGCATCGACGAATCAGGCTTGCCACGCAAGGCCTGGGCAGGCTTTTCGTCCATGCCTATGACTTCACTCGCGGGGGCAATCGACAGGCGTGCGCGATCCACAGCCGGATGGCCTGCGATCAATTCTTCAAGGAGGGAGGGTTGACCGACGAGGGTCAGGTGCAGCGAGGGGGTAGCAGACAGGCAAGCAAGGCTGGCCTGAACAATGCTGCGGGGACCGAAGTCCCCGCCCATTGCGTCAATCGCGATGACTTGAGCGGACAAGTGATTACTCGTCAGCGCCCTTGTCGATCACTTTACGGCCACGGTATACGCCTTCTGGCGATACGTGGTGACGCAGGTGAACTTCACCGGTGGTTTTTTCTACAGACAGGGTGCTAGCCTCGAGAGCGTCGTGCGAACGGCGCATGTCACGGGCGGAGCGGGATTTTTTGTTCTGCTGAACAGCCATAATTGATTAACTCCTAAACGTTTGGGTCACGCTTTAACTGCGCCAATACACTGAACGGGTTGGACCGCGTTACCTCGTCCTCGCTCGGTTCGGGCTCATCGAGACCCGCCGGCTGCTGGCATTCTTCCGGATGATGAGCAGGCACAATGGGCAAGGCGAGCAGAAGCTCCTCCTCGATCAGTGACTGCAGATCCAATGGATCTTCGCCCAGTTCCAGCACGTCATAACCTTTCGGCAACGACTGGGTATTCGCACCCTCCTTCACCACAGCGTAACTGCATTCGCTATGGATCGGCAGGGTGACCAGCTCAAGACAACGCTGGCAAACCATTTTGACTTCAGTGTCGATAAAACTGTGGATGACCACAGATTTACGTTCATCTCGTTCAAAAACGAATTTCGCCTGCACCGTACCGACATTGTCGGAAAGCGGGTCGCAGAGTCTCTCCAAATCGGCCAGCAGCATTTCACCTTGAAGGGTGGTGCCACGATCAGCCAATTTGCGCGGGTCAACGTGAGGTGGAATCGGGTCATTCAACATAGGCGCAGCATTATAGGGATGCCCCCGCCCATGTCAAAGGAAATTCAGCCCTGTCCGTCACTTGCAAGCCCCGCTAGAATTCGCGCCTGCCTTATGGAGACGTGCAATGCTGCCTTTATTACTTGCTTCCAGCTCGGCGTACCGCCGGGAATTACTGGCCCGCTTGCAGCTGCCATTCACTTGCAGCTCGCCTGACATCGATGAAAGCCATCGACCTGACGAGTCTGCCATCGACCTGGTCAAACGCCTCGCCGAGCAGAAAGCACGGGCACTGGCCGACAGCCATACCGCTCATCTGATTATCGGCTCCGATCAGGTCGCGGTACTGGGCAACTGCATCATCGGCAAGCCCCACACCTTCGAAAAAGCCCGGGAACAACTGCTGGCCAGCAGCGGCACCAGCGTGACCTTCCTCACCGGCTTGGCGCTGCTGAACAGCCAGACCGGCCACTGCCAGGTCGACTGCATTCCATTCACGGTACACATGCGCACGCTCGACGCGGCGCGCATCGAGCGCTATCTGCACGCAGAACAGCCCTACGACTGCGCTGGCAGCTTCAAGGCCGAAGGATTGGGCGTGAGCCTGTTTCAGAGCACCGAAGGGCCTGATGCCACCAGCCTGATCGGCCTGCCGCTGATTCGCTTGATCGACATGCTGCTCGCAGAGGGCGTGCAAATCCCCTGATCACCCCACCTTGCAGGCCAGCTTGCTGGCGATCCTACTTGTAGCCTGCGTCGAACTCGAGGCCGCCATCGCCGGCAATCCAGCGCCCGCAGAGTTACGTGAGATGACAAAAAAAACCGGCAATGGCCGGTTTTTTTGTACATTCGAAGAATCAGCGCAGCGACGGACCGTTAAACCCCATCCACATCGCCAGATGCTCAGCCACGCTGGCCCCGAGTTTTTTCGAGAAGCGATCGAAAGGCGACTCCTGGACAGTGAAATCCACCAATTCCTTCTCGCCGATCACATCCCGCGCAACCGAACTGGCATTGCCCATGCCATCGATCAGCCCCAGCGGCAGCGCCTGCTCCCCCGACCAGACCAGGCCGGAGAACAGCTCCGGATGCTCCTTGTCCTTCAGGCGATCGCCACGCCCCACCTTGACGCTGTTGATGAACTGCTTATGGGTGGTGTCGAGCACGCCCTGCCAGAATGCGGTCTCTTCAGGCTTTTGCGGCTGGAAGGGATCAAGGAACGACTTGTGCTCGCCAGAGGTGTAGGTGCGGCGCTCGACGCCAAGCTTCTCCATGGTTCCGACAAAACCATAACCGGCCGCCGTCACGCCAATGGAGCCGACCAGGCTCGCCTTGTCGGCGTAGATCTGATCTGCCGCACTGGCGATGTAGTAAGCGCCGGAAGCCCCCAGATCGGAAATCACCGCGTACAGCTTGATGTCCGGATGCAGGGCGCGCAGACGGCGGATCTCGTCGTAGACATAACCCGACTGCACCGGACTGCCACCCGGGCTGTTGATGCGCAGGATGACACCCTTGACCTTTTCATCCTCGAAGGCCGCTCGCAGGCTGCCAACGACATTGTCAGCACTGGCCGGTTCCTTGTCGGCGATCACGCCGGTGATATCGATCAACGCCGTGTAGTTGGTACTGCGCGTCGCGGCTTTTTCCATGTCCATCAACGGCGTGAACAGGAGCAGCGCGCCAAACAGGTACACGAAGGTCAACAACTTGAAGAAAATCCCCCAGCGCCGAGACCTGCGCTGCTCCTGCACACTGGCCAGCAGCGTCTTTTCCAGCAGCTTCCAGCTTTTCTCGTCACCGCTCTCTGCGCTCGCCTCGGCGGGCGCCTTCCATTCGTCGGCCATGCCATCTACCCCTGCAAAAACGTATTAAGCCCGCTGACTCAGCCAGGCATGCAATTGTGAAAAACGGTCAATGGCCAGACGCGGCTCGAACAGCTTCAGCGCCTCGATCGATTGAGCGCCATAGCTGACCGCCACCGAATCCATGCCGGCATTACGCGCCATCTGCAAATCGAACGATGAATCGCCGACCATCAACGCCTGCTCCGGGCGAACCTCGCAATGGGCGAGGATCTGCTCAAGCATCAACGGATGGGGCTTGCTGGCGGTTTCGTCCGCCGCGCGGGTGATATCGAAATAATTTTCCCAGCCATGGGATTTCAGCACCCGATCCAGACCACGACGAGCCTTGCCCGTCGCCACTGCCAAATGATACCCCTCCTCCCTGAACGCCTCGAGCGACTCGACCACACCTTCAAACAAAGGCGAAGGCACCGCCTCCGAGGCGATGTAGTGGTCGGCATAGTGCTGGCGGAACGCTACAAGCTCGGTATCGCCGATTTCGGGATACAACGTGCGGATGGCTTCCGGCAGACCCAGGCCGATGATGCCCTTGACGGCAAAATCATCGCGCAACTCAAACCCCGAACGCTCGGATGCCACGTGCATCGCCTCGACAATCCGACCAATGGAATCAGCCAGGGTGCCGTCCCAATCAAAAATCAGCAGCTTGTAATCAGATGGGCGCACTCAATCGCTCCACGGTCTTGGCCCACATCTCGTCGACTGGCGCCGAAAGCTTCAGTTCGCCACCATCCGGCAACGGCACGGTCAGCATGTAGGCGTGCAGGAACAAGCGTTTGCCGCCCAGATCGCGGATCTCCTTGCTGAAACCCTCTTCGCCGTATTTGGTATCGCCAGCGATGCAATGCCCGGCGTGCAAGGTATGCACACGGATCTGGTGAGTCCGACCGGTAATCGGCTTGGCTTCGATCAAGGTGGCAAAGTCGCCGAAGCGACGCAGGACCTTGAACACGGTCACGGACTCCTTGCCCTCCTCTTCGTCGACCTCGACCATGCGCTCGCCGGAGCGCAGATTGCTCTTGCCCAGCGCTGCACGGACTTGCTTGATCGAGCTTGCCCAATTGCCACGGACCAGTGCCATGTAGCGCTTGTCGACGCCATCACCGCGCAACGCGGTGTGCAAGTGGCGCAACATGCTGCGCTTCTTGGCGATCATCAGCAGGCCGGACGTGTCACGGTCGAGACGGTGAACCAGTTCGAGTTCCTTGCAATCAGGGCGCAACTGACGGAAAGCTTCGATGACACCGAACGTCAGGCCGCTACCGCCATGGACAGCGATGCCGGCAGGCTTGTTGATCACGATCAGCGCCTTGTCTTCGTAGACAATCGAGGCCTCGAGGCGCTGCAGCAGGCCTTGTGCCAGCGGCACCGGCTCGTCTCGCTCAGGCACGCGAACCGGCGGCACGCGCACGATGTCGCCGGCCTGAAGCTTGTACTCGGGCTTGATCCGCCCCTTGTTCACGCGCACTTCGCCTTTACGCAAAATGCGGTAAATCAAGGTCTTGGGCACGCCTTTGAGCCGGGCTAGAAGGAAGTTATCAATGCGTTGGCCGGCATATTCCGGCGAGACCTCAAGCAGTTGTACGCCTGGAGTCGGGGGGGTAGTCGTCGTCATGCCGCGAATGATAACAATTTTTTATGGAATTGAAGCACTTAATCATTGCTGCTATAGTCGCGAACGCCGCCAAAAGCGGCCTGGACAGTGGTACAACGGTCAAAAACCGACCCTGACCAACGCAATTCACCAGGACGCGAGGCCGTCCTACGGGGCTTTCGCTACGTAACGGTGGAGTTTGCAGGTGTAACGAGCGCAGGTGACATGAGGCCTGAATCAAGCCGTAAAGCAGAGTTTCCACTCCCTTGCGAGCCAATATTCACGGCCAGTTCACAAAGTGCAGTCAGCTGCTGATGACCCCGAGCGAATGCTTCGGAAACAACGCCTAAATTAGCCATGATGCGTGACCTCCCCTTTCGGAGCTCACGGTAAATGCCAACCCGCTGCGGATTCTGCGCGCGGCAGCACCCGAATTATCAGGGATACGTGTAGGGTGGAGATGCACAACCGCTGGACTGTGTAGCAATAGGCTTTATCAAGACGCTTCATCTCGTCCACAGCCGCCGGTTGATTCCTCCTCCTGACTGAGTGCTTAAGTAGCCACAGCAAGCAGGACGCGTACGTCGCGACGAAGGCCCACATTGGCCGGACTTCGCTGGACACGGGAATGGCCAACCACTCCCGACGCACCTGACACCGACCATGAGAAGTCGTGTGTGCCGAACGCCGTATCCGGCAGCCCGGAAACCGACGGTACTACATGAAAAGAATGCTGATTAACGCAACTCAACCCGAAGAGTTGCGTGTTGCACTGGTAGACGGCCAGCGCCTCTACGACCTGGACATCGAATCCGGTGCACGCGAGCAGAAGAAGGCCAACATCTATAAAGGCCGGATTACTCGCATCGAACCAAGCCTTGAGGCTGCCTTTGTCGATTTCGGCTCTGAGCGCCACGGCTTCCTGCCCCTCAAAGAAATCTCCCGCGAATACTTCAAGAAAGCCCCTGAAGGCCGCGTCAACATCAAGGACGTCCTGAGCGAAGGCCAGGAAGTCATCGTTCAGGTGGAAAAAGAAGAACGTGGCAACAAGGGCGCAGCCCTGACCACTTTCATCAGTCTGGCCGGTCGTTACCTGGTGCTGATGCCGAACAACCCGCGTGCCGGCGGTATCTCCCGTCGCATCGAAGGCGAAGAGCGCAATGAACTGCGCGAAGCGCTGAACGGCCTGGTTGCCCCGGCCGACATGGGTCTGATCGTGCGCACTGCCGGCCTTGGCCGCAGCAGCGAAGAAATGCAGTGGGACCTCGACTACCTGCTGCAACTGTGGACCGCCATCAAAGAAGCGTCGCTGGATCGCTCCGCGCCATTCCTGATCTATCAGGAAAGCAACGTGATCATCCGCGCCATCCGCGATTACCTGCGCCAGGACATCGGCGAAGTGCTGATCGACAGCGTTGAAGCCCAGGACGAAGCCCTGACCTTCATCCGCCAGGTGATGCCGCAGTACGCCAGCAAGATCAAGCTGTACGAAGACAGCGTTCCGCTGTTCAACCGTTTCCAGATCGAAAGCCAGATCGAGACCGCTTTCCAGCGCGTCGTCGAGCTGCCTTCCGGCGGTTCCATCGTCATCGATCCGACCGAAGCCCTGGTGTCCATCGACATCAACTCGGCGCGCGCCACCAAAGGCAGCGACATCGAAGAGACCGCACTGCAGACCAACCTTGAAGCCGCCGAAGAAATCGCCCGTCAGTTGCGCCTGCGCGACATCGGCGGCCTGATCGTCATCGACTTCATCGACATGACCCCTGCCAAGAACCAGCGCGCCGTGGAAGAGAAAGTCCGCGAATGCCTGGAAGCCGACCGCGCTCGCGTGCAAGTCGGTCGCATCTCGCGCTTCGGCCTGCTGGAAATGTCCCGTCAGCGCCTGCGTCCATCGCTTGGCGAAAGCAGCGGCATCGTTTGCCCGCGTTGCAACGGCACCGGCATCATTCGTGACGTTGAATCGCTGTCCCTGGCGATCCTGCGCCTGATCGAAGAAGAAGCCCTGAAAGACCGCACCGCCGAAGTTCGCGCCCAGGTGCCGATCCCGGTCGCTGCGTTCCTGCTCAACGAAAAACGCAACTCGATCACCAAGATCGAACTGCGCACCCGTGCCCGTATCGTCATCCTGCCGAACGATCACCTGGAAACGCCGCACTTCGAAGTTCAGCGCCTGCGTGACGACAGCCCGGAAGCTGCCACCAACCAGTCCAGCTACGAAATCGCCGCTGCCGCTGCCGAAGTCGAAGAAGTCCAGCCAGCTGCCGCGACCCGTACCCTGGTTCGCCAGGAAGCGGCGGTCAAGACCGCGCCGGCCCGCGCCAACGCTCCTGTTCCGACTGAAGTCGTTGCTGCCCCGGTTGCTGCACCGGCCACCGTGCCGGAGCCAAGCCTGTTCAAAGGCCTGGTGAAGTCCCTGGTCAGCCTGTTCGCCACCAAGGAAGAGCCTGCGGCTCCGGTTGTGGTTGAAAAACCGGCGAGCGAGCGTCCGGCCCGCAACGAAGAGCGTCGCAACGGTCGTCAGCAAAGCCGCAACCGTAACGGTCGCCGCGACGAAGAGCGCAAGCCTCGCGAAGAACGTGCACCGCGTGAAGAACGCGCACCACGTGAGCCACGCGAAGAGCGTCAGCCACGGGAAGTTCGCGAGCCTCGCGAGACCCGTGAAGAGACTCCGGCAGTAGCCCGTGAAGAACGCGCACCACGCGCTCCGCGTGAAGAGCGTGCTCCGCGTGCCCCGCGTGAAGACCGCAAGCCACGTGGCGAGCGTGAAGAGCGCGTGCGCGAACTGCGCGAGCCTCTGGATGCCGCTCCGGCCGTTGTTGCTGCTGCCGCCGCTGTTGTCGCTGAAGAGCGTCCAGCCCGTCAGCCACGTGAAGAACGTGCTCCACGCCCACCGCGTGAAGAGCGTCAGCCACGTGCCGAACAAGCCGCTGCTGCCGTCGCCGAAGAAGAACTGACCACAAGCGAAGAGCAACTGCAGGAAGACGGTCAGGACAGCGCCGAAGGCGATCGTCCACGCCGCCGCTCCCGTGGCCAGCGTCGTCGCAGCAACCGTCGCGAGCGTCAACGTGATGCCAATGGCAACGTGATTGAGGGTTCGGAAGAATCCGAGTCCGGCGAAGCCAGCGAAACCGCCACCACCAGCGAAGCGCCAAGCACTGCCGATCTGGCCGCCGGCCTGGCTGTTACCGCCGCTGTTGCCAGCAGCGTGATCAGCGCGCCAGCCGAAGCCCAGGCTAACGAGCAAGCCGAACGCGCCACTGCTTCTACCCAGGAAACCGCTCCGGTCGAAGCGCCAGTCGTTGAAGCGACTACGCCGGTAAAAGTGACCGCATCGCCGGAAATCGAAGTCGCCCCTGCACCTCAGGCACAACCTGTGTTCGAGGCCGCCGCCGAGCCAGCTCCAGTGGTTGAAGCACCTGCCGTGGTTGCAGAACCGGTTGTCGAGACCGTGACTGAAACCGTGACCGAGACTGTGCGTGAAGTTCGCGAAGAGCAGACCGCGTTCAACTGGGTGGCTGAGCCTGCCGTAGCCGAAACGCCAGCGCCTGCGCCGGTTGCAGAGGCCGAAGTAGCTCAAGCCATGGTCTCCGAGCCTGTGGTTGCCGCTGCCGAGCCGGCTCCAGCACCAGCGATTGAAGCGCCAGTCGTCGAAGCGCCGGTTGTTGCCGAAGCTCCAGCACCTGTGGCCGAAGCAGCCCCTGCCAGCGCCCTGACGCCAAGCGGCCGTGCACCTAACGATCCGCGTGAAGTGCGTCGCCGCAAGCGTGAAGCCGAACGCCTGCAGAAGGAAGCCGAACTGGCTGGCGCTGCAGCACCGGTTGCCGAAGTGGTCGAGGCAGCACCTGCCCCGGTTACAGAAGTCGCTGTTGAGTCGGTGATCGACGAAGCACCTCGCTCCGTTCAGGAAGCCGTAGAGCAACAGGAACAAGCCCTGGAAAAAGAACACGAGCCTAAACCTCTCGTCTGATTCCATCGGCCACTAAAAAGCCCCGCCTGGTGACCCTGGCGGGGCTTTTTTATGACTGCAATTCGTCCACACATTCACCGCGAATCCCCCCTGTAGGAGCGAGCAGGGAGTCGGTGTTTACAGGAAGGTCAGCTTTTCCGGGACATCCACGTCCCATAGCACCCCCGGGTCATCCACTGCCACCTCTACCACCCGCCCCTGCGCAAACAGCGGTTTGGCGCCACGATCTCCCGACAGCGCCATCAATCCTGCGGCAAAGTCGCGCCCGAACCCGACCGGATGCCCGTACTCGCCATTCTGTACCGGCACGCTGATACTGTCGTGGCTAATCCCCACCAGCACTTGCTCGACGCTGGACGGCAGAATAAATGGCATATCCCCCAGCACCATCAACCAGCCATCGAGTTGCGCGCACTCAGCGATGCCCGCAGCAATGCTGTCGCCCATGCCGGACGATTCGATCAACACAATCTCGCAGCCATAGGCCTGGGCCATGCGAATGACCTGAGGGCGGTCAGCAGTGGTTACCAGCACACGCTTGTCGAGAGCGGGTGGCAGATTCCTCAGAACGTGCTCGATGACAGATCGAACTGCACCGTCGCGACCGGGGCAATCGGCCAGTAATTTGTCCTTGTCGGCTCCGGCAACCCGACGAAAGCGACTGCCCTGCCCCGCTGCCAACACAATGACGCCGATGGATTCAGTCATACACGCTCCTGCAACGGTTTCTTCTGTTTCAGTTCGACACCATTTTTGATCGCCACGATTTCCGCCATTAGCGACAGGGCGATTTCCGCCGGGTTATGGCTGCCGATGTGCAAACCGATCGGCCCATGCAAACGATCAATGGCCTGTGGCGACAAGCCCAGTTGAACCAGATTTTCCCGGCGCTTCTGGCTGTTGACCCGCGAACCCAATGCGCCGACGTAGAACGCCCTGGAGTCGAGCGCCGTGAGCAACGCCATATCGTCCAGGCGCGGGTCGTGAGTCAGTGCCACGATGGCCGTGCGCTCATCGGCCTGGATATTCAGCACCGCCTCGTCGGGCATGCCCGAGACAAAACGACCGTGCTGTTCTTCCCAGCCGTAGACAAACTCGGTGCGCGGATCGCAGATCAGCACCTCGAAATCGAGTAATCGTGCCATTTCGGCGACGTATCGGGACAACTGCCCCGCACCGATCAGCAACAGACGCCAGCGCGGACCGTAGATTGCACGCAAGGTCTGGCCGTCAAAGGTCAACAGGTCGGTTTTGCCAGCGGGCTGCAATACCACTTCGCCCGTCGCCAGGTTCAGCTCACGGGCAACAATTTCATGGGCCTCGCAACGGGCCAGCAATTGCTCGACCCAATCGGCATTGCCAATACGCTCCTCGGTCAGGCGCAAGGTGCCACCACAAGGCAGACCGAATCGAGCGGCCTCCTCGCGGGTCACGCCGTAGGTGATCAGCTCCACCGGCGGCCCATCCGGGGTAATTCGCCCGTCGTGCAGGCGGGCGATCAGGTCATCCTCGACACAACCGCCGGAGACCGACCCGATCACCACACCGTCTTCACGCAAAGCCAGCATCGCCCCCGGCGCCCGGGGCGCGGTGCCCCAGGTTTCGACCACGCTGTACAGCATCACGCGCTGCCCGGCACGGCGCCATTGCAGCACGCTGCGCAGGACATTCAGGTCGGCGCTGTCCATCAAGCCTGCGCCTTTTGCCAGCCCGACAGCTGATAACGCACCGGCAGATCACGGATGCGTTTGCCGGTGGCGGCAAAAATGGCATTGCACAGTGCCGGCGCAATCGGCGGCACACCCGGCTCACCGACGCCCCCCAACGGCACGTCGCCCGGCGGCGTCACCAGATGCACGGCAACTTCTTTTGGCGCCAGGGACATGCGCGCCACTTCGTACATATGGAAGTTGTCTTGCTGGACCTTGCCATCCTTGAAGCTGATTTCCCCCAGCACCGCGTTACCCAGGCCCATGACGCAGGCGCCCTCGAATTGCGCGCGAATGCGCTCGGGATTGATTTGCGGCCCGCAATCGACGGCGATGTCCGCCTTGTGCACGATCAAGGTACCGTCGTCCTTGACTTCGACTTCGATCACCGCCGCCACATAGGTGACGAAACTGTAATGCACCGCCAGGCCCAAGCCTCGACCTTTGGGCAGTTCGCGCCCCCAACCGGCGGCTTTGGCCGCGGTTTCCAACACCGTGCGCAGGCGAGCGGTATCGATCGGGTAACGCTCGGGAGACTCGCCGTAGTTCCACTCCTCGCTCAAGGTACGTGGATCAATCTTGCGGTCCGGGCCGAGCAGTCTGATCTGGTACTTGAGCGGATCTTCCCCGGCCTTGTGCGCCAGTTCATCGATGAAGCTCTGAATCGCGAAGCCGTGGGGAATGTTCGACACCGAGCGATACCAGCCAACCCGCGTGTGCACCGTCGCTTCAGGATTTTCCAGGCGAATGTTGGGAATCGCATACGCCATGTTGGTAAAGCCCATGCCCAACTCGAAGGCGGCCTCGTGGTTCATGCCCGGCGCGAACAGCGCGGTGATGCTCGGCGCCACCGTACGGTGCAACCAGCCGGATGGCAGGCCATCCTTGTTCAGGCTGGCCTTGAGGTATTCGGCCGACACTGTATGGAAGTAGGAACAGTGGATGTCGTCTTCACGGGTCCATTGCACCCGCACCGCCTTGCCGGGGAACTCCTTGGCAAGGATGGCCGCTTCAATGATGAAATCGGGTTTGGACTTGCGCCCGAAACCGCCGCCCAGCAGCGTGACATTGAGCGTTACGTTATCAAATGGTATACCCAGTCGTTCGCCAATGCGCGTGCGGCTGACCTGCGGCGCCTGACTGGGACCCCAGGCCTCACAAACCCCGTCCTTGTACCGCGCGATGGCGACCATCGGTTCCATCGGCGATTGCGACAGGTGTGGCAGATAGTAGGACGCCTCCAACGTACTGGCCGCGCTGGCCATGGCCTCGTCGATATTGCCGGTGTTGCGCACCACTTTGCCGGGCTTGAGCGAGGCGGCTTCAAGCTCCTTGCGGTAGGCAATCGAGTCGTAACTGGCATTGGGACCGTCATCCCATTCGATCTTCAGTGCCTCGCGACCCTTGATCGCCGCCCAGGTATTGCTCGCGACCACGGCGACACCACCCAGGGGCTGAAACTCCGATGGCAGTGGCCGACTTTCAATCTGCAGCACCTTGACCACACCTGGGACTTTCATCGCCGCACTGGCATCGAAGGTCTTGACCTTGCCGCCATACACCGCAGGCCGGGCAATGGTGGCGAACAACATGCCGTCGAAATGCACATCGGCGCCGTACACCGCGCGGCCGTTGACGATGTCCTCGCCGTCGATGGCCTTGGTGCTTTCCTTGCCGATGTAGCGAAACTCCGAGGCTTGCTTGAGTTTCAAGCTGTCACGGGGCGGTACGGCCAAGGCGCCGGCAGCGGCGGCCAAAACACCGTAATCGAGTTCACGACCGCTCGGTTTGTGAATGACTTTATGCAGTTGCGCATGGCACTCACCGACAGGCACTTTCCACTGATCGGCAGCGGCCTGCTCCAGCATGGTTCGCGCAGCGGCACCGCAGCGGCGCATCGGCTCGTACCAGTGGCGCATGCTGCGCGAGCCGTCAGTGTCCTGGTTGCCGAAGCGTACCTCGTCGCCCGGTGCCTGTTGCACTTTGACCCGCGCCCAATCGGCCTCCAGCTCATCGGCCACCACCATGGTCAGGCTGGTGCGCACGCCCTGACCCATTTCCGAACGGTTGCAGACCACCGTCACCGTGCCATCGGCGGCGATGCTGACGTAAACCTTGGGATCATCGACCCAGCCATGGGGCATACCTTCGGCGCCGAACTTCTTGTCTTTTTCTTCGGCAAACGCATCCTGCCAACCCCAACTTGCGGCGATGACCAGCGCACTGGAAGCGCCCACGCCTTTGAGGAAACCGCGACGACTGAGATTGCTCAGGGCGAAATCATTTGGCAACCGATTCATGCCTTGGCCTCCTTCAGGTGGGTGGAGGCCTGACGGATAGCCGTCTTGATGCGGTTGTAAGTCCCGCAGCGACAGATGTTGCCAACCATCGCCTCTTCGATCTGTGCGTCGCTGGGGTCCGGGTTGGTTTTGAGCAGTGCAGTGGCCGACATGATTTGCCCGCCCTGGCAGAAACCGCATTGGGCAACCGCCGTGTCGAGCCAGGCTTGCTGTACGACTTTACCGACCGGATCGGCGTTCAGGTTTTCGATGGTGGTGACGTTCTGCCCCACTACCGAGCCGATCGGCGTGATGCAACTGCGCGCCGGAGCGCCTTCGATATGAATGGTACAGGCGCCACACAGACCAAGACCGCAGCCGAACTTGGTGCCGTTGTAACCGGCCACGTCGCGGATTGCCCAAAGCAGCGGCATGTCTTCGGTGACGTCGAGCGAATGGTCTTGACCGTTGAGTTTCAGGGTAATCATGGGCACGCCCGCATAGTATGAGGTTATGGGGTCGAGCAATCTGCCGCTTTTGCCAAGCGGTTCGGTTATCGCAGATCGACTCAGGCTGATGGGCTCTCTTGTACGGACGAACTCGTCCGGACCGGGCCTTTGGTAGAGCAAATGCTTGATCGTCAGGTCGCCGGATTAACCCGGCATTAACAAAAAAGCCCTGCACAATTGAGTTTGTGCAGGGCTTTTGGATCAGTCTTGAGAGCTTAGCCTCAATACCGATTAGGCTCCATTTCCAATTCGACCTGGAAACGATCTGCAACGTCTTTCTGTATGCGCTGCGCAAGGTCCAGCAACTGCAGACCGGTCGCATCGCCATAGTTGACCAGCACCAGCGCCTGCAACTTGTGTACGCCTGCGTCGGCTTCGCGGAAGCCTTTCCACCCGGCCCGTTCGATCAGCCAGCCAGCGGCCAGTTTCATCTGCCCGTCGGCTTGGGCATAGGCCACCAGGTCGGGGTATTCACCCTTCAGACGTGCGGCCAGTGCGCCGGACACCAGGGGGTTCTTGAAGAAGCTGCCGGCATTGCCAAGCACGGCCGGGTCTGGAAGCTTTTCGCTGCGAATGCTGCAGATCGCCTGGCTGACATCGCTGGCGGTGGGATGCTCGATGCCTTGCTCGGTCAGGCGCTGACGCACCGGGCCGTATTCCAGGTGCAAATGTGCAGCGCGGTCGAGGGTGAAACGCACACGCAGGATCAGCCAGCGTCCCGGGTCCTGTTTGAACAGGCTGTCGCGGTAGGCGAAGTTACACTCCTCCAGGCTGAAGTCGCGAAGCTCGCCGCTATGGCGATCCAGAGCAGTAAGGCCGGCGAACACATCCTTGATCTCGACGCCATAGGCACCGATGTTCTGCATCGGTGCCGCGCCAACAGTACCCGGGATCAGGCTTAGATTCTCCAGGCCGGACAACCCCTGTGCCAGGGTGTGCTGGACGAACGGATGCCAAGGCTCGCCCGCCTGCGCTTCAATCACCACCTTGCTGCCGTCATCGCTCAATACGCGAATCCCGCGCGTGGCCATGCGCAACACCAGCGCTTCGATATCGGCGGTCAGCAACAAGTTGCTGCCGCCACCGATGACCAGCACCGGCACCTTGTGTTCCAGCCCGTAGGCCAGGGCTTCGCGCACATCCGCGTCGCTATGGGCCTCGGCAAACCAGCGCGCCTGGACGTCCACGCCAAAGCTGTTGAACGGCTTGAGCGAAACCTGTGACCGAACCTGCAAACTCATAACCGTCCCTTCAATTCGATCACCAACAGATCGCTGGCGCGCTCGATCAAGTCGAGCACCTGCTCAAAACCCTGGTCGCCGTCATAGTACGGGTCCGGGACTTCATCGATTGGCGACTGATAACGGCGCAGGAACAAATCCAGCTCAGCCTTGCCCTTGGGCGGCTGCAAGGCCTTGAGGTTGCGCAGGTTGCTGTTATCCATCGCCAGGATCAGGTCGTACGTGGCGAAATCGGCGCGGCTCACTTGCCGGGCACGCTGGGCAGACAAATCGTAGCCACGCAGCTTTGCCGCCGCCTGGCTGCGCCTGTCCGGTGCCTTGCCGACGTGCCAGTCGCCGGTGCCGGCGGAAGCGACTTCGACCTGCGTGGCCAGCCCCGCTTCGCGCAGCTTATGCCGCAGCACCCCTTCGGCCGTGGGAGAACGGCAGATGTTGCCCAGGCAGACAAACAGAACCCGCATCAGGCCTCCAGCAGGCGACGAACGCGCTCGAGGTCTTCAACGGTATCAACGCCAGTTGGCGGCGCGATCAATGCATCGGCGACGTGAATCCGCACACCGTGCCACAGGGCACGCAGCTGCTCCAGCGATTCGGTGTTTTCCAGCCAGCACGGGCCCCAGCTGACAAAGTCATGCAGGAAACCGGCGCGGTAGGCATAGATGCCGATATGGCGGCGATACGGCACGCCTTCCGGCAACTGCTCGCGGCTTTTCGCGAAGGCATCCCGCGCCCAGGGCAAGGTAGCGCGACTGAACGTCAGTGCCAGCCCGTTGAGGTCGCTGACGACCTTGACCACGTTGGGATTGAACAGGGTTTCCACGTCTTCGATCGGCTCGGCCAACGTGGCCATGCGCGCCTCGGTGTGGGCAGCCAGGTTGGCGGCCACCTGATCGATCACGCTCGGCGGAATCAGCGGCTCGTCGCCCTGAACGTTGACCACGATGGCATCGGCGGCCAGTCCCAGCTTCGACGCCACTTCAGCCAGGCGATCGGTACCGGAATTGTGATCTTCTCGGGTCAGCACCACTTCGGCGCCGAAACCTTTGCAGGCCTCGACTATTCGCGCATCGTCCGTGGCCACGACCACACGCTCGGCACTGCTTTTGCTCGCCTGCTCCCAGACGTGCTGGATCATCGGCTTGCCGGCAATCAGCAGCAGCGGCTTGCCCGGCAGACGGGTAGAGGCATAACGCGACGGAATGACGACGGTAAAGGCGGTGGTCATTTATCCAGACGCTCATCGGTGGTCAGGGTGCGCGCTTCGGATTCGAGCATCACCGGGATGCCGTCACGAATCGGGTAGGCCAGGCCGGCGCCCTTGCTGATCAGCTCGGTCTTGTCGGCGCTGAGTTTGAGCGGGCCTTTGCAGACCGGGCAAGCGAGGATGTCGAGCAATTTGGTGTCCATGAGCATTCCCTGGATAAAAACGGATTTAAGGCAAAAGACGATTCGGCAACAGGCGCATCAGCTGCGTATCGAACCAGGCCACAAAGGCCGGTGATGGCACAGCATCGACCGCCAGGTACCACCAATCGGCGGCGGCGAAGGCACGGCACTTCACCGCGTCCTTTTCCGTCATCACCAACGGCAATGACGGCGTGAAATTCAAGGCCTGCACACTGTATTCAGCGTGGTCGGCAAATGCGTGGGGTACAGGCTGCCAGTGTAGCGTTTCGAGGGTGTTGAAGAAACGTTGCGGATTGCCGATCCCGGCCACCGCATGCACGGCTTGTCCCGCCGGGAAATGGTCAAGTGGGCGGCGTTCGCCACTGTTCAGGTTGACCAGCGCGGTGGGTTGCAGCTGGAAGGCAAAGCCATCGTTGCGGTCAGCGTTGGCTCCGTTGTAGAGCACCGCGTCTACGCTTTGCAGGCGCTCGACCGGCTCGCGCAAGGGCCCGGCCGGCAGGCAGCGGCGGTTGCCCAGGCCACGGGCGGCGTCGATCAAGACCAGTTCCAGGTCGCGGGCCAGGCGGTAATGCTGCATGCCGTCGTCGGACAGAATCAGGTCCAGCGGTTCACTGGCCAGCAGCGCTTTGACGGCGTTGCTGCGATTGGGATCAATCATTAACGGCACACCGGTACGCTGGACAATCAGCAGCGGTTCATCGCCGGCAACGTCGGCGCCCTGCTGGGCCTCGACCCGCCACGGCAACTGCGGCGGTTTGGCGCCGTAGCCCCGACTGACCACCCCCACCCGCAGGCCACTGCGCTGGCAATGCTGGATCATCCACAAGATCAGCGGCGTCTTGCCGGTGCCACCCACGGTGATATTGCCGACCACGATCAACGGCACGGGTGGCTGATAGATCTCGCCCTCACCGGCCAGGAAGCGCTTGCGCTTGTTGATGACCACGCGCCGGTACAACCACTCCAGAGGCTGCAACAGTTTCAGGGCCGGATGACCTGCGTACCAGGCGGCGAGCAATCGATCGGACATGGCCATCAGGGCGCGGGCGGCGCCGCCTCGACAGTGGTCATGCGCAAATGGCTGAAACCGAGCTTGCCGGCGGCATCCATGGCGGTGATGACGGACTGATGCTGGGTCTTGCCGTCAGCGCTGATGGACAGCGGCCGGCTGGTATCGCCATTGGCCTCTTTTTGCAGCGCATCCATCAGCGAAGCGAGGTCGCTTTTCGGCAGGATCTGGTTGTTCACCGAGAACACGCCGTCCGCGCTGATGGTGATGTCCACCGGCTTGCTCTGGTCTTCGGCCGGTGAGCCGGTGACCGCTTCCGGAAGATCGACGCGCAGCTGGGTTTCACGGGTAAAGGTGGTGGTCACGACAAAAAACAGCAGCAGGATAAACACCACGTCGATCAGCGACGCGAGATTGATGTCCACCGTTTCCCGAGGTTTGCGGCGGAATTTCACGCTTTGCTCCCGGCCAGGTCCACATCACGGTCGCCCTGCACGACTTCGACCAGCTTGATCGCTTCCTGCTCCATCCCGACCACCAGCTCGTCGATCCGGCGTTGCAGGAAACGGTGGAAGAACACCGCTGGAATACCCACCATCAGGCCGGCGGCCGTGGTGATCAGCGCCTTGGAGATACCACCGGCCAGCACCGAGGCGTTGGTGGTCATGCCGGAACCTGTGAATGCGCTGAAAATGTCGATCATGCCCAGCACCGTGCCCAGCAGGCCCAGCAATGGCGCCATGGCGGCGATAGTGCCCAAGGCGTTGATATAGCGTTCCAGATCATGGATGACCCGGGCGGCGGCCTCTTCGATGCACTCTTTCATGATCTCGCGACCATGCCTGGAGTTGGCCAGGCCGGCGGCCAGAATTTCGCCCAAGGGCGAGTTGGCGCGCAGTTCCTTGAGTTTGTCCTTATTGAGTTGCTTGTCCTTGATCCAGACCCAGACCTGCCCGAGCAAATGCTCCGGGGTCACGCGACTGGCCCGCAGCGTCCATAGACGCTCGGCGACGATTGCCATGGCCGCGATGGAGCTCAAAATAATCGGCAGCATCATCCAGCCGCCGGATTTGACCAATTCCCACACAGTGACAGTCCCCTCGAAAAAGTTCGCCACTCTAACATAGGGGGTCGGCGCACCGAAGACCGGCATGTCGCATACGGTCGGGCATCAATATTACCGGGTCATGGACTTGAAGGCGGCGGATTGCGCCAGAAGCGCCGTTCCTGGCGCATTGTCCACGGCGCTTCGAAACGCCCCAGTTGCAGATGAATGGCACCCTGCTCGGCGCTGTCATAGATCTGCACGCCACGCCTGCGATAGCGCTCCAGAACCGTAGGGTGCGGGTGGCCGAATGAATTGCCCTGCCCCCGGGAAATCAGGACTGCCTTGGGTTGCAGTCGCCCGAGCAGGGCCATCGACGACGAACTGCGACTACCGTGATGCGGGGCCTGTAACCAGTCGGTGGGGACGCCAAGGGGGCTGTCGAGCAAAGCCCGCTCAGCCGCGGCGTCGATGTCCCCGCCCAGCAACATTCCCTCGCCACCGGCTTCAATGTGCAGCACGCAGGAGTGTTGATTACTGTCGCCGGCCGACGCCCATTGCCAGAGCTGGAAGTTCACCCCGTCCCACGCCCATTGTCGACCGCTGTCACAACCCTCGGCATTCAATCCAGCCGGCAGTCCCTCAGGCTCGCCAGCCATTACCCGCTTGACCCGCAGCCCCCGGGCCACCGCCGGCGCACCGCCAGCATGATCAGCGTGGGCGTGACTGATCAGCATCAGGTCCAACTTGTCCCCCCCCAGCTTGCGCAAGGTCGGTAGTACGACTCGCTCGCCCAGATCTGAATCCCCCATACGCGGGCCGGCGTCATATAAAAGCGCGTGGTTGCGGGTTCGCACCAGGATAGCCAGCCCTTGTCCGACATCCAGTTGCCATATTTCAGCGATGCCTGGCGGCAACAGTGGTCGGGGCGGAAAAACCAACAGCAGCAACATCGGCCAGCCCAGCCAGCGCAGCGGCACGCCTTTGGGCATCAGCAGCAGAACGGCGCCCAGCGCACCAATCACCCATGCCCACAACGGGACTGCGGGCGGGACCCATGCAGGAAGGTGTCCGGCCATCAGGCCCAGACCGGTGAACAGCCAGTCGATCAGCCCACCGGCCAGCCACAGCAAGCTCTCCCCTAGCACCGGAATGGGCAACAACAGCGTGCCCAGCAGCGCCGGTGGCAGCACCACCATACTGATCCAGGGCACCGCCAGCAGATTGACCAGCGGCCCACTGAGGCTGATCGGCAGTCCGAGAATCAACAGCAGCGGGCACAGACCGATCGCGATCAACCACTGGGCGCGAGTCCAGGACTGCCACCACCGCCAAGGGCCCAGCCGCCCGCCAAAAATGAAAATCAACACCGCCACTGCAGCGAACGACAACCAGAAACCCGGCTGCAGGCTGGCCAGCGGATCCATCAGCAAGACGCCGTTGAGTGCCAGCAACAGTGGCCACCAGGCGCCGACATGGCGAAAACGCAGGCGCCAAAGCAGCACCAGGCCGATCATCACGCAGGCGCGCCGCACAGGCACGTCAAAGCCAGCCAACAGCCCGTAACCCAGTGCGGCGGCGAATGCCAGTGCACATGCCCAGGGCAACCAGGGCAACCAGGGCAAACGACCCGGCCACAGCCCATAACGCGCCAGCCCGGCGATCAGCAGGTACACCAACCCGGCCAGCAAACCGATGTGTTGTCCGGAAATCACCAGCAGATGGACAGTGCCGGTGTCTTGCAGCACTTGCCAGTCTTCGCGGCTCAGGCCGGCGCCATCCCCCAGTACCAGCGCAATCAATGCACCGGTACGCCCCTGGGCATCCACAGCCTGCAGGCGCTGGCGGATACCGTCGCGCCAGGCCCATCGGGCTTCGCTCAGTCGATTGCCATCCTTGACCGATCCAGTGGCACCGATACGTTGCGCCAGCAGCCAGGCGTCGTAATCGAAGGCATGGGGATTGAGCAGCCCGGCGGGACGTTTCAATTTGACCGCCAGCCGCCAGCGTTCGCCGGCCATGACCGGCGGCCCGCCATACCAGGCCAGGCGCATGCGTCGCGGTAATGCCGCACGCCGCGACTGGCTGTCGCTCAGTTCGAATCGCACCACTGCGCCGGCGTTCTGCGGCAACCCGGTAACCCGCCCTTCAAGCCAGAGTGTTTCACCGTCCAGCCGCGCCATCAGGCGATCATCCAGCGCCCATTGGGCATTGGCACACGCCCAACTCAAGCCGAACAGGAAAAACGCCACCGGATAGGTCCTGAACGGCAATAGCATCAAAGCCATCACCGGTAGCAACAGCAACAACCAGACCGGCGGTAATACCGGCAAAAAACGCAAGGTCAGCAGACCCAACGCCAGCGCCATCAACCCTGTGCGCATAAGCTCGTCCTTGAGAGTCCCCCCCAAGGCTTAGCCGGTTCATCGCACGTCTGCCGTTAACAATTGTCACAAAGTCTGAATAGTCAGGTCATGGAATCCAGACATACTTGCCGCCTTCACCGATCGAGAAGCCTTATGCCCCGGCGCTTATTCAAACGTTACATGCCAGATCCGGCCAGCATCAGGGAACACAAATCCTTACGCTTTCTTGGCTCCCTGCTGCATGACCCGAACCTCTGGCACCTCAACCGCCACTCGGTCGCCCGCGCCATGGCGGTGGGCCTGTTCGCGGCGTTCCTGCCGATCCCGATGCAAATGCTGCTGGCCGCCTTTCTCTCGATCATGGTGCGCGGCAACATTCCGATTGCCGTCAGCCTGGTCTGGCTGACCAATCCGATCACGATGCCGGCGGTGTTCTATTGCACCTACCAGACCGGCGCCTGGCTGATGGACGTCCCCGCCCGGAGCTTGCCGGATGAGTTGAGCTGGGAATGGGTCAGGGGCGAACTCTCGACCTTGTGGCAGCCGTTTCTACTGGGGTCAGTAGTGACCGGCGTGGTCCTTGGGGCGTTGGCGTATTTTCTGGTGATGATGTATTGGCGATGGTGGGTGGCGCGGCAATGGCGGCGGCGTAAGCAGCGTCGGATGTGAGGGGGCGCCTCCCGCAAAAGCAAAGCGATGCTAGCTGTAGCTCGGCCTGTTTGGATGGGTGTACACCCGACAGCTTTTCTGTGGGAGCGAGCCTGCTCGCGATGACGGTGGGTCAGGCCACATTGATGCTGGACGTGCCGGCCTAATCGCTGGCAAGCCAGCTCCTACAGTTTTTGCGTAAGCATTCGAACCCAGTTAGAAAAGCTTTGGCTTTGGCTTGGCATTTGATTTTGATCTGCCTGCCCCGTTTCCAGAGGCCGAACGCAGGCGTTGCGCAGGGGGCACCGCGGCATGGATGCCGCGGTAGCCGCCCTCGGCCATGGATGGCCGATGGCGGCGGGCCCCCGGAGCAATGCCGGAGTGAGGGAATGCCGAGCCTAGGCGAGGCACCGAATGGTGGGGCAAGACCTTTTGGTTACTTTTGGGGCGTTTGCCAAAAGTGACCCGCTGTAAGAGCGGAACCATAAGCGGCCGTTACCGCAGCAACGGATATGTACTCGGTCAAAAACAACCGAAACTCAAGTCCGCATCCCCCGCCCACTCACCAACAACCGCGCACACCCCACATACAACACCACAGTCGCCACCAGCATAAAGGTGATAGCAATACTGATCCGAATATCCGAAACCCCAAGAATCCCATACCGAAACGCATTGACCATATGCAAGACCGGATTGGCCATAGACACCGTCTGCCAGAACGGCGGCAGTAACGAGATCGAATAAAACACCCCGCCAAGGTAAGTCAAAGGCGTCAGCACAAAGGTCGGAATAATCGAAATATCATCAAAGTTACGCGCAAACACCGCGTTGATGAACCCCAGCAGCGAAAAGATCGTCGCGGTCAGCACCACCACCAGAACGGTCACCCCCAGGTGATGCACCTGCAGATCGGTAAAGAACAGCGACAGCAACGTCACGATGATCCCGACCATCAACCCGCGCAACACGCCACCCAGGGCGTAGCCGATCAGAATCGTGTGCGGTGACAACGGCGATACCATCAGTTCTTCAATCGAACGCTGGAACTTGCTGCCGAAGAAACTCGAGACCACGTTGCCATAGGAGTTAGTGATCACCGACATCATGATCAGCCCCGGCACGATGTACTCCATGTAGGTAAAGCCACCCATGTCGCCGATCTGCCGACCGATCAGATTACCGAAGATCACGAAGTACAGAACCATGGTGATCGCCGGCGGCAGCAGGGTCTGCGGCCAGATCCGGGTAAAACGCCGGACCTCACGGTAAACGATGGTATTGAGGGCGACGAGATTGGGGCGCAGCTCGGAACTCATACCGCCACCTTCGACAGATTTTTCTCCACCAGGGACACGAACAACTCCTCGAGGCGATTGGTTTTGTTACGCAGGCTCAGAACTTCGATGTTCTGCTGCGCGAGCTGAGTGAACAGCGCAGTGATACCCATGGACTTGTCCACCTGGACTTCCAGGGTATGGCTATCAAGCAGCCTTGACGGGTAACCGAGCAGTTGCGGCGCGGCAGCCAGATTGCCTTTGAGGTCCAGCAGGAAGGTTTCGACATGCAGTTGGCTGAGCAACTGACGCATGCTGGTGTTTTCGACAATGGTGCCGTGGTCGATGATGCCGATGTTGCGGCACAACTGTTCAGCCTCTTCCAGATAGTGAGTGGTGAGGATGATGGTGATGCCTTTCTGGTTCAGCTCGGTGAGGAAGCTCCACATCGAGCGACGCAGTTCGATGTCCACCCCGGCAGTCGGTTCGTCGAGGATCAGCAGGCGCGGTTCATGAACCAGCGCACGCGCGATCATCAGTCGCCGCTTCATGCCGCCCGACAGCGAACGCGACGGCACATCGCGCTTGTCCCACAGGCCGAGCTGGGTCAGGTACTGCTCGGCCCGCTGCTTGGCGATTTTTGCCGGGATGCCGTAGTAACCCGCCTGGGTCACGACGATGTCGAAGGTCTTTTCAAACTGGTTGAAGTTGAATTCCTGGGGCACTACGCCGATCGAGCGCTTGAGCGCCGCAGGATTCTTGTCCAGGTCATGGCCAAAGATATTCACTGTTCCGCTGGTCTTGTTCACCAGGGTCGAGAGAATGCCGATGGTCGTGGATTTGCCGGCGCCGTTCGGGCCGAGCAAGGCGAAAAAGTCACCTTCGGCCACTTCCAGATCGATACCACTCAGGGCCTGGAAACCGTTGCCGTAGGTTTTGGTTAGCTGCCGGATGGACAGAGCGGAACTCATATCGGATTTACGCACCAGGAAGGAGGGAATGGGCCAGATAAGGGCGGGCGGCGAGCATTGCAACCACGTCGCATGCACACAATGGTGCTTGTCGCCGCCACACAAGTACAGTCAAGTGTGTCGATAGTGATTATTAAGTCAACGCGGTCATAACCGCCTTCTGATAGGCCGGACGCTGCTTGAGCCGTTCGTACCAGGCCTCCAGATGAGGCTGTGGTGCACGCTCGATCGGCATCTCGAACCAGGCATAAATAAAACTGCCGAGGGGAATGTCACCCATGCCAATCTCGTCACCAGACAGCCAGGGTTTGACCGCCAGCGCCTGGTCGGCCATAGCCAGCAGCATGTCGCACTCATTGATCGCCGCCTTGATCGCCGGCCAGTCCTGCTGCTCGGCCGGGGTGCGCAACACGCCCCAGAACACCGTGCGGAACGGGCCGGCAATGCTGAAGGAGGTCCAGTCCATCCACTTGTCGGCATTGGCCCGGCCTTGCGGGTCCGCCGGATACCAGGACGTGCCGTGGGCGTGGCGAGCCATCAGGTAGCGCACGATGGCATTGGATTCCCACATGACAAAGCCGTCATCTTCAATCATCGGCACCCGGCCGTTGGGGTTCATCGCGCGGTACTCGGGCGTATCGACGACACCAAAGGCACCACCCGCATCGATGGCTTCATAGGCAAGCCCCAGTTCCTCGACGGCCCACAACGGCTTTTTGACATTCGATGAGTTTTTCCGACCCCAGATCTTCAGCATGACCGCCTCTTTTTCGATAAGTGGGCAGGCAGCATACGCCGGATCAGGCGCGACTCAAATCGCTCTGCATGTCCCCCAGCAGTGGTTGCTGGTGCTCACCGAACAGATGCGGGTAGCACTTTTTCAAGTGCTCGAAAAAGAACGCTTGCGGCACGTCGGTGAACTGGCCGTGATCGGCAACGTACTCCATCAGCTTCGCGCCATCGCGATTGAAGGGATGAAAGACACTGTCATTGACCCCGTCGAATTCCAGCGGCGCCACATTGAACAGGTCACAGAGCTTCTGGTTGAACGCCGGAGTCGCCTTGACCCAGCGATCCTGCAAGTAAAACTCGGTATATCCATGCATCGCGAACACGTCGCTCTTGAGCAATTCGAGCAGGCGTGGCGTCGACAAATGATTGCGCACATCCGCCAGGCCGATCCGCGCGGGAATGCCGCAATGCCGGGCGCAACCTGCCAGCAGCGTGGCCTTGGGCACGCAGTAACTTTCCCCCGCCGCCAGCGCATGACTACCGCACAAGGTCTGTGGATCAAGGCTGAAGGTATAAGGGTTGTAGCGCACCGCCTCGCGCACGGCGTAGTAGAGATTAATCGCCTGCCCAAGCGGATCGCGGCTGACGCCACGATGTTTTTCGGCGAACTCCACCACACATGGGTGGTCACTATCGATGAAGCGGCCGGGACTCAGATACTCGTGCATGAGAACAATCTCCTGGGGAAGCCCCGAGTCTAGCGAGAGGTTCAGCACAGAGATAACGACATTTCGGCCAAACATGGGCGCTTTGCCGCTCGCTCCACCAACGCTTTTCCCACGCCTGCTGCCATTCGGGCCTACGAAAACCATCCAGGGTTTCCTACGATTTCAATCACATCGCTCTGACCACCCCGTTTTGTGGATGCCGTCTAAGCTCTGAGGGCTGGTCTGCCCTGGTTTCACGGAGGATTAAATATGCTGTTGTTGTGGATTCTGGTACTGCTAGTCGGGGTTGCTTATCTGGCTCACCGCCGAATTGACCCGCTGCCTGCCCTGGGCATCGTTGCCATTTACGTCGTGGCGATGGGTGCGTTCAGCCGTGCACCGGGCTGGCTGCTGCTGATTTTCTGGGTGCTGATCGCCGCCGTTGCCGCGCCATTGCTGCTGCCGGACCTGCGGCGCAAATTCTTCAGCGCACCGCTGTTCAACTGGTTCCAGAAAACCCTGCCGCCGATGTCGCAAACCGAACGCGATGCCATCGACGCCGGCACGGTATGGTGGGATGGCGAACTGTTCAGCGGTCGCCCGGACTGGAACAAGTTGCTTGCCTACCCGAAAGTGCAATTGAGCGAAGAGGAACAGGCGTTCATCGATGGACCCACCGAGCAACTCTGCGCCATGGTCAGCGAATGGCAGATCGGTCAGACAATGGACCTGCCTGCCGAAGCCTGGGCGTTCATCAAGGAAAACGGATTCTTTGCCCTGATCATTCCCAAGGAGTTTGGCGGCAAGGGTTTCTCGGCCTATGCCCACTCGCAGGTGGCAATGAAACTGGCGAGCCACAGTGGCGACCTGGCGTCCACCGTGATGGTCCCCAACTCCCTCGGTCCGGCCGAATTGTTGCTGCACTACGGCACCGACGAACAACGCAATCATTACCTGCCACGGCTGGCACGCGGTGATGAAATCCCCTGCTTTGCCCTCACAGGCCCCCTGGCCGGCTCTGACGCCGGTGGCATGCCGGATTCCGGGGTGATCTGCAAAGGGCAATGGGAAGGTAACGAAGTCCTCGGCCTGCGCCTGAACTGGGAAAAGCGCTACATCACCCTCGGCCCGGTGGCCACCCTTCTCGGCCTGGCGTTCAAAGCCTACGACCCCGATCACCTGTTGAGCGACCAGGAAGACCTGGGCATCAGCCTTGCGCTGATTCCGACCGACACCCCCGGCGTTGAAATCGGCCGCAGGCACCTGCCTTTGGGCGCAGCGTTCATGAACGGCCCGAATTCCGGCAAGGATGTGTTCATACCGCTGGAGTTCCTCATCGGCGGCCAGGAAATGCTCGGCAAAGGCTGGATGATGCTGATGAATTGCCTGTCGGTCGGGCGTTCCATTTCCCTGCCGGCGGTGGGCACCGGCATGGCCAAGTTCACCAGCCTGGTGACCGGCCAATACGCGCAGATTCGCGAACAGTTCAACGTGCCAATTGCCGCTTTCGAAGGCATTCAGGAAGCCATGGCGCGTATCGGCGGCAACGCCTGGATGATGGACGCCGCACGAATGCTCACCGCCAACGCGGTGGATCTGGGCGAGAAACCGTCGGTGTTGTCGGCGATTCTCAAGTACCACCTCACCGAGCGCGGCCGCGACTGCATCAGCGACGCCATGGATGTGCACGGCGGCAAGGCGATCATCATGGGGCCGAACAATTACCTCGGTCGCAAATGGCACGGCGCGCCGATCTTCATCACCGTGGAAGGCGCCAACATTCTCTCGCGCAACCTGATGATCTTCGGCCAGGGCGCGATTCGCTGCCACCCCTTCGTGCTTAAGGAAATGGCACTGGCCAGCCGTGAGGACAAGGATCAGGCACTGACCGAGTTCGACGGGCTGCTGCTCAAGCACATCGGTTTTGCCGTGAGCAACGCGGCCAGCACCCTGGTGCTGAACCTGGGCTTCGGCCATCTGGAATCAGCTCCGGGCGACAAACTCAGCCAGGGTTATTTCCGCGCCCTCAACCGTCAGGCCGCCGCCTTTGCCCTGCTCGCCGACCTCAGCATGATGCTGCTGGGCGGTGAACTGAAGCGCCGCGAACGCCTGTCGGCGCGGCTCGGTGATGTGTTGAGCAACATGTACCTGGCCTCCGCCGCGCTCAAGCGTTACCACGACCTCGACTCACCGCAGTACATGACGCCACTGTTCACCTGGGCCATGGAAGAAAGCCTGGGGCAGGCCGAGCGAGCCATGGATGAACTGCTGAGCAACTTCCCGAACAAGGTACTGGGCTGTCTGCTGCGAGTGATCGTGTTTCCATTCGGCCGCCGCCATAAAGGGCCGTCGGACAAACTCGGTGCCGAAGTCGCTGCGCTCATTGGCCGCGCCAAGGGTGATCCGGCACTGGAAGAAATGCTGCTCGGTTGCTATCGCCCACAATCGGCCGATGATCCGGTCGGCGCCCTGCAACATGCCTGTGATCTGTTGACTGCCGCACAACCGCTGCAGAAAAAACTGCATGTAGCGCTCAAGAGTGGTCAGGTCAAACCGGTTGCGGGCGAGCATGTGATCGATGCCGCGCTTGAGGCCGGCGTATTGCAGCCGGTGGAAGCGCAAACCTTGCGTGAAGCAGAAGCGGCCCGACGCAAAGTGATCGATGTCGATGACTTCGACAAACAGGACATCGCGCTGGCGGCGGGACAAGTCCGCTGATCCAGCACAACCTGTGCAATGTGTAAAAAAGGGCGCAGGAGCTTTATACTCCCGCGCCCGTTTTGCTCTTGAGGACTTATCTCGTGTCCAACATCGTTGCCGATCATCTCGTTTTACTCGACCACTTGCGCAGCATCCTGGTCGCCGTAGGTGAGGCCGAGCAGGTTCCCGACGAAAGTCATGCCTTGTTCCTCGAGCGCTTCGACGAACTGCTTGCACTACTGCCGGTCGATCCGATCGAAAGCCAGTATCTGGGCCAGGACATCCTGTGCCAGGTCATCACCCGCTACCCGCAAATCGCTCACCTGGTCCCGCGCGACCTGCTGTGGTACTTCGCCGGCGACTGCCTGCACTACATGCCCGATGATGAAATCGACCTGTATCAGGCACTGGAAGAACGTCGCTTCGAAGCCCAACAGAACGACGAACCTTTCGACTGGAACCAGGAAAAACAGCTGCTGGCGATGTCGAATCAGGACAGCAAGCACTGATCTACGACCCGCAATGCAAAAAGGCCCGCATGGATGAACATGCGGGCCTATTTTTTTGGGTTCTTCACGGAATCTCGGGAGACAAAAATGCCGATCTGGTGGAGTTCGCGTCTCTCTGTAGGAGCAGGCTTGCTGGCGATGGTCGTTAACGATAAAGCGTATGAGCTGAATGAACGCGGCGTACTTGAGACCATCGCCAGCAAGCCGGCTCCTACAGGTATTGGGTTATCCGTATTTCCCGGGGTTGCGCCAAGATCCATTTTTTTGCGTTCAGAACAACCCGTCACTTTCGGGCAGTTCATACTCCGATGGGGTCCAGCTAGGGCCATTGGTCTTACCCGGTTTCCCCAAAGTCGGCTCTTTAGCAAGGCACTCCACCAGGTAATCAATCAGCACCCGCAGCTTGGGAGGCAGGTATCGGGTTGGGGAATGCAGCAGCCAGGCGCCTCCGTGATAGGACGCCAAAAAGGTCCAGTCGGGCAGAACCTGCACCATCAACCCCTTTTCCAGGGCATGGCGCGCAGTGAAATACGGCAAGCTGCCAATGCCGATGTGCTGCAATACCGCGCCATAACGTACGCCAGTGTGATTGGCCGCATATCGCCCACGCACACCGACGGTAACCGATTTATTACCCTTCTTGAATTTCCAGCGCGCATCACTCGGGGTCTCGCCCAGGTAAATGCAACTGTGGTTGAGCAAGTCATGGGGGTGAGTCGGCGTACCATGCTCGGCCAGATACTGCGGCGTCGCGCAGAGTAAATGGTCAATCGTCAGCAACTGCCGCCCCACCAGCCCCGCAGGTGGCCTATCGGTGATGCGAATCGCCAGGTCGACATGATCGTCAATCAAATCGACCTGGCGATCTTCAAGCAACAGTTCCACATCCACTTTGGGATAGCGGCGCAAAAACTCCGGCATATGCGGGTGAATCACGATTCTGCCTACCGCTTTTGGTACGCTGATGCGCACCAGGCCCTCGGGTTCATCAGTGAACTGCCCACTGACTTCCATCACTGACCGGGCAGCGTTAACCATCTCCTGGCAACGCTTGAACACCTCCTCGCCGCCATCGCTCAGGCGCAGCTTGCGCGTGGTGCGTTGCAGCAGGCGGGTCGCAAGCGCCTTTTCCAGTCGCGAAATGCTGCGACTGATTGCCGAGGGGGAAGAGCCCATCTGACGAGCCGCCTCGGAGAAGCTTCCCGTCTCGACGACCTTGACGAATATCGCCATTTCACCGAGCAGGGGCAGCGGGAGATTTGTGTTCACAGCGCAACAGTCCTTTGATGTTTGACCGGATTATCACGCACTTACTGCATTTCTATAATAAAAAAGGAAATTCAATACGAGCCTGGATATGACGCTGCGCCTTTTTTTCCATAGCGATGACCTCAAGGCCAACGTGGAAGTCCTCGATTGCACACCTCACGAAAACGAGTTTGCAGTGGTGCTACGCGCAACCCTGTTTCACCCACAGGGCGGCGGGCAACCCTGCGACACTGGCTGGATCGGAGAAAGTCAGGTGTTGAGGGTGGTCCAGGAAGCGCAACGGATCGTTCACTTCGTCGACCACCCGGTCAGACTCGGCATGGCGCAGATCCGCGTCGACGAACAGCGTCGGCTGTTCAACACACGCATGCATTCCGCTGGCCACCTGATCGGCCACTTCGTCCAGGCCATGGGCTGGATGCCGATCAAGGCACATCACTGGCCGGGGGAAGGACGCGTGCAATTCAAACCGACAAATTCGGCTCAGGATATCGAGGCACTGACCGTTGAGCACGGCATCGAACAATGGATCGCCGCTGACCTGCCGCGCCTGACCTCCGTGCGTGAAGGTGCCAGGGAAATCGGTTTCGGCGACCTGCCTGCCTATGGCTGTGGCGGCACTCATGTGCGCAGCCTGAAGGACCTGCAAAGGGTTTCGATCGGTTCAGTTGCACAAAAGAAAGGGACGCTGTCGGTCCACTATCACGTGGATTGACCACGCGGGGGGGGCGCAAATGTCATCAGCCGCAAACCAGACCATTCCCGCAAAAACTTGCCTGGATGAATGCCCCCGCAAACCACCGGGGTTCTTTTCTCCTCATTCACAGGCGTGAAACAAAATCCCTACAAAATACATAGTTCGCTACCTGTCATCTTGACGACGGTGCGTATATAAAAGTACCCCACCACGGCACACCCGGTGACATCAAAGCCTCATTTGACACACCCGGTGCAAATTCTGCATTTAGTTTCATTTGCGCAGGCTGGGGCTCAAGCGCAGCATGTCCAGCCCCGTATCGACCCAGCGTTCGGCTTCGATGTGCAGTTCAAAGCTCTCTGGAGCCAGCAACCACTGGTACAGGATGCCGTCGATGTAAGCATGCAAGCTGATGGCCGCGCGGGCAGTGTCAAGATTTTCCGGCAACTGCCCCCGGTTCACTGCATTTTTCAGGGCCAGGCCGATCCGCACATTGCAATCGAGGCTGGCCGCCACTCGCTGCAGGCGCAGGTCACTCATTTCATCGGTGAATTCGCACTTATGAAACAGAATTTCGTTGATGCGCCGGGTTTTCGGGTCCAGTGCAATTTGATGAAACAAATGAACCAACAGCTTGCGCATGCAGCCCAGGGGATCGGGTTCGTCGGGGCTTTCGCTGGCCTTGGCCATCTCCTCCAGCGGCTCATGCAAGGTGTCGAGCATGGCCTGAACCAGATCCGCCTTGTTACTGAAATGCCAGTAGATGGCTCCCCGAGTGACGCCGGCCAGGGTCGCGATGTCCGCCAGGGTCGTGCGCGCCACGCCTCGCTCGTAAAAGGCTTTTTCGGCCGCCACGAGTATTTGCGCGCGGGTTTCCTGAGCTTCCTCTTTGGTGCGACGGACCATGGCAGTACAACCTCAATCAGGGTGCTTCAGTGATGTCTGAATATCAGCTGAATAAAAGTGGAACGAGCGCTCTTGGTCGCCGTCCCCGGCCTACAATTCGAACCTTTATATGGCTGCTGTAACGGCGGGGATACACAGCCAAGGTATTTACAAACAACCATGTACGTAAGTATATTCCTTAGCAAGCTACTTATCCACTCGGTAAACATTTTCAAACCTTCCACCTTTCTTGTGCGCACTTTGCGCGCCTGACCCGAGGATTTTCATGCAATTCAAGCCAGCTGTTACCGCTCTGGTCGCCGCCGTCGCCCTGGCATCGCTACTCAGCGGATGCAAAAAGGAAGAGGCAGCACCGGTCGCCCCACCCCCTCAGGTCGGCGTCGTGACTCTGCAACCGCAAGCCTTCACCCTGACATCCGAACTGCCAGGTCGTACCAGCGCGTTCCGCATCGCCGAAGTTCGCCCACAGGTCAACGGCATCATCCTCAAGCGCCTGTTCAAGGAAGGTGGCGACGTCAAAGCCGGCCAGCAGCTGTATCAGATCGACCCGTCTGTCTATGACGCTACATTGAAAAGCGCCGAAGCCAACCTGCGTTCGACCAAATCGATCTCCGACCGCTACAAGCAACTGGTCGACGAACAGGCCGTAAGCCGTCAGGAATACGACACCGCCGTGGCCAACCGCCTGCAATCGGAAGCCGCGCTGCAAACGGCGCAGATCAACGTGCGCTACACCAAGGTGTATGCGCCGTTGACCGGCCGTATCGGTCGCTCTTCAGTTACCGAAGGTGCGCTGGTCGCCAACGGTCAGACCGAAGCGATGGCAGTCATCCAGCAACTGGACCCGATCTACGTCGACGTTACCCAGTCTTCGGTCGAGCTGCTTCAACTGCGCCGCGAACTGGAAAGCGGTCGCCTGCAAAAAGCCGGCGACAATGCCGCGAAGGTCAAGCTGACCCTCGAAGACGGCAGCCAGTACCAACTTGACGGCAAGCTGGAGTTCTCCGAAGTCTCGGTTGACCAGACCACCGGCTCCGTTACCCTGCGCGCCGTGTTCCCGAACCCTGACCATACGCTTCTGCCGGGCATGTTCGTACACGCCCAGTTGCAGGCCGGTGTGAACAGCGCCGCCATCCTGGCCCCGCAGCAAGGCGTGACCCGCGACCTCAAAGGCACCCCGACCGCACTGGTCGTCGGTCCCGACAACAAGGTCCAACTGCGTCAGCTCAAGGCCAACCGCACTGTCGGCAACCAATGGCTGATCGAAGACGGCCTGAAGGCGGGCGATCGCCTGATTACCGAAGGGCTGCAATTCGTCCACCCTGGCATCGAAGTCAAGGCCAGTGAGGCGACTAACGTCAACGTAGGCGCAAAGAACCCGGCCCCCGTCCAGACAGCTGACAAAGCGTCCGGCGGCAAAGGGGAGTAACTCATGTCAAAATTCTTCATTGACCGTCCGATTTTCGCCTGGGTAATTGCCCTGGTGATCATGCTGGTCGGGGCACTATCGATCCTCAAACTGCCGATCAACCAATACCCGAGCATCGCGCCTCCGGCGATCGCCATCTCCGTGACCTACCCGGGCGCTTCTGCGCAAACCGTGCAGGACACCGTGGTGCAGGTGATCGAACAGCAACTCAACGGTATCGACCACCTGCGGTATGTGTCCTCGGAAAGTAACTCCGACGGCACCATGACCATCACCGCGACCTTCGAGCAAGGCACCAACTCCGATACCGCGCAGGTACAGGTCCAGAACAAGCTGAACCTGGCCACCCCGCTGCTGCCGCAAGAAGTGCAGCAGCAGGGTATCCGGGTGACCAAGGCAGTGAAGAACTTCCTGCTGGTGATCGGCGTGGTGTCGCGTGACGGCAGCATGACCAAGGACGACCTGTCCAACTACATCGTGTCGAACATGCAGGACCCGATCTCGCGGACAGCCGGTGTCGGTGACTTCCAGGTGTTCGGTTCCCAGTACGCCATGCGTATCTGGCTCGACCCGGCCAAGTTGAACAACTTCAACCTGACCCCGGTGGACGTCAAGACCGCCATCGCTGCGCAGAACGTCCAGGTATCGTCCGGCCAGCTCGGCGGCCTGCCCGCCCTGCCCGGCACACAGTTGAACGCCACGATCATCGGCAAGACCCGCCTGCAGACCGCCGAGCAATTCAATAAAATCCTGCTCAAGGTCAACAAGGATGGCTCCCAGGTTCGCCTGAAGGATGTCGCCGAGGTCGGCCTGGGTGGTGAAAACTACAGCATCAACGCCCAGTTCAACGGCGCTCCGGCTTCCGGCCTGGCAGTGAAACTGGCCACCGGCGCCAACGCCCTGGATACCGCCAAGGCGCTGCGCACGACGATCGACAGCCTCAAGCCGTTCTTCCCTGAAGGCATGGAAGTGGTATTCCCGTACGACACCACCCCGGTGGTGACCGAGTCGATCAAGGGTGTGGTTAACACGCTGGTCGAAGCGGTTGCGCTGGTGTTCCTGGTGATGTTCCTGTTCCTGCAGAACTTCCGCGCCACCATCATCACCACGATGACCGTGCCGGTGGTATTGCTGGGTACATTCGGGATCCTCGCGGCAGCCGGCTTCAGCATCAACACCCTGACCATGTTCGGTATGGTGCTCGCCATCGGCTTGCTGGTGGACGACGCCATCGTCGTGGTGGAAAACGTCGAACGGGTGATGAGCGAAGAAGGTCTGTCGCCCAAGGAAGCCACCAAGAAATCCATGGGCCAGATCCAGGGCGCCCTGGTGGGTATCGCCCTGGTGCTGTCGGCGGTTCTGCTGCCGATGGCGTTCTTCAGCGGCTCCACCGGCGTGATCTACAAGCAGTTCTCGATCACCATCGTCTCGGCCATGGCCCTGTCGGTACTGGTTGCACTGATCTTCACCCCGGCGCTCTGCGCCACCATGCTCAAGGCCATTCCGAAGGGCGAGCACCATACGCCCAAACGCGGTTTCTTTGGCTGGTTCAACCGCAACTTCGACCGCGGCGTCAAAAGCTACGAACGCGGTGTGGGCAGCATGCTCACGCACAAGGCCCCGTACCTGCTGGCCTACCTGCTCATCATCGTCGGCATGATCTGGCTGTTCACCCGTATCCCGACGGCGTTCCTGCCGGAAGAGGACCAGGGCGTACTGTTCGCCCAGGTGCAGACACCGGCCGGTTCGACGTCCCAGCGTACCCAGGTGGTCGTGGACGAGATGCGCGAATTCCTGTTGCGTCCGGGCAAGGATGGTGGTGAAGGTGATGCGGTGAACTCGGTGTTTACCGTGACCGGCTTCAACTTCGCCGGTCGTGGCCAGAGCTCGGGTATGGCGTTCATCATGCTGCGCCCGTGGGACGAACGTAACGCCGACAACAACGTGTTCAAGGTCGCGGCCCGTGCCCAGCAGCACTTCTTCACCTTCCGTGACGCCATGGTGTTTGCCTTCGCGCCACCGGCGGTACTGGAGTTGGGTAACGCCACCGGTTTCGACGTGTTCCTGCAGGACCGCGCCGGTATCGGGCACGCCAAGCTGATGGAAGCGCGCAACCAGTTCCTCGGTATGGCAGCGCAAAGCAAGATTCTCACTCAGGTCCGTCCGAACGGCCTGAGCGACGAACCGCAATTCCAACTGGAAATCGACGACGAGAAGGCCAGTGCCCTGGGCATTACCATCGCCGATATCAACAACACCCTGTCGATCGCCCTGGGCAGTAGCTACGTCAACGACTTCATCGACCGTGGTCGGGTGAAGAAGGTTTACGTGCAAGGTCAGCCGGGTTCACGCATGAGCCCCGAAGACCTCAACAAGTGGTACGTGCGCAACAGCGTCGGCACCATGGTTCCGTTCTCGGCGTTCGCCAAGGGCGAGTGGATCTACGGATCGCCGAAACTGGCCCGCTACAACGGCGTAGAGGCGATGGAAATCCTCGGCGCCCCGGCTCCGGGTTATTCCACCGGTGAAGCGATGGCCGAAGTTGAAGCCATTGCCGCCAAACTGCCGAAGGGTGTCGGTATTTCCTGGACCGGACTGTCCTATGAGGAACGGCTGTCCGGCTCGCAAGCACCGGCGCTGTACGCCCTGTCGCTGCTGATGGTGTTCCTGTGCCTGGCGGCGCTGTATGAAAGCTGGTCGATTCCGATTGCGGTGATGCTGGTGGTGCCGCTGGGGATCATTGGTGCACTGATGGCGACCAGCTTGCGTGGCCTGTCCAACGACGTGTACTTCCAGGTGGGCCTGTTGACGACCATCGGTCTGGCGGCGAAAAACGCCATTCTGATCGTCGAATTCGCCAAGGAACTGCACGAGCAAGGGCGCACCCTGCGCGACGCGGCGATCGAAGCCTGCCGCATGCGTCTGCGACCGATCATCATGACCTCGCTCGCGTTCGTTCTCGGTGTGGTACCACTGGCCATATCCACGGGCGCAGGTTCCGGTAGCCAGCATGCCATCGGCACCGGGGTGATTGGCGGTATGATCACGGCCACTGTTCTGGCGATTTTCTGGGTCCCGCTGTTCTTTGTCACCGTATCGTCCATTGGCCAGCGCAAGCAGGTCGACCAGGATGACGCTACTGAAACCCCTAAAGAGGCTGGCTAATGAGCAAGTCGCTACTCTCCCTGGCAGTCGCCGCCTTCGTGCTCGGTGGCTGCTCGCTGATACCTGATTATCAGCAGCCGCAAGCGCCGGTGACGGGCCAGTACCCGCAGGGCCCGGCGTATTCGCCGAACCAGGCGCCTGCCCAGGCTGCGGCGGAACAAGGCTGGAAGCAGTTTTTCCATGACCCGGCGCTGCAGCAACTGATCCAGGTTTCCCTGGAAAACAACCGCGACCTGCGTGTCGCGGCGCTGAACATCGACGCCTTCGCCGCGCAATATCGCATCTCCCGTGCCGATCTGTTCCCGGCGGTCTCGGCCAATGGCACTGGCAACCGCCAGCGTCTGCCGGCGGATGCCTCGCAGACCGGCGAAGCCGGCATCACCAGTTCCTACTCGGCCACTGTCGGCGTCAGCGCCTATGAACTTGACCTGTTCGGTCGGGTTCGCAGCCTGAATGAAGAAGCGCTGCAGCAGTACTTCGCCACTGAAGAAGGTCGGCGCAGCACGCAAATCAGCCTGGTGGCCAACGTCGCCAATGCCTACCTGACCTGGCAGGCCGACAAGGAACTGCTGAAGCTGACTCAGGACACCCTCGCCGCATTCGAAGAGAGCTACAAGCTCACTGCCCGAAGCAACGAAGTGGGCGTCGCCTCGGCGCTGGACCTGGCCCAGTCGCGCACCTCGGTTGAAAACGCCAGGGCGCAACTGGCCAAGTACACCCGCCAGGTCGCCCAGGATGAAAACAGCCTGGTACTGCTGCTCGGCACCGGCATCCCGGCCAATCTGCAGGCGGCCAAACCGCTGAACGACGACCTGCTGAGCGACGTTCCACCAGGTCTGCCATCGGACCTGCTGCAGCGTCGCCCGGACATCCTCCAGGCCGAGCATAACCTCAAGGCCGCCAACGCCAACATTGGCGCGGCGCGGGCAGCGTTTTTCCCGAGCATCAGCCTGACCGCCAATGCCGGAACCCTGAGCCCCGACCTGTCCGGTCTATTCAATGGCGGTTCCGGCACCTGGCTGTTCCAGCCGCAGATCAACCTGCCGATCTTCAACGCCGGCAGCCTGCGTGCCAGCCTGGATTACTCGAAAATCCAGAAAGACATCGGCGTGGCGAACTACGAGAAGTCCATCCAGACCGCCTTCCAGGAAGTCGCCGACGGCCTGGCCGCACGCCAGACCTACACCCAGCAGTTGCAGGCTCAGCGTGATTTCGTCAGCGCCAACCAGGATTACTACCGCCTGGCCGAGCGTCGCTACCGCATCGGCGTCGACAGCAACCTGACCTTCCTCGATGCCCAGCGCCAGCTGTTCAGTGCCCAACAGGTGCTGATCACCGACCGTCTGGCGCAACTGGTCAGCGCAGTCAATTTGTACAAGGCCCTCGGTGGTGGCTGGAACGAACAGACCGCGAAAAACGAGCCGGTGAAAGAAGAAGCGCCGAAGATGAAGTACTTCTGATAGCGCTGTGAAAACACAAAGCCCACCGATTGGTGGGCTTTTTGTTGGTTGCGGGAAAAGGAGAGTTGTTCTTTATGGCCCCATCGCCAGCAGGCTGGCTCCCACATTCGACCGCATTTTTTCTGCAAAAACCCGGTTACCTGTGGGAGCGAGCCTGCTCGCGATGGCATTCTTTGCGCGACATCAACGTTTGATGTACCGCCGCCATCGCGGGCAAGCCACACTCCCACAGGGTTCTTCAGTGAACACAACACTGGCATGACACCGCAAAACTGTGGGAGCGTGGCTTGCCCGCGATGACGTCAGTTCAGTCACCGAAAATCTCGGGGATCACTCCCGCGATTCAACCCCCAACTCATCCCACACCGACTCCGCCAGGTGGAACGTCGCGTTGGCCGCCGGGATGCCGCAGTAGATCGCGCTCTGCATGATCACTTCCTTGATCTCGCCGCGGCTGACGCCGTTGTTGGCGGCCGCGCGCAAATGAAGCTTGAGCTCACCTTCGCGATTCATGCCAATCAACATGGCGATGGTAATCAGGCTGCGGGTATGGCGCGGCAGGCCCGGGCGGGTCCAGATGTCACCCCAGGCGTGGCGGGTGATCATCTCCTGAAACTCCGAGTTGAACTCGGTCAGAGTCGTCAGACTGCGGTCAACGTGGGCATCGCCAAGTACCGCGCGGCGGACTTTCATACCCTCGTCGTAGCGTTGTTTCTCGTCCACGAAATACCCCTCAGTCAGCCAGCAAAAAAGCCAGTACCCGCTCGCTGAACGCGTCGCCGGCCTGGACGTTGGACAGGTGTGCAGCGTAGAACTCGGCGTATTCGGCGCCTGCTACGTGCTCCTGGATGAAGTGCCCACCGGACGGTGGCGTCACCGCATCTTCAGTACCGGCGATCACCAGCAACGGCACCTTGATCGAGGACAACTGATCGCGAAAATCGGCATCGCGTACGGCCGCGCAATTGGCGGCATAGCCTTCTGGCGAAGTGGCCGCGAGCATATCGGTAATGCGCTTGGCGGCCGCCGGATTCGCCTCGGAAAAGTCCGGGGTAAACCAGCGCGCGATCGACGCATCGCGCAAGGCGACCATGGCTGCCTGGCCATCACGCAGCACGGTTTCAATGCGCGGATTCCATATCGACGGATCGCCGATTTTCGCTGCGGTGTTGCACACCACCAATTTGTTCAGACGCTCGCCGGCGTTGATCCCCAGCCACTGGCCGATCAAACCGCCCATGGACAGACCGCAGAAATGTACGCGTTCGATGTGCAGCGCATCCAGCAGCGCCAAAACATCGTGGCCCAGTTGCTCGATGCTGTAAGGCCCCGGGGTTACCAGCGATTTTCCGTGACCGCGAGTGTCGATACGCAGCACACGGTAATGCTCGGTGAACGCGGCAGTTTGCGCGTCCCACATATGCAGGTCGGTACCCAGGGAGTTGGACAGCACCAGTACCGGCGCATCGACCGGTCCGTCGAATTGGTAGTGCAGTTCGCCCTCGGCGAGTTGTACAAAAGCCACAGCAATCTCCTTCAGGCAGTCAATGCAGAATGTTCGGCCACCGCTCGCTCGACCCAGGTTCTGGCCTGACCGAGATAATGTGCGGGGTCCAGCAGATGATCGAGTTCGACCGCCGACAATTCGGCAGTCACTTGCGGCTCGTCGCCGAGTACCGCGCGCAGATGACGTTGTTCGGCCACGGCGCGTTTGCAGCATTGTTCCAACAGATGATGCGCGGTGTCGCGCCCCACCCTTTGCGCAAGGACGATGCTCACCGCTTCGGCGAGCACCAGGCCCTGGGTCAAATCGAGGTTGCGGGCCATGCGTTCGGCGTCCACCTCCAGCCCGCCCGTCACCAGCAGCGCCTGCTTGAGGCTGCCGGATACCAGGCAACAAATCTCCGGCAGGGTTTCCCACTCGGCATGCCACAGGCCGAGGCTGCGCTCGTGCTCCTGGGGCATGGCGCTGAACAGGGTCGAGATCAGGCCCGGCACGCGCGTCGCCGCACCGATCAGCACCGCCGCGCCGACTGGATTGCGTTTATGCGGCATGGTTGAAGATCCGCCCTTGCCCGGCGCCGAAGGCTCAAACACTTCGCCGGCTTCGGTCTGCATCAACAGACTGATGTCGCGCCCGAGTTTGCCCAGGCTGCCGGCGATCAGCCCGAGTACCGATCCGAACTCCACCAAGCGATCTCGCTGGGTGTGCCAGGGTTGCTCGGGCAGCGTCAGTTTCAGCTCCTCGGCCAGCGCTTGCGCTATCGGCATCGCCTGCTTGCCGAGGGCCGCGAGGGTTCCAGAGGCGCCGCCAAATTGCAGCACCAGCAGACGCGGTTTGAGTTCCTGCAGTCGCTGACGGCTGCGGGTCACCGCGCCCAGCCAACCGGCGATTTTCATGCCGAGGGTGACCGGCGTCGCGTGCTGCAACCAGGTGCGTCCGGCCAGTGGCGTGGCCACGTAACGCTGAGCCTGGGTGGCCAGGGTTTGGCCCAGTTGGGCCAGATCGCTGTCGATCAACTCGAGTGCGCGGCGCAGTTGCAACACCAATCCGCTGTCCATCACATCCTGACTGGTGGCGCCCAGATGCACATAGCGCTCGGCTTCGGCATTGCTCGCGGCGATGTGCCTGCCCAGCGCCTTGACCAATGGGATCGCCGAATTACCGGCCGTGGCAATCGCCTCGCCGAGGGCCGAAAAATCGTAATGCCCGGCCTGGCAGGCCGCTTCGATCGGTGCCACCGCCGTGTGCGGAATCAGCCCGACCCGCGCCTGGGCCCTGGCCAGCGCCGCTTCAAAATCGAGCATGGCCTGAACCCGGCCCTGATCGCAAAACACGTCACGCATATCGCGAGCAGTGAAATAGGCATCGAACAATTGATTGCCCGGTCGCTGATTCATAAACAGTTCCTGCAGGCGCGGGCCGCTCGGGCCCGCGGGTATGGATCAAAGGTCGTGATGTAAATACTTCGCCTGCTTGGGCAGGCGCAGGCTGAACAGGAACGCTATGGCCATCATCACCGTCACGTACCAGTAGAAGGAGTTTTCCATGCCTACCGCTTTGAGGCTCAAGGCAACATACTCCGCCGAACCGCCGAAAATAGCATTCGCTACCGCATACGCCAGGCCGACACCCAGGGCGCGGACTTCAGGCGGAAACATCTCGGCTTTTACCAGGCCGCTGATCGAGGTGTAGAAACTGACGATCGCCAGCGCCACGGTAATCAGCACAAAGGCCAGGAACGGACTGCTGACACTTTTGAGGCTCAGCAGAATCGGCACGGTGCACAGTGTGCCGAGGGCGCCGAACCACAGCATCGAGTTGCGTCGACCGATCTTGTCCGCAAGCATGCCAAAAATCGGCTGCATGCACATATACAGGAACAGCGCGCCGGTCATGATGTAGCTGGCGGTCTTGGCGTGCATGCCAGCGGTGTTCACCAGGTATTTCTGCATGTAGGTGGTGAACGTATAGAAAATCAGCGAGCCACCGGCGGTGTAGCCAAGCACGGTAATGAACGCCGCCTTGTGGTCGCGAAACAGCGCACGGATGCTGCCGGCGTCCTTGTTTTCGCGCATTTCCTTGCTGGAGGTTTCTTTCAGCGAACGACGCAAGAACAACGAGATCAACGCCGCCACGGCACCGACCACAAATGGAATCCGCCAGCCGTAAGCGCGCAATTCATCTTCATTGAGGAATTGTTGCAGGATCACCACCAGCGACACCGCCAACAGTTGCCCGCCAATCAGCGTGACGTACTGGAACGAGGCGAAGAACCCTCGTTGGCCCTTGAGGGCGACTTCGCTCATGTAGGTGGCGGTAGTGCCGTACTCGCCGCCTACCGACAGACCTTGCAGCAGACGAGCAAACAGCAACATGATCGGTGCCCAGACGCCGATGTCCTTGTAGGTCGGCAGGCAAGCGATGAGCAACGAGCCGAAGCACATCATCAGAATTGAAATCAGCATCGAATTCTTGCGCCCGTGCTTGTCCGCAACACGACCGAAGATCCAGCCGCCAATCGGGCGCATCAGGAACCCGGCGGCGAATACGCCGGCGGTGTTGACCAGTTGTACCGTGGGGTTGTCGGACGGGAAAAAAGCCGGGGCGAAATAGATCGCGCAAAAGGCGTAGACGTAAAAGTCGAACCATTCGACCAGGTTGCCGGACGAGGCGCCGACAATCGCGAAGATCCGCTTGCTGCGTTCTTCGCCCGTGTAGAGAGCTGGAGTAGCGGTGGGAGTAGTCATTGTTTACTTTCTCAATGGGGACCGTGAGAGTCTAGACACACTTTGCAACAGTCCCGTTCCGCAGCACTGAAACATCAAAAGATGCAGCCTGCGGCAGCGCCTACATGGGTACGGCATTCACCCTGTAGGAGCTGCCGCAGGCTGCGATCTTTTGATCTTGACCTTGATAATCCGCCATCAGAGCTCGTCAGACGCGCTCGATAGCCAAAGCCAGACCTTGGCCGACGCCGACGCACATGGTCGCCAGACCTTTCTTGCCACCGGTTTTTTCCAGCTGATGCAACGCCGTCAGTACCAGCCGTGCACCGCTCATGCCCAACGGGTGTCCCAAGGCAATCGCGCCACCGTTCGGGTTGACCTGAGGTGCGTCGTCCGCCAGACCCAATTCCCGCAGCACCGCCAAGCCCTGGCTGGCGAAGGCTTCATTGAGCTCGATCACGTCGAAGTCGCTGACCGCCAGACCGAGGCGCTCGGTCAGTTTGCGCACGGCCGGCACCGGACCGATGCCCATGACTCGCGGAGCCACACCGGCACTGGACATGCCCAACACTTTGGCACGAGCAGTCAGACCGTGTTTCTTCACGGCTTCAGCCGAAGCCAGGATCAACGCGGCAGCACCGTCGTTGACACCCGAGGCATTGCCCGCCGTAACGGTTTTGTCCGGGCCGTTGACCGGCTTCAGCCTGGTCAGGGCTTCGAGGGTGGTGTCGGCGCGCGGATGTTCATCCTGGCTGACCACGGTTTCACCCTTCTTGTGGGCAATGCGCACTTCGACGATTTCTTCGGCGAAGAATCCGGCGGCTTGTGCGACGGCAGTGCGCTGCTGACTGCGCAGGGCGAAAGCGTCCTGATCCTCGCGAGAAACTTCGTAGTCATCGGCGACGTTGTCAGCGGTCTGCGGCATTGCGTCGACGCCGTACTGGGCCTTCATCAGCGGGTTGATAAAACGCCAGCCAATGGTGGTGTCTTCAAGCTTCATGTTGCGCGAGAACGCAGCATCAGCCTTGCCCATCACGAACGGCGCACGGGACATCGACTCGACGCCACCGGCGATCGCCAGCTCCATTTCGCCGCTGGCAATGGCGCGGAACGCGGTGCCGATAGCGTCCATGCCCGAAGCGCAGAGGCGATTGAGGGTCACGCCCGGAATAGTGTCCGGCAGCCCCGCCAACAGCAGCGCCATGCGCGCCACGTTGCGGTTGTCTTCACCGGCCTGGTTGGCGCAGCCGAGGAACACCTCGTCCACTGCACTCCAGTCCACCGACGGGTTGCGCTCCATCAGTGCCTTGATCGGCACGGCGGCCAGGTCATCGGCGCGAACCGTCGACAAACCACCGCCGAAACGGCCGATGGGGGTACGAATCGCGTCGCAGATATAAACGTCACGCATCACGCTTCTCCGGGGGCTTGACCGTGGGCGGCCGCGGTGCGGGCTTCCAGATCACGCAATGCTGTCAGCTCAACGATGGTCGGCTCAGCGGTTTGTTCAACGCTGTCAGCAAAACGAATGGCCCAACCGGTGGCGGCTACCACTTGCTCGCGGGTCACGCCCGGGTGCAGCGCGGTGACCACGAACTCATGGGTGCCCTCCTCCGGTTCCATGATGCACAGGTCGGTAATGATGCCGACCGGACCCGCGCCCGGCAGGCCGAGACGCTTGCGCGAATCGCCGCCCTCGCCATGACCGACCGAGGTAATGAAATCGAGCTTGTCGACAAATGAACGCGCCGACTGCTTGAGGATAATCAGTACGCTCTTGGCGGAACCGGCAATCTCCGGCGCGCCACCGGCACCCGGCAGGCGGACCTTCGGCGAGTGGTAGTCACCCACCACCGTGGTATTGATGTTGCCGAAACGGTCGACCTGCGCAGCACCCAGGAAGCCAACGTCAATGCGACCGCCCTGCAGCCAGTAGCGAAAAATCTCACCGGTCGGAACCACGGTGTCAGCGGTTTCCGCCAACTCACCGTCACCGATCGACAGCGGCAGTACGCTCGGCTTGGCACCAATCGGACCCGATTCGTAGATCAGGACTACGTCCGGCGAAGAAGTCAGCCGCGCCAGGTTGGCCGCTTTCGACGGCAGGCCGATACCCACGAAACACACCGAACCGTTCTTCAAACGGCGAGCGGCGGCGACGGTCATCATTTCATTGGTGGTGTAAGTCATTACTTCGCCTCCGAAGCGGCGGCCAGTTTGGCCTGGAACTCGCTGAAGTCAGCGCTGCCATGGATGAACTCGTTGATCCACGCGGTGAAGGTTTCACGATCGCGGGCAATCGGGTCCCAGGCCTGATAGAAGCGGTTGTCACGTTCGGTGTAACCGTGTGCGTAGGACGGATGCGCGCCACCTGGCACATGGCAGACCGCGCTCAACGCCCAGGTCGGCAATACGCAAGCATTCATCGGCGCATTGAGGTCGTCGACGATTTCTTCAACGGTGACGATGCAGCGCTTGGCAGCCAGGGCAGCTTCTTTCTGCACGCCGAGAATGCCCCAGAGCAACACGTTGCCTTTACGATCAGCTTTCTGCGCGTGAATCACGGTGATATCCGGGCGAACCGAAGGCACGGCGGCCAGCACTTCACCGGTGAACGGGCAAGTAACGGTTTTGATCAGCGGGTTGACCTTCGGCAAATCGGAACCGGCGTAGGCACGCAATACCGCGAACGGCAAACCGGAAGCGCCAGCGACGTAGGCGTTGGCCAGGTCGGCATGGCTGTGTTCTTCGATTTCCAGCGCGTGCGGCCACTGCTTTTCCACTGCATCACGCAGACGGTGCAGCGAACCGACACCCGGGTTGCCACCCCAGGAGAAAATCAGTTTTCGGGCACAGCCAGCACCGATCAACTGGTCGTAGATCAGGTCAGGGGTCATGCGTACCAGCGTCAGGTCTTTCTTGCCCTGGCGAATGATTTCGTGGCCCGCAGCTGTCGGGATCAGGTGAGTGAAGCCTTCGAGCGCGACGGTATCGCCGTCGTTTACGAATTGCTTCACCGCGTCGTGCAGCGAAAGGATTTCAGCCATGGGGCAGGCTCCCGTTGTTATTAACTGCCAGTCGAAGAAAAAGGCGCGATGCGCGCTCCGGAATGCCTGAAGGTTAAGCTTCTGAAAAAGCGCAAACAATCCGATAATCGACTAACCGTTCGATAATCGAACAAATTGTTGTTTGGCTATCGATCCTTTGAATAGCATCGCGGGCAAGCCCGCTCCCACAGGTTGACGCGTAATCCTTGTGGGAGCGGGCTTGCCCGCGAAGAGGCCATCAAAATCACTAGAGATAGCGGATTAGAACATCAGGTCGCATCCGCATGACTGACCATGCCCTTGATGACCACCGCAGTAGTCGCCAGCGCCGCCGGAATCACCAGTGCCGTAAGCACTTGCTCGAAGTTCCAGCCCAGGCCCAACAACGTCGCGCCCATCCAGGCGCCAAGGATTGCACCAAAGCGGCCGATCCCGAGCATCCACGACACCCCGGTGGCGCGTCCCTGGGTCGGATAGAATCGCGCCGCCAGCGACGGCATGGCCGATTGCGCGCCGTTGACACACATTCCGGCCACCAGCACCAGGGTCGCCAACAGTGTGATATTGCCCAGGCTCTGCCCTACCGCGTAGGCAAATACCCCGGCCAACAAGTAGAAACAGCCGATGACCTTGTGCGGATTGAACCGGTCCATCGCCCAACCCACACCCACCGCGCTCAATACACCGCCGAACTGGAACAGCGCGCCGATGAACGCCGACTGCTCCATGCTCGCGCCGCTGTCACGCATCAGGGTCGGCAACCAACTGGTCAACAGATAAACGATCACCAGGCCCATGAAGTAAGTCAGCCATAGCAACAAGGTGCCGACGCTATAGGTGCCGGAAAAGATCACCGCAAACACATTGCGCGCCTTCACGGTTTTCTGTTCCGGCACGCTGAAGCTCGATGCCTGGGCCACTACCTTCGGATCTATTGGCGCCAGCGCCTTGCGCACTTTGTCCGTACCGCGGTTGCGCACAACCAGATAACGCGCCGACTCCGGCAGCCAGAGCAGCAAAATGAAAGCCAGGATCAGCGGCAGGACCCCGCCGATCAGTAGCAGACTGTGCCAGCCGAACGCCGGTATGAGTTTGGCCGAAATGAATCCACCACCGGCCATACCCAGGTTGAAGCCGCAGAACATGCTGGTCACCAGCAGGGATTTCTTGCGCTCCGGGGTGTACTCCGACAGCAGGGTCGTGGCGTTTGGCATACCGGCGCCCAGCCCAAGGCCGGTGAGGAAGCGCAACACCAACAACTGTTCGACGTTAGTGCTATAGGCCGAAGCCAGGCTGAAAGCACCAAACAGCAGCACTGCCCCGACCAGTACCAGTTTTCGCCCGAAGCGGTCCGCCAGCGGGCCCGAGCCCAATGCGCCGAAGACCATGCCGATCAAGGCTGCACTCATCACCGGCCCGAGGCTGGCGCGGTCTATGCCCCAGTCCTGGGACAAGGCCGGCGCAATGAAACCCATGGCGGCAGTGTCGAGGCCATCGAGAAAGACAATCAGGAAACACAGGATTACCACTCGCCACTGGTAGCGCGAGATGGGCTGGGCATTGATGAAAGACTGCACGTCGAGGCAGTTTCCAACAGCAGACTGAGGCTGGTTCATTGTTTTTATTCCACGGATCGCGGTCGAACGGGTGCCAACCGAAGCTGGCGCTGCCGCGACATTAATGAGCCAGAGGAAATAGCGTCAATTCGATAAACGCAACTGCGTGCGATTATCGAACAGCTTAGGCGAACAGTTGAGCGCTGAGTTCACGGCTGGCACTCAACAGGCCAGGCAGGAAACGTTGCTCCAGTTCATTTCGACTGACCCGACCGGCATGGGTACTGACATTGAGGGCGGCAACTACCTGGCCCGATGTGTCGTACACCGGGACGGCAATCGACCGCAGCCCCTGCTCAAGCTCCTGATCGACGATGCACCAGCCCTGCTGCCGTACCTCTTGCAGGCATTCGAGCAACGCCTCGGGGGTATGGATGGTGCGGCTGGTCTTGGCTTGCAGTTCGGCATGATCGAGGTATTCGCCCAGGGACGTGTCATCCAGTGCGGCAAGCAGGATCCGCCCCATCGACGTGCAGTAGGCCGGCAAGCGCCCACCTACCGACAAGTCCACGGAAATCAGGCGCTGGGTGGTCGCCGACCGGGCGATGTACAAAATATCGTCACCCTCCAGGGTGGCCATGTTGCAGGCCTCATGGAGTTGTTCGCTCATGCGGTCCAGATAAGGCTGGGCGGATACTGCCAGCGGAGTCGAAGACACATAGGCATGGCCGAGAGTGAGCACTTTGGGCAACAACGAGTAGGTGCGGCCGTCGGTGGTGGCGTAACCGAGCTTGATCAAGGTGTGTAGGCAACGTCGCACCGCGGCACGGGGGATTTCCGTACGATGGCTGATCTGCGCGATGGTCAGGTGGCGCTTGCGCTCCTGAAACGCTTGCACTACCGCCAGGCCCCGGGCCAGCGACGTCATGAAGTCGGGGTCGCCGGTGAGCGCTTGAATCCGCTTGGCTGGCGAAGCAACGATGGGTGGAGCCACTGAAGTGAAGGAGTTACGCATTTGATCGTTCATACCAGGTACTTTCCCATTCGAATCAGCGGCCATTACAAGAGTCTGATGCCCGCCCCTGCAAGTCTGCCCCGGCCATAATTGGGCGATTATCGAACCACCGTCCGATAATCGCATTCTGCCATTTACAAGGGCCCGGTGCGACACGCCCGGCAGCCTTCTTACAATTTTTCACAACGGTGCGGAAAAAATTAATCGGATGATCAAGCTTTCGTAACTTGTTCGACTTAATGGCGTCAGAAACGCATCGCCAGAAGTAGAAATCCCCCGCTGGGCTAGTTAGCCGATAGTTGCCAGCAGACACAGGCTCACACATCATGATTGACTTTTAACTCGTCAGAGATAGTGTTCTTCAAATCGGACGCTATAATAGAACTCAGGAACGATTCGGTTTTTTACATGCCGAATACGTTATCCGGCAGCAGGATGTTCCATCGCTGCTGCCCCCCGGCAAGCGCCTGACACTCACTGTACAAGTTTTGCCAGTGCGTTCGCTGAAACAGGAATCTGACGCTGCGTCAGCTATTTATCTCTGGTGCCGTAGCCGCCTGCGACATGGAAGTATTGCTCACACTGTCGTTAAACCGATGCCCTGAAGGGCGTTGTCGTATCGATGAGCGTGGTCAATGCATTGGATGCAGCGCGTTTCACCAGAATCATCTCAACTCAATCAGGTAGCACTGTGACGAAAGACGAACTGCGCGCGGAACTTGAGCGCCAGGAACAACGTTACAAGGAAGTTTACGGCGGAGAAGTCACCACTTACGCCGCTCAGCCCGAACCGGAGCGCAAACCCTGGCGTAAACGCGCCACCGTTCAGGACCAGGCATTCACTCAAGAATTGCAAAAAATGGAAAAGGAACTCAAAGCCGAAGAGCCATGATCTCTTGGGCCTGATCCTTAAAAGGGCAGCCTCTGCGCTCGTTAAAAGCGGGATGTATCGACGTTGCCTTTCGCGCCCGCTACGAGCGGGCGGTGGTCTCTTGCTGCGCCAGATCAAACAAAATGCTGATATCTGACTGCCTTCTCAGATATTTCATACAAGCATTGATGCCCCCGCGTCAGCGCCTAAAAAACCCGGTTTCAGACGCTTTTTTTAATTAAATCAAAGCGTTGAAAACCAGGGCAAACCCCTTTGCCTTGGGGCTCATCTGCAAAAAAAATCGTTGATGGATGTTACCGATGAGCAGCTAGTGCATCGATTTGCAGTCTTTTCTGGCATAATCGCGCCCCCTTATGACCGGGTCAGAAAACCTTCATGATCGATTTATTCAGCGGACTGGATGCTTGGGTGCTTGTGAGCCTCTTGCTCGCCCTGGCCTTTGTCCTCGCCTTCGAGTTCATCAACGGCTTTCATGACACCGCAAACGCGGTGGCAACTGTTATCTACACCAAAGCCATGCCGCCTCATCTGGCGGTGTTCTTTTCCGGTGTGTTCAACTTCCTCGGCGTGCTGCTGGGCGGGGTCGGCGTGGCGTATGCCATCGTCCACCTGTTGCCGGTAGAGCTGCTGATCAATGTGAATACCGGACACGGGCTGGCCATGGTGTTCTCGTTGCTCGCCGCCGCCATCGCCTGGAACCTGGGCACCTGGTACTTCGGTATCCCGGCTTCCAGCTCGCACACCCTGATCGGTTCGATCCTCGGTGTCGGCCTGGCCAACGCCCTGATCAACGACATTCCGTTGGCCGATGGTGTGAACTGGCAGAAAGCGATCGATATCGGCGCCTCGCTGGTGTTCTCGCCAATGGCCGGCTTCCTCATCGCGGCCCTGGTGCTGATTGCGTTGAAATGGTGGCGTCCGCTGTCGAAGATGCACAAGACACCGGAACAACGCCGCAAGATCGACGACAAAAAGCATCCGCCATTCTGGAACCGCCTGGTCCTGGTGATTTCGGCAATGGCCGTGAGCTTTGTGCACGGTTCCAACGATGGCCAGAAAGGTATCGGCCTGATCATGCTGGTGTTGATCGGTATCGTACCGGCACAGTTCGTACTCGACCTGAACAGCACTACTTATCAGATCGAGCGGACTCGCGACGCTACCCTGCATCTGAGCCAGTTCTATAAGCGTAATGAGGCAACCCTGGGTGAATTCCTCGCCTTGGGCAAAAGTGTGGAAGGCGATCTGCCGGAGAAGTTCCGCTGCAACCCGAAACAGACTGAGCCGACCATCGCCGCTTTGCTCGGCACCCTCAAGGGTGTAGCCGACTACCACTCGATGCCGGCGGAAAGCCGCATCGAGGTGCGTCGTTACCTGCTCTGCCTGGACGACACGGCGAAAAAAGTCAGCAAGTTGCCTGAACTTTCGGCCCGGGAAAAGGCTGACCTGGACAAGCTGCGCAAAGACCTGACCACCACCACCGAATACGCTCCGTTCTGGGTGATTCTGGCGGTTGCCCTGGCCCTGGGCCTGGGCACCATGGTGGGCTGGAAGCGAGTCGTGCTGACCATCGGCGAGAAGATCGGCAAGCAAGGCATGACTTACTCCCAGGGCATGTCGGCACAGATCACCACCGCCACCCTGATCGGCATGGCCAACATCTTCAGCCTGCCAGTATCGACTACCCACGTGCTGTCCTCGGGCGTGGCCGGCACCATGGTCGCCAACAAGAGCGGCCTGCAAGGCGGTACCGTCAAGACGATCCTGCTGGCCTGGGTATTGACCCTGCCGGCTACCGTGGCCTTGTCCGCCGGATTGTTCTGGCTGGCGTCGAAGGCATTGGGTAGCTGATTCATCGCTGCAATGAAAAAGGCGCGCTCCGCAAGGACCGCGCCTTTTTTATTGTCATTTTCCTGTTGCAGTAGCCGGCTTGCGGACGTTAGCGCTTGCAAGATTGTCATCGCCGGCAAGCCGGCTCCTGCAAAGAATCGTCGACTGCAAATAACAGGCAAAAAAAAAGGCAACCGAAGTTGCCCAAAATGCCTTGCGTGCCCATTACATCCAGAAAGGCTGGCGGTTATTTCCGCTTTTGCGAATCTTTCCAGATAAACAATCCGAATCCTGCAAAAAATACAAACATGAGGCTGACAGTCAGCACTCCGGCGAACACAACGTTGTCGAAAAACATGACTCGTCTCCTGCATCTGCCTTGTTGCGATGGAGCTAAGTTAAACAATCAGGCAGGAGAAAATATTGACCGGGATCAATGTCGGCCATAACAGGGAAGGAGGAAGGGAAAAGTTTGACCCGCATCAATAAATGCGGGGGGATTTCAGCGTTTTTTCGGTTTGTTTTTCGGCTTTTTCTTCGCCTTGCCCAGCGGCATGGCCTGTTCGAACGCCTGGCGTACTTCATTGAGCCGCTTTTCGTTGAGGTCATGAACACGTTTGGCGCGTTCAGCATTGAGGTCGATCAGCTTGTCGTCTTGGCTCATGGCAATCTGTGCATCACAAGAGATGAAATTCAGCCAGCACGTTGTCCGGCAGCTATAGCCCAATAATGCGGTCTGACGGCAGCGCTGACCAGCCGTGTGATCAAATCTCGATATCGACCCACAACCCCTGACGTGGCTGCTCCTCCATCAGGGGGGCCACGGGCACGGTGTTGTCAGCATTGAGCTCGTCGCCGGGAATCGCCAGATACGCCTCGGGATCTTCGTCGGCTTCTCGACGGCGCCGTTCCTGCTCTTGCTTGCGGCGCTGCTCCTCACGCAGAAGTAACGCGGCCTCTTCTGGATCGCGCTTTTGCAGGTTAATCGTGCTGTCACTGGAGCTTTCCTGCGCCGGTACCACCGGAGGAATGTCCGGACGCTGGCGGATCGGGTCATGTTGCGAGGTGATCGGCACGGCACTCAAAGGCAGCATCGGTAGCAGCATGGTTATCAGTCTCCTGTCAGCAGGCTGTCGGCTGCGGGGATGTCGACTTGAGCCTTCGGTCGCAAACTGTGATGCGGTTGGCACCTGTGGAGCTGGCGCAAGCTACGATCTTTTGAGGTATCGAAGAACCGAAGATCGTAGCCTGCGCCAGCTTCCACATGAGTATTCCTTTGGTCTGCAGCCGCGATTCCGTTAAGATAGCCCGCTTTTTCAAGGTGGGAGTCAGGCAGCATGGCGCAGCAGTATCAACCGGGGCAACGCTGGATCAGTGACAGCGAAGCCGAGCTGGGATTGGGCACCGTTCTGGCACAGGACGGCCGCTTGTTGACCGTGCTCTACCCGGCCACTGGCGAGACTCGCCAGTACGCGCTACGGAATGCGCCCCTGACCCGCGTGCGATTTTCGCCGGGTGACTCCATCACTCACTTCGAGGGCTGGAAACTGACCGTACAGGAAGTCGACGACGTCGACGGCCTGCTGGTCTACCACGGCCTCAACGCGCAGAACGAAGTGGTCACCCTGCCGGAAACCCAGCTGTCGAACTTCATTCAGTTCCGTCTGGCCAGCGACCGTTTGTTCGCCGGACAGATCGACCCGCTCGCCTGGTTCTCCCTGCGCTACAACACCCTGGAACATACCAGCCGGCAGTTGCAGTCTGCCCTTTGGGGCCTGGGTGGCGTGCGTGCGCAACCGATCGCGCACCAACTGCACATCGCCCGTGAAGTGGCCGACCGAATCGCGCCACGTGTTCTGCTGGCCGACGAAGTAGGCCTGGGTAAAACCATCGAGGCAGGCCTGGTGATCCATCGCCAACTGCTCTCGGGCCGTGCCGGCCGTGTGCTGATCCTGGTTCCGGAAAACCTGCAGCACCAATGGCTGGTGGAGATGCGTCGCCGCTTCAACCTGCAGGTCGCGCTGTTTGACGAAGAACGCTTCATCGAAAGCGATGCCACCAACCCGTTCGAAGACACCCAGCTTGCCCTGGTTGCACTCGAGTGGCTGGTCGATGACGAGAAAGCCCAGGACGCCCTGTTCGCGGCCGGCTGGGATTTGATGGTGGTCGACGAAGCGCACCACCTGGTGTGGCACGAAGACAAGGCCAGCCCGGAATACACACTGGTCGAGCAGCTCGCTGAAACGATCCCGGGCGTGCTGCTGCTGACCGCGACACCGGAACAACTGGGTCAGGACAGCCACTTCGCCCGTCTGCGCCTGCTCGACCCGAACCGTTTCCATGACCTGCACGCCTTCCGTGCCGAGAGCGAAAACTATCGTCCGGTGGCCGAAGCCGTTCAGGAATTGCTGGACAAGGGGCGCCTGTCGCCTGAAGCGCACCAGACCATTCACGGCTTCCTCGGCAACGAAGGCGAAGCCCTGCTGGCCGCGGTCAACGATGGCGATATCGAAGCCAGCGCCCGCCTGGTCCGCGAATTACTGGATCGTCATGGCACCGGCCGCGTGCTGTTCCGTAACACCCGTGCTGCCGTGCAGGGTTTCCCGGAGCGCAAGCTACACCCGTACCCGCTGCCGTGCCCCGACGAATACCTTGAGCTGCCACTGGGCGATCACGCCGAACTGTATCCGGAAGTCAGCTTTCAGGCCCAGCCGGACGCCAACGAAGAAGAACGCTGGTGGAAATTCGACCCGCGCGTCGAGTGGCTGATCGACCAGTTGAAGATGCTCAAGCGCACCAAGGTGCTGGTGATCTGCGCCCATGCGGAAACCGCCATGGACCTGGAAGATGCCCTGCGCGTGCGCTCCGGCATCCCGGCCACGGTGTTCCACGAGGGCATGAACATCCTCGAGCGTGACCGCGCCGCCGCCTACTTCGCGGACGAAGAGTTTGGCGCACAAGTGCTGATCTGCTCGGAAATCGGCAGTGAAGGTCGCAACTTCCAGTTCTCTCATCACCTGGTGCTGTTCGATCTGCCGTCCCACCCGGATCTGCTGGAACAACGTATCGGTCGTCTGGACCGGATCGGCCAGAAACATGTGATCGAACTGCACGTGCCATACCTGGAAACCAGCCCGCAAGAGCGCCTGTTCCAGTGGTACCACGAAGCGCTGAACGCGTTCCTCAATACCTGCCCGACCGGCAACGCCCTGCAGCATCAGTTCGGCCCACGCCTGTTGCCGCTGCTCGAAGAAGCCGACGACGGCGAGTGGCAAGCGCTGATCGACGAAGCTCGCAGCGAACGTGAGCGCCTGGAAGCCGATCTGCACACCGGTCGTGACCGTCTGCTGGAACTCAATTCCGGCGGCGCGGGCGAAGGCGATGCCCTGGTGGAGGACATTCTTGAGCAGGACGACCAGTTCACTCTGCCGATCTACATGGAAACCCTGTTCGACGCATTCGGCATCGACAGCGAAGACCATTCGGAAAACGCCCTGATCCTCAAGCCGAGCGAAAAAATGCTCGACGCCAGCTTCCCGCTGGGTGACGACGAAGGCGTGACCATCACTTACGACCGCAACCAAGCGCTGTCTCGCGAAGACATGCAGTTCATCACCTGGGAACACCCGATGGTCCAGGGTGGCATGGATCTGGTTCTGTCCGGCTCCATGGGCAACACCGCCGTGGCATTGATCAAGAACAAGGCGCTCAAGCCTGGCACCGTGTTGCTGGAACTGCTGTATGTCAGCGAAGTGGTTGCCCCGCGCTCGCTGCAACTGGGCCGTTACCTGCCGCCGGCCGCCCTGCGCTGCCTGCTCGACACCAACGGCAACGACCTGGCGGCGCGCGTCTCGTTCGAAACCCTGAACGATCAGCTGGAGAGCGTGCCGCGTGCCAGCGCCAACAAGTTCATCCAGGCCCAGCGCGATCAGCTGACGCCACGGATCAATGCCGGTGAAGCGAAAATCCTGCCTCGTCACGCCGAGCGCGTGGCTGAAGCGCAGCGTCGCCTGGCCGCCGATACCGACGAAGAACTGGCGCGCCTGACCGCGTTGCAAGCAGTCAACCCGACCGTGCGTGACAGCGAACTGGTTGCCCTGCGCAAACAGCGCGAGCAAGGCCTGGCGATGCTCGACAAGGCTGCGCTGCGACTGGAAGCGATTCGGGTGTTGGTGGCGGGTTAAGTCCCCATCTGCATCGCAGTAACAAGAAGCCCGCAGTGATGCGGGCTTTTTTTCAGATCAAAAGATCGCAGCTTCTGACCAGCGCCCAGACAACGCGGGCATTCAGAAAGCCCGCGTTATCGTTAACGACCATCGCGAGCAGGCTCGCTCCTACAGGAGATCGAGTGTTCCCTGTGGTTGCCGCAGGCTGCGATCTTTTGATCTTATGCCGTCGCCGCAGCAACCTCGGGCTCAACCACCGCCCCCAGCCCCTCTTTCATCCGCTTGGCATCGCGTACAAAACACCGAGACGCCAACACCAGAAACACCATGGTGAAAAACAGCGCCACAGGAATCAGGTACATCGCGTCATGCAGGCCTACGGCCTTGAACGCCTCGGTCATCTGTTCGGCACCCGCCGCCAGCATCGCCGTGTGGGCAAAGTGATCGGACAAGGCACCGACCACCACTGGCCCCAACCCACCGCCCAACAGGTATAGCCCGGCAAAGAACAAAGCCATGGCGGTGGCCCGCAAGCGCGGCTCGACCACATCCTGAATTGCCGTGTAAACGCAGGTATAGAAGTTATAGGCAAACAGCCAGCCCAGACTGAACACCGCCACGAACACGCCGATTTCTATGCGACCTGAGTGCAGCGCCCACGCCGTGCATACGGTCGAGATAATCAAACTGAACGCCGCAAACAGCAGCCGCCCGTTGGCTACCCGCTGGTGAATCTTGTCAGCGACCCAGCCGCCGATGGTCAGTCCGAACAAACCGGTGACACCAACGATTACACCCGTTGCCACCGCAGCTTCCTGCAACGGCATCAAAAAGTAGCGCTGGAGCATCGGCACCAGAAACGAGTTGCAGGCATAGGTGGCGAAATTGAAGCAGAGGCCGGCCATTACCAGCCAAAGGAACGTAGGCACCGCCAGTACCCGGCGGATCGGCCGGTCCACGCGTTCTTGCGAAACCTGCACGCTCTCGGCGGCGCCGCGTTTTGGCTCTTTGATGAAGAACATGAAGATTGCGAGGATCAGCCCCGGCACCGCTGCGATGAAGAAAGGCGCACGCCAGCTGTCGAATGCCTTGACCATCGCGCCGATGGTGAAGAACGCCAGCAGCAGGCCCAACGGCAGCCCGAGCATGAAAATGCCCATGGCTCGCGCCCGACGATGAGCCGGAAACAGATCGCCGATCAGCGAGTTGGCAGCCGGTGCATAACTGGCTTCACCGATGCCGATACCCATGCGCACGACCAGGAAGCTCCAGAAACTGCCGACCATGCCGTTGACCGCCGTCAGCCCGCTCCACACCGCAAGGCCCCAGCCCATCAGCTTGCTGCGCGAGCCAGTATCGGCCATACGCCCCAGTGGCAGACCGGCGATCGCGTAGACGAGGGTGAAAGCGGTGCCGATGATGCCGATCTGGAAGTCACTGAGGTGCCATTCCATGCGGATCGGTTCGATGATGATGGCCGGGATGGTACGGTCGAAAAAGTTGAACAGGTTGGCCAGGAACAACAGGAACAGAATGCGCCAGGCATTCGCCGCTTGGGTCGAGTTCTGCATGGGTCCGTCTCGTTTTATTGTTATTGGGGCCTCACTGTCCCCGGAACCTGCAATCTAGACAGGCCGGTCACAGCTGTCTGTAATTATTCGTAAGGCTGATACCAGCCCATGGCGAAGACCACGTGAATGCTGGCTCCCGGGGCCCCGCAAGGGCCGAAACGTGCGGTGTTCTGTCTTGCAGCGTTGCAAACAGATGCCTGAAAAGAGAAGCGCCGGATCAATAGCACTAATCGCTATAATTGAAATAACCAAATGTTTGGCACCAATATGCCACTATCGATTTGCGCTCCATGCATGCCCTCTATACTGCATGAAATTCGCCGGCGCTCATTGCCCCGGCCAGATGACCACAACGGGGCATGCTATGGAGTGGCTTGGTCTGCATTTCACTACTTCTTTACCAGAGAGTGGGCAGGTCATACTCAATTTCACACATGATCGATTCCTCGTGCTGCTGGCGTATCTGGTCGCCTGCGTCGGCTGCTTTGCCACGCCAGGCATGGCCGAGCGGGTTGCCCATGCCGAACATCCGGTTTCCAAGCGACGCTGGCGCTGGGTCGGCACCGTGTGCATGGCAGGCGGAATCTGGGCCATGCATTTGATCGGTATACTGGCTTTGCAGTCAGCTATCGATATTCACTACCACCTGCCAGTGACGCTGCTTTCCCTGATCACAGCCCTGTGCGCTTCATGGCTGGCGATGAACACCTTCGCCCTGCCCGATCCGACAATCCGCCAATGCGTGGAATCTTCGACAGGGGCAGGCCTGGGCATCGCGGCCATGCACTACGTGGGCATGTTCGCTGGCACCACCCGGTTCACGGGTTCCTCGTGCCGGACCGCATCATCGCCATCGCCGAGGCCAACGGCCTGATCGCAGAACTCGACAACTGGGTACTGCGCAAGGCTTGCGAAGACCTGGCCGATCTATCGCGCCAAGGCTGTGAAGAACTGCGCATCACAGTGAACTGCTCGGCCCTGAACCTGGCACGTGAAGAACTGGCAACTGAAATCGAACACGCACTGCGGGCCACGGGTGTGGCGCCCGATCGGCTGGAACTGGAAGTGACCGAAAATGCATTGATGGGCAACATCACCGAGACACTGGTGTTACTGGGCCAGATTCGCGCCCTCGGCGTGTCGCTGTCGATCGATGACTTCGGTACCGGTTACTCGTCCCTGGCCTACCTCAAGCGCCTGCCGCTCAACACCCTGAAAATCGATCGTTCTTTCCTGCAGGACATTCCCAAGTCCATCCAGGATATGGAGATCGTCCAGGCGATTATCGTCATGGCGCACACCCTTCACCTGGAGGTGGTCACCGAAGGCGTCGAAACTTTCGAGCAATACCAGTTCCTGGAGGACCATGGCTGCGACTTCGTTCAGGGCTACCTGCTCAGCCGCCCGGTGCCACTCGCCGAACTGCGTCCGGTGCTGGACGAAATCAACCAGCGCAAGTCCCCCGGCAGCCTTACACGCTTGCGCCTGGCTCACGGTACATCCGCACTAATGTAGAAGGGTCTTGTTCAAGGAATCCCTGGCTCCCATGCAGGCGCATCAACTGCGCAGCCAAGCCCGTTATCGGCGTCGCACTGCCTTGCTCGCGGGAAAACTTCACCGCAGTGTCCAGATCCTTGAGCAGGGTTCGTACGTGCCATTTGACTGGCTCGAAACGATTGTCGGCCATTTGCGGGGCGAGGATCTGCAGCGGTTTGGAATCGGCAAATCCACCGGCCAGCGCTTCGGCGATCAGGCTGGCATCAACACCGGAGCGTTCCGCCAGTGCAACCACTTCGGCAATCACCAATGCGTTACAGGCAACGATCATCTGGTTGCAGGCCTTGGTGACTTGCCCTGCCCCGACACCGCCCATGTGTGTCACGCGCTGACCCAGCTCAAGCAGCACCGGTCGAACCCGCTCCAGGTCCCGGGCTTCGCCACCGACCATGATCGCCAGGTTGCCTGCTTCGGCACCCACCACGCCTCCGGACACCGGCGCGTCCAGCCAACCCATGGCGGTCCTGCCGGCAAGCTCGGCCGCCATTTCCCGCGTGGCGTTTGGCTCCAGGCTGGAAAAATCCACCAACAGCTGGCCGCTTTGCGCCCCCTGGGCAACACCCGCTGAACCAAAAACCACTTCACGCACCACCGCGGTGTCCGCCAGGCACAACATCACCACATCCGCGTGCTGGCACAACTCGGCCGGGGTAGCGACCTGGCGCGCACCCGCTTGCACCAGTGGCTTGCACTTGGCCGGATTTCGGTTCCACACCGTCAACGGGTAACCCGCCGCGAGCAGCCGCCGGCACATCGGCAGCCCCATCAGACCGATCCCGGCAAAACCCAGCGAAGGTAGCATTGACATCATTTGGCCTCCTTTTGATTAAAGATCGCCTGATATTGGCCGATTCATCATGACTTAGGAAAGGATTCCCCCGAGTGATGCTCAGGTTGCAGCCCGAGGGTAGGGCCCAATACGCGCTGAAAAAAAGACGCGATTCAATCCGTGACGGTTGGACGACAACAAGTCGGCCAACCAACCAGCCCAGGTACATGGCGAACAATGACTTCTAAAAACAATCCGGCCACTGCGGTATCCGATCTGACGTTGAGCCCCGCGGCCAACAGCCCTTCATCCTTGAAGCCATTGCCCCCTTCCCGCCCGTTGGCAAGCCAGCAATACCTGTACTTCACCGAAACCAACACCGACCGCATCCTCGACAACCTCGACGGTCTGCGCGACATGGTGTTCCCACGCCCGCCGCATCTGGAAGGCGACAACGAACAGCACAGCGATCAGGAATTCCCGTCGGTGTGCCTGATCGGCCTGGGTCGCTGCGGCTCGAACATCGCGCTGGATGTCGCGGAACTGGTGTACAACGCCCGCAAGTTCTACCTCAACGAATTCAACAACGAAGATCGCCTGTCGCCGGACAAACGCTACGCCGAGAAGGGCTACAGCCCGGCCCAATGGATCCGCAACAACCTGCGCCTGGGCTCGAACAAAGCCTCCAAGCCAGTGTTTCTGGTCGAACCACTGGTGATGCTCGGCGACCTCGACAAAGACATCGCCGGGCGCATCCGTTTTTCGCGCAAGGGCGAAAAAAGCGGCTTCCTGCGCGACTACAGCAAAATGAAAATCATGGACTTGTCGGAAGTCCACGCCGGTGGTGCCGGTAACGCGCCGATCCTCGGCCAGTATCTGGCCAAGATCATCCTGAACAAGGACACCCAGCGTTTCTCCAGCCCCGACTGGAAAATGATTCACTCGTACCTGATCGACAGCTGCGGTATCAAGGCCAACCAGTCACGCCTGTACTTCTCGATCTTCAGTGCCGGCGGCGGTACCGGTTCTGGCATGGCCTCGGAATTCGGCCTGGCCCAGCAACACTCGTACATGAACAAAACGTTCGACACCAAGCCGATGGACGAGCACGACGGCAAAAGCGGCCATTCCTTCGTCTTCGAACCGATTTTCACCAGCGGCATCTGCGTACTGCCGAACATTTCCGATCACCGCAGTGAAATGTCCGAAGCGCTACACATCAACGCCGGTCGCCTGCTGTGTAAATACCTGTCGGAAGAGTGGGACTTCTCCTACAACTTCGCCAATGAAGACAGCAGCGAAGCCAGCGTCATGGGCCGTATCCGCCCATGGAACGCCATGATGCTGATCTCCAACGACATCATGCGTTACGCCGAAGAAAACGATGACGGCAACATCCAGAACATCGACGTCAATGCCATGGAGAAGCACGCCAACCAGTACATCTCCCAACAGATCTTCAACATTCTGACGGCTCAGGCGGTCACGACCGACTACGACCAGAACTATTTCCGTCGCGCCGGCATCGACATCGGCGAAACCATTCGCCTGGACGCCAACGACCTGTTCATGAGCCTGGCCGGGCCGGTGGCGATTGCCTACGCCGAATCCGTGGTGCCGGAGACCCCGCCACCAAGCAGCGACAAATTCAAGGTGTTCGAGAAAGAGCCGCAGCGCCTGAACATCGACGACCTGTTCTTCCGCTCGATCGACCTGCCGCACTTCAACAAGGTCACCCAGGCCATCGAAGGCATCAGCCTGTTGCCGATCGAATCCAAGCGCTATCGCGCATCGCTGGAGCAGTACAAGAATTCGGGCTACGACGCGGCTGCGCTGCACGACCTGCACTTCTTCAAGAACTGCTCGTCGGTGGTGTCGATCGTCTCGCTGCCCAAGGACTACAAGCTGTCGTACATGGACCTGAACCGGTTGAAGACGCACCTCAACAGCCTGTTCCCCAATACCACGCTCAAGCGCTATGCGTTGGTGATCGGGGCCTCGGCCAACCTGTCGCTGACCACGCTGATTGCCAAGAGCCCGTGCCTGTCGGACGACTTCCTGACGCTCATCGTGGCCTTCATCAAGCGTTGTTTTGCACGCAACCCGTACCGCTTCGATGACACTCTGGACAACTCGATCCTCGACTTCATCATCAATGAAGACTTCGACGAAGACCGCATCGACGACCTGCTCAACGAATTCGAGAACCCGGCGAAGATCCTCGATACCAACTGGTACGCGATCAAGCCGATGTACGAGAAAAAATACCGTGAGCTGATCAACGACAAGGACAAGTTCGTCTCGATCAACGACATCCGCCTGTCCCGGGATTGCGTGAAGAAAGCGATCAAGTACCTGCGCGAGATCTACCGCCATCGCATTGGCAAGACCAAGGTTATTTCTCTTAATAACCATACGGGCAAGACCGCTAACTAAGCGTCGTTCCCATTCGCGAGCAAGCCCGCTCCCACATTTAACGGTGTTCTTCAGGAAGAACGCAGTCGAATGTGGGAGCGGGCTTGCTCGCGAAAGCGGTAATGAAAACAACACATTTCAACATTCGGAAACAATTGATCAGACGCTCAATTGCCCTCCCAACTGTTCCCGTTACGTTTACGTCACCGTTAGGCTGTGGCCTTTCTCCACGGCAAGGTGCCATCACGCTACTCACCTACACACTTTTGCTCGCGCGCATGACGCACCAAATGGGCGCATGGATTCAGTTCGTCGCCCTTTCCTGGATCAGAATCCACGGCGAAACCACCACCGCCCAAAGCTCGGGATCACGCTCAAAAAGATCCAGCGCCCGCGTTTCAGACAGCTTGGCCAGCGTGTCTGCGGCCAGCCAGGCGGCCACTTTCTCGCCTTCGTCCAAGGCCACGGCCTCGGCGGCCGCGATCAAATCCAGGCCCGGGTCGACCCACAATAGGGCACCCTTGGCGAAGAATGGCTCCAGCTCCTTCCAGGTAATAGATGCTGTTTCACCAAGCAGTTTGGCATAGAGGGTGCTAGGTTCTTGATTCATGGGACTGTCCGGAAAAGAAATCGACGCGAATGATAACGTCGGTGGTCCGGCAGAAAAACCCGGATGCAATTGAGTCACCGAGATGAAAAGCGCAGGAAAGCCAAGGAAAGCACGGAATTCAGCTATAAGCCCGTCAAAGCCCCGCCGCAATTCTGTCTTTTTATTTCAATTAAGCGACACTCGCAGGTTTTGCCCCCCGGCGCCGCCTTCCCAGGCTGACAATCGGCGCTCTACACTGTACCGGTACAGTTGCCGAGGGGCTTTTCCGGGGAATGTTGCAATTTCTGACCCGGTTCTGCTGCCCAAGGCGCCAGGACTATAAAAACTACAACAGTAAGAGTGGAGCACTATGACTAAGGCTACTAAGCAGATTTCCAAACTGTTTGCCGCTATGGTTCTGGCCGGGGTTGCCAGCCATTCGTTCGCAGCTGACACCATCAAGATCGGCATCGCCGGCCCTAAAACCGGTCCTGTAGCCCAATACGGCGACATGCAGTTCAGCGGCGCCAAAATGGCCATTGAACAGATCAACGCCAAAGGCGGCGTAGACGGCAAGAAACTCGAAGCCGTTGAATATGATGACGCCTGTGATCCAAAACAAGCGGTAGCGGTTGCGAACAAGGTCGTCAACGACGGCGTGAAATTCGTGGTCGGCCACCTGTGCTCCAGCTCCACTCAACCGGCTTCGGACATTTACGAAGACGAAGGCGTGATCATGATCACCCCGGCTGCCACCAGCCCGGACATCACCGCACGTGGTTACAAAATGGTGTTCCGCACCATCGGTCTGGACAGCGCCCAGGGCCCTGCCGCCGGTAACTACATTGCCGATTACGTAAAACCGAAAATCGTTGCTGTGCTGCACGATAAACAGCAATACGGTGAAGGCATCGCCACCGCCGTGAAGACCACTCTGGAAGGCAAAGGCGTGAAAGTTGCCGTGTTCGAAGGCGTCAACGCCGGCGACAAGGACTTCTCGTCGATGATCGCCAAGCTCAAGCAAGCCAACGTCGACTTCGTCTACTACGGCGGCTACCACCCGGAGCTGGGCCTGATCCTGCGTCAATCCCAGGAAAAAGGCCTGAAGGCCAAATTCATGGGTCCGGAAGGCGTGGGTAACGACTCCATTTCGCAGATCGCCAAGGACGCATCCGAAGGCCTGCTGGTGACCCTGCCGAAATCCTTCGACCAGGATCCGGCCAACATCGCCCTGGCTGATGCGTTCAAAGCCAAGAAAGAAGACCCAAGCGGCCCGTTCGTGTTCCCGGCCTACTCGGCTGTGACCGTCATTGCCGAAGGCATCAAGGCTGCCAAGTCCGAAGACGCCGCCAAAGTGGCTGAAGCCATCCACGCCGGTACCTTCAAGACTCCTACTGGCGACCTGAGCTTCGACGCCAAGGGCGACCTGAAAGACTTCAAATTTGTGGTTTACGAGTGGCACTTCGGCAAACCAAAAACTGAAGCCAAGCCTCAGTAAGGCGTTGCCTGACTGACTGCCAATAAAGCCCACGGCGTGCCGTGGGCTTTGTTTTAGAACGTATTGGGCCGCGCTGGCGAGATCCGCCAGTCTCCCCACCTGAAAATCTCAAAACCGTCATCAGCGGTTCGCTGGCAAACCTCGGATTCGAAGTGGATGCAGATCCACGGGGCCCGAGCGGGAAAATGACTCCACCAGTGAAATGCGTATCAGGTTTTTAGGAGCGCTGTAATGCCTGACATCTATCACTTCTTCCAACAGCTGGTTAATGGTCTGACCATTGGCAGCACGTATGCCCTGATCGCCATCGGCTATACGATGGTTTACGGCATCATTGGAATGATCAACTTCGCCCACGGCGAGGTGTACATGATCGGTTCCTACGTGGCGTTCATCGCCATCGCCGGGCTGACCATGATGGGACTCGACAGCGTTCCGCTGTTGATGACCGCCGCTTTCATCGCCACCATCGTGGTGACCAGTGCCTACGGTTACAGCATCGAGCGGATCGCCTACCGCCCCCTGCGCGGCAGCAACCGTCTGATCCCGCTGATCTCCGCCATCGGTATGTCGATCTTCCTGCAGAACACCGTTCTGCTGGCGCAAGACTCCAAGGACAAATCCATTCCCAACCTGATTCCGGGTAATTTTACCTTCGGGCCAGGTGGCGCACATGAAGTGCTGATTTCCTACATGCAAATCGTGGTGTTCGTGGTGACCCTGGTCGCCATGCTCGGCCTGACGCTGTTCATCTCCCGCTCTCGCCTTGGCCGCGCCTGCCGCGCCTGTGCCGAAGACATCAAGATGGCCAACCTGCTGGGTATCAACACCAACAACATCATCGCCCTGACCTTCGTCATCGGTGCGGCACTGGCGGCCATCGCAGCCGTGCTGTTGAGCATGCAATACGGCGTGATCAACCCGAACGCCGGCTTCCTGGTCGGTCTCAAGGCCTTCACCGCAGCGGTACTGGGCGGTATCGGCAGCATCCCGGGCGCCATGCTCGGCGGGCTGGTCCTTGGCGTGGCAGAAGCCTTCGGTGCCGATATCTTCGGCGACCAGTACAAGGACGTCGTGGCCTTCGGTCTCCTGGTTTTGGTGTTGTTGTTCCGGCCAACCGGCCTGCTGGGCCGCCCGGAGGTTGAAAAAGTATGACTAGGAATCTTAAACAGGCGCTGTTCAGCGCCCTGCTGGTGTGGGCCGTGGCCTATCCGGTACTCGGTCTGAAGCTGACCATCGTCGGCATCAACCTCGAAGTTCATGGCACCAGTAACGCCACCCTGATCACCATCGCCGTATGTTCGGTGCTGATGTTCCTGCGCGTGCTGTTCGACCGGCAGATCAGTTCGGTCTGGCGTTCCTCGCCAGGCATGCCGCTGATTCCGGCCAAGGCCAGCGACTTCCTGACCCTGCCGACCACTCAACGCTGGATCATCATTGCGCTGATCGCCGGCGCTCTGGTCTGGCCGTTCTTCGGCTCTCGCGGTGCGGTGGATATCGCCACGCTGGTGCTGATCTACGTAATGCTGGGCCTGGGCCTGAACATCGTGGTCGGCCTGGCTGGCCTGCTCGACCTCGGTTACGTCGGTTTCTACGCCGTCGGCGCCTACAGCTATGCGCTGCTGTCGCACTACTTCGGTCTGAGCTTCTGGATCTGCCTGCCTATCGCCGGCCTGATGGCGGCCACCTTCGGCTTCCTGCTGGGCTTCCCGGTGCTGCGTCTGCGCGGTGACTACCTGGCGATCGTGACCCTGGGCTTCGGTGAAATCATCCGACTGTTCCTGCGTAACCTGACCGATATCACCGGCGGTCCGAACGGTATCAGCAACATCGAGAAACCGACGTTCTTCGGCCTGACCTTCGAACGCAAAGCCGCGGAAGGCATGCAAACCTTCCACGAGTACTTCGGCCTGGAATACAACTCGATCAACAAGGTGATCTTCCTTTACCTGGTTGCCCTGTTCCTGGCACTGGCTGCGCTGTTCGTCATCAACCGTTTGCTGCGCATGCCCTTGGGCCGTGCCTGGGAAGCGTTGCGTGAAGACGAGATCGCTTGCCGTGCGCTGGGCCTGAATCCAACCCTCATCAAGCTGTCGGCCTTCACCCTGGGTGCGAGCTTCGCCGGTTTCGCCGGCAGCTTCTTCGCTGCCCGTCAGGGCCTGGTGACGCCGGAGTCCTTCACCTTCATCGAGTCGGCGATCATCCTCGCCATCGTCGTTCTGGGTGGCATGGGCTCGCAGCTGGGCGTGATCCTGGCAGCGGTGGTCATGATCCTGTTGCCGGAAATGATGCGTGAGTTCAGTGAGTACCGCATGTTGATGTTCGGTGCCTTGATGGTTCTGATGATGATCTGGCGCCCTCAGGGTCTGCTGCCCATGCAACGTCCTCACATGGAGCTGCGCAAATGAGCCGCGAGATCCTTAAAGTAGAAAACCTGAGCATGCGCTTCGGCGGTTTGCTGGCGGTCAACGGCGTTGCCTTGAGCGTGAAAGAGAAACAAGTGGTTGCGCTGATCGGCCCGAACGGTGCCGGCAAGACCACCGTGTTCAACTGCCTGACCGGCTTCTACAAGCCGAGCGGCGGCAGCATCCTGCTGGACGGTGAGCCGATCGAAGGCCTGCCGGGCCACAAGATCGCCCTCAAAGGCGTGGTGCGTACCTTCCAGAACGTGCGGCTGTTCAAGGACATGACCGCGGTCGAGAACCTCTTGATCGCCCAGCACCGTCACCTGAACACCAACTTCCTGGCTGGCCTGTTCAAGACGCCGGGCTTTCGCAAGAGCGAACGCGAGGCCATGGAGTTCGCCGAGTACTGGCTGGAAAAGGTCAACCTCAAGGAGTTCGCCAACCGTCCGGCCGGCACCCTGGCCTACGGTCAGCAACGTCGCCTGGAAATCGCCCGCTGCATGATGACCCGCCCGCGGATCCTCATGCTCGACGAACCGGCCGCCGGCCTGAACCCGAAGGAAACCGAAGATCTGAAGGCGCTGATCAGCGTGCTGCGTGAAGAGCACAACGTCACCGTGCTGCTGATCGAACACGACATGAAACTGGTCATGAGCATTTCCGACCACATCGTCGTGATCAACCAGGGCACGCCTCTGGCCGACGGTACGCCGGAACAGATCCGCGACAATCCTGAAGTGATCAAAGCCTACCTGGGGGAAGCGTAAATGCTGCAGTTCGAAAACGTTTCCACCTTCTATGGCAAGATCCAGGCCCTGCACAGCGTCAACGTGGAAATCCGTCAGGGTGAAATCGTCACCCTGATCGGCGCCAACGGCGCAGGCAAATCCACCCTGCTGATGACACTCTGCGGCTCGCCGCAAGCCCACAGTGGCAGCATCCGCTACATGGGTGAAGAGCTCGTGGGGCAGACCTCGGCGCAGATCATGCGCAAGAGCATCGCAGTGGTTCCGGAAGGTCGTCGGGTGTTCTCCCGTCTGACCGTGGAAGAAAACCTGTCCATGGGCGGTTTCTTCACCGCGAAGGGCGACTACCAGGAACAAATGGACAAGGTCCTGGGACTTTTCCCGCGCCTCAAAGAGCGCTTCAACCAACGCGGCGGCACCATGTCCGGTGGCGAACAGCAAATGCTCGCCATCGGCCGTGCGCTGATGAGCAAGCCCAAGCTGTTGCTGCTCGACGAACCGTCGCTGGGCTTGGCACCGATCATCATCCAGCAGATCTTCGACATCATCGAACAGCTGCGCAAGGACGGTGTAACGGTGTTCCTGGTCGAGCAGAACGCCAACCAGGCGCTGAAGATCGCAGACCGCGCATACGTTCTGGAGAACGGCCGGGTAGTGATGCAAGGCACCGGTGAAGCGCTGCTGACCGACCCGAAAGTGCGCGAAGCGTACCTTGGCGGTTAAGCCTTTGCGCTGAACAAGAAAAAACGGCCTTCGGGCCGTTTTTTTATATGCCTGTCACCTCGCCAATGAAGAAAGCCCCCCTGTGGGAGCGCAATGCTGTTCAGTTAAGCATGGGGTTGTTAAAAACTGGATTGGGGGGATATCCATTGCTGCGGTAACGGCCACTTATGGTTTCGCCCTTACGGCGAGTCCCTTTTTCAAACGCCAAAAAGGAACCAAAAGGCTCTTGCCCCACCACTCGGTGCCTCGCTGTGGCTCGGCATGCCCTCTCTCCGGCATTGCTCCGTGGGTCGCCGCGATGGGCCATCCCTGGCCCAGCGCGGCTAAACCGGCGTCCTGCCGGTTTCCCCACTGCGCAATGCCTGCGTTCGGCCATCGTGGTTTAACGGGGCGCCCAAATCTAAAGCCAAAGCGAGGCGGCCTGACAGCCGACCTGAATTCTAGTGAGCACGTTCCCCTGTAGGAGCGATGTTTGCTCCGGGCGGCGTTCCGACGATGGACGTCAACGATATCGCGCCCTGTCTGGAGGATCGCGCTATCTGGACGTACATCATCGGAACGCCGCCCGGAGCCGGCTCGCTCCCACAATTGGATCGTAGACAGGTCCCTTAATCAGGTCGGCTGTCAGGCCGCCTCGCTTTGGCTTTGGCTTTTGATTTTCTTGCCCCCTCGAGAGGCCGAGTGGAGGTTCTGCGCAGTGGGCAACCCGGCATGGATGCCGGGTTAGCCGCGCTGGGCCATGGATGGCCCATCGCGGCGGGCCCACGGAGCAGGACCGGAGCGAGGGCATGCCGAGCCTAGGCGAGGCACCGAACGTCAGGGGCAAGAGCCCTTGGTTACTTGGGGCTTTTCCAAGTGACTCGCTGTAAGAGCGAAACCATAGGTGGCCGTTACCGCAGGAATGGATATGCACCTAATCCAAATATCCACCTGGAGCCCTCCAACCTAAAGTGAACAGCATTACGGCAATACCGGGGCTTTTTTATGCTTGCTGGATCAAAGTGTCGAACGCACCCGCCACAACTCCGGGAACAGCACGGTATCGAGCATCTTGCGCAGATAACCGACCCCTTCAGTGCCGCCAGTGCCAGGCTGGAAGCCGATGATCCGCTCGACCGTGGTGACGTGGCGGAAGCGCCACTGGCGGAACGAGTCTTCGAGATCGATGAACTTCTCGGCCAGTTGGTAGAGATCCCAATAACGCGTCGGATCCTTGTAGACCACGCGCCAGGCCGCCTCGACCGAGGCGTCATGCTGCGTCGGGGCGCTCGGATCACGCTCGAAACGCTGCGGGTCGATCGCCAGTCCGGCGTTGGCCATCAAGCGTATGGCTTCGTCATACAACGAAGGGGTGGCGATGGCTTTTTCCAGTTCCTGCAACAGCTCCGGCCGATGGGCGTGGGGGCGCAACAGCGTCGCGCTCTTGTTGCCGAGGATGAACTCGATTTCCCGGTACTGGAACGACTGGAAGCCCGACGATTGCCCCAGGAAAGGCCTGATCGAGTGATACTCGGTGGGCGTCATGGTGGCCAGCACCGTCCACGCATGCACCAGCTGGTCGAAGATCCGCGAAACCCGCGCCAGCATCTTGAACGCCGGCGCCAGCTCACCCAGCCGAACGTGTTCGCGGGCGGCCTTGAGCTCGTGCAGCATCAGCTTCATCCACAGCTCGGAGGTCTGATGCTGGATGATGAACAGCATCTCGTTGTGGTCCGGCGACAACGGGTGCTGGGCACTGAGAATACGCCCCAGGTCCAGATAGTCGCCGTAGCTCATGGAGTCGGCAAAATTCAGCTCGGCGTTATGCCACTCCGCTGTTTGATTGCCAGGCGAATACGGACATTGGCTCATTGAGCAGGCTCCTCATGTGGCGATGAATTCAGTGGACGCAAGATAGCCCTGACCGGGCTGGCGTCGAGGTTGGCAAAGCGCAGCGGCAGCGCGATCAACTCGTAGTCCCCCTCCGGGACGTCATCAAGCACGATGCCCTCGAGAATGGCCATACCGTGGCGTGCCACGGCGTTGTGCGCATCCATGGTCTTGGATTGCTGCGGGTCCAGCGACGGCGTGTCGATACCGATCAGGCGCACGCCGAGACTGGCGAGCAGGTCGACGGTGTCTTTGCCGACCGCGGTGAATTCGGGGTCCCAGGCGGTCAGCGGCGCCTGTTGATAGGTACGTAGCAGCACGCGTTCGGGCAGGTTGGCCAAGCGACCTTGCAGTTGCCCGGGTTGCACCAGCCCATCGCTGTCCAGGCAATGCAGCACCCGGCAAGGCCCGATATAGACATCGAGCGACACTTCGCCAATGGCCGCGCCGTCTGCGCTGTAGTGCAACGGTGCGTCAACATGGGCGCCAGTGTGCGGCGACAGCGTGATGCGCCCGACATTCACCGGGCATTCAGGCCCCAGCGTCCAGACGCGTTCTTCCTGAAACGGTGTATCTCCCGGCCAGGTCGGTGTTGCGGTACTCAAGGGCGGGCTGATGTCCCACCACGACATTGTTTTTTTCATTGCACAGCTCTCGGCCTTTTCCGATGTGAATGATACGAGCGATACCTGTGCATGTTCTTGCAAAAACGCTCGGAAAAGCCCGGAGCTTTCGCACGAACTGCCAGATACCGGCGGTTTATCGAGTGGAAATTTCAATGAGGCCACAGCCGGTACCCGGCATCGAGCGAGTGATGGCGGCTGCGTTTCTGGATACCCCGATGTCGAATACAGACAACTGATGCCGCCACAGGCCCTATAGGGTGCAACTTCGGTTCTCCCTGACGCCCGGAGTCATCATGTCCGCACCCATCACCGTTCTTCGCGACACCCACCCGCTGCCCGTTCTCGACGCCTGCAAGTGGGAAAGACTCGAAGGCGACCCGCACACCGTCAACCTCAACGCCTACACCAGCGAAGACGGCAGCAAGATCATGGGCACCTGGATTTGCACGCCGGGCAAGTGGTACGTGGAATACGTGAAGTGGGAGTACTGCCATTTCCAGGAAGGCTACTGCATCATCACCCCGCAAGGGATGGCGCCGATTCATCTGCGCGCCGGCGATATTTTCGTCGTTGAACCTGGGATGAAAGGCACTTGGGAAGTGGTGGAAACCGTGCGTAAGTATTTCGTGTTTGCCTGACAAAAAAACCGGGAGATCACTTCATGTGATTTCCCGGTAAATATCTGTGGGTACATGCTACCCCCCTGCGGGAGCGAGCCTGCTCGCGATGAGGCCAGCACATTCAACATCAACGGTGACTGACCTACCGCTATCGCGAGCAGGCTCGCTCCCACAGGTTTTCCGCGCGATTATTGCGGTTTGCGATAGCTGTTGATGATCGCCGAGAAGTCATCCCCCCCTTCCCCACGCAAACTCATCGCCTGATACAGCTGCTGAGCCACCGCGCCGAGTACCACCGGCTGGTGCGCCTGGCGTGCCGCTTCGGTGGCCAGCCCCAGGTCCTTGAGCATCAGTTCGGCACCGAAGCCGCCGGTGTAGCCGCGCGAGGCTGGTGCCGTTTCGACGATGCCCGGCCACGGGTTGTACATCTCGGAACTCCAGCAACGTCCGGTGGAGCTGTTGATGATCCCGGCCAGCACCTTGGTGTCGATGCCCAGCGCATCACCCAATGCCATGGCTTCGCTGACGCCGACCATGGAAATACCCAGCAGCAGGTTGTTGCAGATCTTGGCGATTTGCCCGGTGCCGACTTCGCCGCAGTGCACGATATTGCGGCCCATCTGCGCCAGTACCGGTTGCAGGGTGGCGAACAGTTCCGCGGTGGCGCCGACCATGAAGGTCAGGGTGCCGGCAGCTGCACCGCCAGTGCCACCGGAGACCGGCGCATCGGCCATGGCCACGCCCTGTTTGGCAGCCGCAGCCGCCACATCACGGGCAGTCTGCGGATCGATGGTGCTGCAATCAACCGCCGGTACGCCTTTGCCAATACCGGCCAGTACGCCGTCTTCGCCGAGCCAGACGCTGCGCACATGCACGGCAGCGGGCAACATGGTGATCACCAGTTCCGCGCCCTCGGCCGCTTCCCGGGCCGATGCGCCGATGCGGCCACCCAGTTGCTCAAGTTCCGCCAGCACGGTTTTGTTCAGGTCGACCAGATTCAACGAATGACCGGCCTTGATCAGGTTGCGCGCCATCGGCGCGCCCATGTTGCCGAGACCGATAAATGCGATTTTCATGTCCGGCTCCTTATCGCAGGTTGATGGTGGTGTTCACACCGTCATTGACGCTGTCGTCATCGAACCAGCGGCTGGTGACGGTCTTGGTCTGAGTGTAGAACTGCACCACTTGCTTGCCATACGGGCCGAGGTCGCCGAGCTTGGAACCACGGGAACCGGTGAAGCTGAAGAACGGCACCGGCACCGGAATCGGGATGTTGATGCCGACCTGGCCGACATCGATTTCGCTCTGGAACTTGCGCGCCGCCGCGCCGCTTTGGGTGAACAGGCCGGTGCCGTTGCCGAACGGGTTGGCGTTGACCAGGGCAATGGCCTGGTCGAGGGTATCGACCTCCAGCACCACCAGCACAGGGCCGAAGATTTCCTGGGTGTAGATCTGCATGTCGGTGGTCACGCCGGAGAACAGGGTCGGGCCGACAAAGTTGCCTTTCTCGTAACCTGGCACCGTGATGTCGCGGCCATCCAGCTCCAGTTTCGCACCTTCCTTGATGCCACTTTCGATCAGATCGAGAATCCGCTGTTTGGCTTTCTTCGAGATGACCGGCCCGACATCGGTGCCCGGCTCGCTGCCGGCATTCACCGTGAGTTTCTGCGCCAGCGCCTTGAGGTCTGGCAGCCATTGCTTGGCCGCGCCGACCAACACCACCACGGAGGTCGCCATGCAGCGCTGACCCGCAGCGCCGAAACCGGCACCCACCAGCGCGTTCAGCGCTTGTTCGCGATTGGCATCCGCCAGCACCACGGCGTGGTTCTTGGCGCCCATCATCGATTGCACACGCTTGCCGTGCTTGCCGGCCAGGTCGTACACGTGAGTACCGACCGCAGTCGAACCGACGAAAGAAACAGCCTTGATGTCTTTGTGGGTGCAGAGTGCGTCCACCACATCCTTGCCGCCATGCACGACGTTCAACACACCGGCCGGAACACCGGCTTCAATCGCCAGTTCCACCAGGAGCATGGTCGACATCGGATCCTGTTCGGACGGCTTGAGCACGAAGGTGTTGCCGCAGGCGATGGCCATCGGGAACATCCACAGCGGAATCATCGCCGGGAAGTTGAACGGGGTAATGCCGGCACACACGCCGATCGGCTGGCGCAGGGTGTAAGTGTCGACGCCTCCAGCGACGTTCTCGGCGAACTCGCCCATTTGCAGGCTGCCGATGGAGCAGGCGTGCTCGACCACTTCCAGGCCACGGAAAATGTCACCTTCAGCGTCGGCAATGGTTTTGCCCTGCTCGGCGCTCAGGACCACGGCGATACGCTTGGAGTGTTCGCGAATCAACGCCTGGAGCTTGAGCATGATGCGCATCCGCGCGCCGATCGGCGTCAGCTTCCAGGTCTGGAAGGCGCGGTGGGCGGCGCTGATGGCGGCGTCGACTTCTTCTGCGGTCGCGAACGGTACTTTTGCCAGCACTTGCTGGGTCGCCGGGTTGACGATGTCGTGCCATTCAGTGCTTTGGGATTCGACCCACTCACCGTCGATCAGCAGTTTGACCTTGTGTACGGTGGTGTCGTTGGGCGTGAGCGATGCGTTCATGTGGGTCTCCGGATGCTTGTTCTTGTTTCAGGAGCCAGGGCGAAAAGGTCGCCCTGCAATGAGGCGTGTGCCGCGAATTGGTTGTCGGGCTGTTTTTGGAGTATAGATGTGCAAACTTCTAATAAGAACGCACATAAAAACCGGTCCAACATGCAAAAAAACATCACCTCATTAGGCTCACTGAACTGGGACGACCTCAAGTTTTTCCTCGAAGTCGCCCGCACCCGCAAGGCCAGCACCGCGGCCAAGCGCCTGGCGGTGGATTACACCACCGTGTCGCGGCGCATCAGTTCCCTGGAAGCGGCACTGGGCACCTTGCTGTTCGAGAAATCCCGGACCAGCGGCTTCGTTCTGACCGCAGAAGGCCAGCGTCTGATGGGTTATGCCGAGTCGATTGAAAGCACCTTGCACATGGCGTGCGAGCAGGTGTCGGGGTCCGGTGTGGCGCTGTCCGGTCATGTGCGCATGGGCTGCACCGAAGGCTTCGGCAGCTTTTTCATCACCCCGCAGCTGAGCCACTTCGTCGACACCTACCCGGCGATCTCGGTGGATATCCTGCCGCTGCCGCACTTCATCAGCCTGTCCAAGCGCGAAGCCGACATCGTCATTGCCCTGGAACGTCCGGAGCATGGTCCATACGTGTGCTGCAAACTCTGCGACTACCGGTTGCAGCTGTACGCGACCCAGGAATACCTCGACAAACACCCGGCGATCCGCCGCCCGGCAGATCTGGCCAAGCATTCGTTCATCAGTTATGTCGACGACCTGGCCTTCAGCTCGGAGCTGCTGTACCTGGCCAACGTATTGCCCGGCGCCAGCGCCAACCTGCGCAGCACCAGCGTGATCGCGCAGTTCATCGCGGCCCAGCAGGGGCGCTCGCTGGCGATTCTGCCGTGCTTCCTGGCGGCTCAGGACCCGCGTTTGCTGCCCGTACTGCCACAGGACGTCAACATCACACGGCAGTTCTGGATGTACTGCCGCGAGGACCTGAGAAAGCTCAAGCGGATCACCCTGTTGTGGGACTACATCCGCGCGGTCACTGAGCAGAACCAGGGCCTGTTGATGGGTGAGAGCCGGGAGATGCTGTTTGCCGACTGACGGAATTTCATGAGGGAAAACATCAGTTTTGCGCGCCACCACACAAATTATCTAGATAGTTAAATTTTCTAAGGCACGTTTTTTCTGACCGGCTAACCTATGACTTGCCCCGCTACGCCCCTCAATTGATTTGTCGAGACTCCCTCATGCAGTGGCGATCACATTCCTTGGCGGTCCGCCTTATGGCAGGCATTGTTGCCATCATTTTGTTTGTCTATGCGCTGGCAGGGCTGGCGCTCTACCAGAGCAAACAACAGCATGAGCTTCAAGCGGTCATCACAACGGAGAATCTGGCGCGATCCCTGGCGATCAACGTCTCCGGCATCCTTGATAAAGTTGATATCGGCCTGCTTGCTGTCGCCAGCGAAGTAGAACAGCAAATGGCTGCGGGAGGGGTTAATGGTGCGTTGCTGGACGGGTATCTGACACAGCAACAGGCGCAGATTCGCGATTGCGAAGGACTGTGGGTGTCGGATGAGAAAGGTGATATCCCCTGGGGCACAGTAATGACCCCCGGCAAAATAACGAACATAACCGATAGAGAGTATTTCCAGCGCCTGCAAGAGAACTCGCAGCTCGGAATGGTCGTATCCAAGCCGGTGATCGGACGCAGCACAAAAGCCTGGTCGGTCCTCCTGTCCAGACGCATCAACCACCCTGATGGCTCCTTTGCAGGTGTAGCGCTGGGCTCGTTGCGCATGATGGAGTATTTCACCGCCATGTTTTCCTCTTTTGATGTTGGAAAACAAGGGATCATTGCTCTTCGCGATGATCAGATGGCGCTCATAGTCCGGCATCCAAAAGCAGAGAATGAAAGCGGGGCCGTTGGCGCCAGGCTGGTTTCAGCCAAAGCCACAGAAATGCTTCGAGCGTTCCCAAATTCAGGGAGCTACACCGCCGTTGCTCCAGTGGACGGCATCGAGCGAATCTACAGCTATCGAAAAATTGCCAATTACCCTCTCTATATCTTCGTCGCAAAAAGCACCCACGACTTTCTTGCTCCCTGGCGAAAGGAAGTTTTCAGAACACTTTTACTGGTGGTCATTTTTACCTTGGCGATTCTTGTTTACACGCGCACCAGCTACAGGCGTGAGACTGAATCGCGCAAGGCGAAAAAAATGGAGCTCTTTCGTACCGTGTTCCGCACCAGCCCGGACAGCCAGGTCATCACCCGTCTTGAGGATGGGCGACTTCTTGAGGTCAATGACGGATTTACGCCCGTATTTGGCTGGACACGGGAAGATACTGTTGGCAAAACGGTTATTGATATCGACATCTGGCGCTATCCGGAAGAGCGTCGTACATCGGTTCGTATCTTGCAGCAAAACGGATACTTCATTGATCGTGAAGCTGAGTTTGTAAGCAAGGACGGCCGAACGTGGCCCGGTCTGGTTTCGGCGCACGTGATTACCCTGGATGACACTTTGTGCATTCAGGCGATCGTCCGGGACATTAGCGACCGAAAGGCTGACGAGCAGCAGATCCAGAGACTGTCGTTCTCAGACCAGCTCACGGGGTTGCCCAATCGCAGACTTTTTACGAATCGGCTGGAGCAGGCACTGATTTCGAGTGCTCGCCATCAATGGGTGGGGGCATTGATGTTTGTCGACCTCGATGACTTCAAATCCATCAACGAAACCCTGGGGCACGGCCGAGGTGACCTGTTTCTGAGTGAAATCGCTCAGCGATTGAGGCGGTGTGTGCAGGAGGGTGACACCGTCGCTCGCTTGGGAGGCGACAAATTCGCTCTCATTCTGGAAAGCCTGAGCACCAATCCCCAAGAGGCAGCGAGCCATGCTGAAACCGTTGGCGAAAAAACCCTGCGCGAACTCGCGCAGCCTTATGAACTGTATTCGTCCACCCTGCATCGAACCTGCAGCATAGGCATTACCCTGTTTGGCGAGCAGACTGAGGATGCAAGCGAGCCCTTGAAACGCGCCGAGTTGGCCATGTACCAGGCCAAAGCCTGCGGACGCAACGTCATACGCTTTTTCGACCCCCAGATGCAGGCGGACGTCAGCGCTCGAATCGCAATGGAGGAAGGTTTACGCGAGGCCATCAAGCAACGCCGAATCGTTTTGCACTATCAGCCGCAGGTCACGGAAGAAGGTCGCGTTACAGGCGTGGAAGCGTTAGTGCGCTGGAAAGACCCGCGCGGTGGCCTGATCTTTCCCGCAGAGTTCATTCAACTGGCAGAGGCGTCTGGCTTGATTTTTCCGCTAGGACAGCAGGTATTGGAAATGGCCTGTCACCAGTTGGCCGTATGGGCGAATCGAACCGGGTTCTCGCACCTGAGCATCGCCGTCAACGTCAGTACCCGGCAGTTCAATCAGGATGGCTTTGTCGAAGAAATACGGTCTGTACTCAAGCGCTACAGTGCCAATCCTCATCGCCTCAAACTGGAAATTACTGAAAGCATGCTGGCCTCCAACGTGGAGGATGTGATTGCCAAGATGAATGCGTTGAAAACCATCGGCGTTGGCTTTTCGCTGGACGACTTTGGCACCGGTTATTCCTCCCTGTCGTATTTGAAGCGACTACCGCTGGACCAGCTCAAGATCGATCAGGGATTTGTTCGCGATATCCTGGTGGACCCCAACGATGCGGCAATCGCCAAAACGGTGGTCGCATTGGCAAACAGCATGAACTTGTCGGTCATCGCTGAGGGTGTTGAAACGCAAGCGCAGCGTGACATGCTGGCGGCTTTGGGTTGCCGTAACTATCAGGGGTATTTTTTTGGTCGCCCCATGGGCATAGATGCATTAGAGGATTACATCGAAGGTGGGGTTGGCCTTGCCCTCCTGGACCATTCTGGAAATCGGAGCCTGTGAGGCTCCCATAGTCCTTCATCAAGTCTGGAGCGGCTACACAGGCCGCTCTCTATCGCTCGCAATCCACCCTTTGGAGTCAATGGCGACCGGGAGATGCTGTTCGCCGATCAGTCGGCGCCCAGCTCCAGCATCAACCCGCTCAAGCGCTTGACCTTGCGCCTCACCGCCTCTTCGAACACCCCTGTGCGCGGTTCGATCAAGGTGAACCAGTTCTTGGCCCGGGTGATTCCGGTGTAGATCAGCTCCTTGGTCAGCACCGGGTTCAGGGCATCGGGGAGGATCAATGCGGTGTGGGCAAATTCCGAGCCCTGGGATTTGTGCACGGTCATGGCGTACACGGTTTCGACATCATTGAGCCGGCTCGGCAGGACAAAGCGCACCCCGCCCTGGCCGTCATTGCGCGGGAAGGCAACTCGCAGGACCAGCTTGCCGGCCTCGGGGCCCTCACGCTCCGGAAGTTTGAGGGCGATTCCGATATCCCCGTTCATCAACCCCAGGCCGTAGTCGTTGCGGGTCATCAGAACCGGGCGGCCTTCGTACCATTGCTGGTCACTGTCGATCAATCGCGCCTTGAGCAATGCGCCGGTGACTCGCTGGTTCAGCCCCTCGACGCCCCAGGGTCCCTTGCGCACGGCACAGAGCAACTGGAAGCTGTCAAAGGCTTGCAATACGTCCCGGGCCCAGTCGGTCCAGCGCGCGTCTTCCAGCGGGCTGTCGAGCGCCGGGCGCTGATTGCGCAGCAGGCTCAGATAGTGCCGATAACCTTGCGGCCCTTCACCATGGCCTTCGAGCAACAGGCGCTCCAGCGCCCGATCCTGTTCGCCCTTGAGGGATAACGAATACACGTCGTCGTGGCTGCGCGCAGCGAGCAACTTGCGGGCTTCTTCGGGCTGCTGCTGGTTGACCCAGCGGGCCAGTTGGCCGATACCGCTGCCCTCGCCGAATCGCCGCGAATGACGCAACATGACCACCTGCTGGGCCAATGGATGAGTGCCTTGGTTGTCCTCCTGCAAACCACTGGCTTGCAGGCTTTCACCGCTGACAGCCTCCAGCCACTGACGAGTCTGCGGGCTGTACCAACCGGCCTCGGCGTCGCGACACAGATCTCCCAGCACCGCACCCGCCTCCACCGATGCCAGTTGATCCTTGTCACCCAGCAGCACCAGGCGCGCATGGGCCGGCAAGGCATCGAGCAGGTTGGCCATCATTTCCAGGTCGATCATCGAGGCCTCGTCCACCACCAGTACATCCAGTGGCAAACGATTGCCCGCGTGATGGCGGAAGTGTCGAGTACCCGGTCGACTGCCGAGCAGGCGGTGGACCGTGGTGACGTCCGACGGGATTTTTTCGCGTATTTCTTCGGTGACTTTCAAGCTCTGGACTTGCTGACTGATGGACTCCGTCAGCCGCGCCGCCGCTTTGCCGGTGGGCGCGGCGAGGCGAATGCGCAAGGGCTTGCCGGCCTCCACCGCCGGCGCCTGAAGCAGTGCCAGCAAGCGCACCACTGTCGTGGTCTTGCCGGTTCCCGGGCCGCCGGTGACGATGCTGAAGGCGCTGCGGGTGGCGAGGGCGCAGGCGAGTTTCTGCCAATCGATTACCTCACCTGGCCGGGCCGGGCCGAACAGGCCCGCAAGGCGTTGGGGCAAGTCGTTCGGCGTCTCTTCGTGCCCGCTCAGGCGTTCGCGCAGCGAGACATCGATCCGTCGCTCATACGCCCAATAGCGCCGCAGGTACAAACGTTTTCCCGACAACACCAATGGCCGTTGCTGCACGGCGTCCCGACTGTCTGCCGCCAAAGCGACCAGGTCACTGGCCGCCAGGACTTTGCACCAATGGGCGCCGTCCAGGGTCTCGAGCAATTGCGAAGGCAACAGCATCGCACCGCCTTGCAGGTCGCCCTCCGGTGGCAGCGACAGGGCGAAGTCCGGCTCTTTGAGCGTCTCGAACAGGTCCAGGCAGACATGCCCATGACCCAACTGGTGACTGGTCAGCGCAGCGGCCAGCAGCACCAGCGGATCATCCTCCGGCGCCAGTTCATGCAGGAAGGCCACGAAGGCTTTGTCCAGTGCACGCAACCAACCGCGCTCGACCCAACGGGTGAGCAACAGCAGCAGGTCGTCGGCGCGGCTCAACGGCGCGAGGTCGGCCAGGCTTTCGTCTGCCAGCGACGTCGGCAGCAAATCGGCGAATGAACGACTCATAGCAGTACTCCCTGTTCCCAGGCAGGTTCCGCCTTGGGTTGCGGCTTGCCCTGGAACAGCCGGTCCAGGTGCTCGATCAGTTCTCTTGGCGGGCGGGCAAAATACACGCCCTGGCCCGGTGCGCGCGTACCCCGCAGGAACAGGTACAACGCACCGCCGACATGCCTGTCGTAGTCGTAATCGGCCAGACGCGCCTTGAGCTGGCGATGCAGGGCCAACAGGTACAACACGTATTGCAGGTCATATCGGTTGTCGAGAATCGACTGTTCCATGGCCTGTGCGGTATAGGCGGCATCATCGACACCGAGCCAGTTGGATTTGTAGTCAGCCACGTAATAGCGGCCGTCGTGCTCGAACGTCAGGTCGATAAAACCCTTGAACATGCCGTTGAGCAACACCGGTTCAGCGGCCACCCGGGCGACGCCACCATGGGTGTATTGGCACACCAGCGCGTCGAGCTTGAGCACATCGACCTTGTGGCTGGCGAACCAGAATTCCATCTCCACCTGGTACTGGCTCAATTGCGCCAGCGTCACGGGCGGCTGACCGCTACCGACATGCAACGGCGACTTGAGCAGATGCTGCAGCCACTCGCTCAGCGTGCTGATCCAGCCCTCCCAGCCACGACGGTTACAACGCCGGGCGATAGCGTCTTCCACCTCTTGCGGCGTGGCGTTGAACCCCTCGCCCCCGGCCCACTCGAGCAAGCCATGGAGAAAGGTCCCGGGGTTTGGGCCACGAGGGAATCGATGGATATCCGCACCGCCGGCGAGTACTTCGTTGGGCGCCTGCGGGTCGAGGCGTTCATCATCGAACAGCTTCTGCGCCCGGGGGCTCTCGGGCGCTTCGTCACTGCCGACGCCAAGGGTGTCGCCGATGCGCAAAGCGCTGTACGAGGCAATCCACCAGTTTTCGCTGGCCTTGCGTTTTGGCACCCGCACAGCCAGCAATGCAGCAGCGTTTTGCGGTGGCTGGTACTGCGCGCCCGTCGCTTCGGGCATCTCGCTGCAAGCCACTGCCGGACAGTCTTGTTGCAGGTCTTGCAGCCAGCGCCGCAGGCCTGTGGATTCGGCCAATGGTGCGCCGCCACCGAGCAGATAACCCAGTGCCGAGAGGTGCAGCACCGAGCCATTGTTATTGCCACGCTTGAGGTCGGTCACGCCTAACCAACAGGCATGTTGCGCCCGGGTCAGGGCGACATACAGCAGGCGCAGATCTTCGGCCAGTCGCTCTTCATCGGCCAGGGCAATCAACTCCGCCGTCGGCTTCAACGTCACCTGGGCCTTGCCGTCGGCATTGTGGTAATGCAACGGCAGCCGGCTGCCGTCCACCGGTTTCGCCGAGCAAATGAACGGCAGGAATACCAGGGGGTACTCAAGCCCTTTGGACTTGTGGATGGTCACGACCTTGACCAGTTGTTCGTCGCTTTCCAGACGCAGGATCTGTTCTTCGCCTGCCTGCCCGGACAGTGCCAGATGTTCGGACAGATGGCGGATCAGGGCCTGCTCGCCATCCAGCTCGGCGGCGGCCTGCTGCAGCAGTTCGGACAGGTGCAGCAGGTTCGTCAGCACCCGCTCGCCGTCATGGCGGGCGATCAGCGCCTGAGGCAGACAGAAGTCATGCAGCAAGCGGCGCAGCATCGGCAACACGCCCTGTTTGCGCCACAGCTCGCGATAGCCGCGGAACTGCATGACCCGCGACTCCCAGGCCAGTTCGTCCTGGTTCAACTGTTCCAGTTCGGACAACGACAGGTTCAAGGTGACGCTGGCCAGCGCAGCCCGCAGTGGCCGCTCCACGTCCGGCTCGGCGCAGGCCTTGAGCCAGGTCAGCAGGTCGTGAGCCTCCTGGGCGGCGAACACCGAATCCTTGTCCGAAAGGTAGACGCTGCGCACACCTCGGGTGGAGAGTTCGGCACGCACGGCCTGGGCTTCCTTGCCGTCGCGCACCAGGATCGCGATATCCGCCGGGCGCAGGCCCCGAAAAACCTTGCCGTCCTGGGCGAAGCCCACTTGCCCCTGCTGACCGCCGTTAAGCAATGCGGTGATTTCACTGGCGCAGGCAGCAGCCAGTTGTTGTCGGTACACCGCACCAGATAGCGGCTGCTCGGACGACAGGTGCCAGACGTTCAGGGCCGGTACTGCTTGATCGTTTATTTGCAGGACTTCTTTGCGGCCCTGGGATTGAACCGGGGTGAACGGGACCGGGTTCTCGCCATCGCGCTCGCGAAACAGGAAAGCCCCGCGTCCCAGATCACGAACTTCAGCACGCTCGAACACATGGTTCACCGCCTTGACCATGCCATGACTGGAACGGAAGTTGGTGCCCAGGGTGTGCAGGCGGCCGGTGGTCGCCTGGCGGGCGCGCAGATAGGTATGGATGTCGGCGCCACGGAAGGCGTAGATCGCCTGTTTCGGGTCGCCGATCAGGAACAGCCCGCATTCCGGGCTGTTGTCCTCAATCCGGTAGATGCTCTCGAAGATCCGGTACTGCACCGGGTCGGTGTCCTGGAACTCATCGATCAGCGCAACCGGAAACTGTTCGCGAATCAGAGTTGCCAGGCGCTCACCGCCGTCGGACTGCAAGGCTGCGTCCAGGCGCAGCAACATGTCGTCAAAGCCCATTTCCGCGCGGCGGCGTTTCTCCTCCTCGAATCGACCACTGACCCATCGGGCGGCATGCTGCAGTACGGCGGCGTCGGGGGTCGGCAGTCCATCGAGACAGGCCTTGAGTGCAGCCATCGCATCCAGACCCGGATGGCGAGGGGCTTCGCCTTTCCAGGCTTCGGCCATGCCGTCGGGCGTCAGGCGCGAGAAGCCGGTACCGATGTCCAGTTGTTCAAGGGCTTCGTCTTCGGCCCAGGCTTTGAGCTTTTCGAACCAGGGTTCGAAATAACGTGCCTGCATCTTGCGGCCGTCGACGCTCTTGCTGGCGACGCCCTGATGACAAATGGCAAGCAACTCGTCAGCCCACTGCCGCCAGGGCATTTTCAGTTCAATCAACGCGGCGCGGCGCTCCTGCAGACACTCGGTGATCAGCTCCGCAGGTTCTTTTCCCTGGAGGGTGTCACGCTCGCTGGCAAACAGCGCGCGGATCCGTGGCAGCAATGCCGCAGGACCTCCCCAGTTGTTGCGCACCCAGCTCAAGGCATCGCCCTGCATCGGGTAGCAGAACAGTCGCCAGTAATCGCGCAGGACTTCGCCGAGCAGATCGCTGTGGTCGGTTTCCAGGGTCTGGGTAAACAGGCTGCCACTGTCGAATGCGTGTTCGCGCAACATACGCTGGCACCAACCGTGGATGGTTGATACAGCAGCTTCGTCCATCCATTGGGCCGCGATGTCCAGCCGATTGGCGCACCCGGCCCACTGCTCGGGAAGGTACTGCTCGCGCAACTCGGTGATCAGGCTGTCAGGTGCCGGTGTCTCCTCGCGAAAGAATCGCGCAGCCTCAGCCAGCCGCGTACGAATACGCTCGCGCAACTCCTTGGTGGCGGCGTCGGTGAACGTCACGACGAGGATTTGCGGTGGCAACAACTCGCGGCCGAAACCCGTGGGCTCGCCGCCATGGCCAAGGACCAGGCGCAGATACAAGGCGGAAATGGTGAAGGTCTTGCCAGTACCGGCACTGGCCTCGATCAGTTGGCTGCCACGCAGCGGGAATGCCAGCGCCAGAGGTGTCTTCGTAGTCATCAGCGCGGCTCCTCGCCGGTCAATGAACGCCATGGGGCTTCAAGCAGCGGGCGGTACAGCGCATCACACCAGCCGGAGAACGTCTCATCGGCGGTCAAGGCAGCGTAATCGGTGAACTGACGCAGCAGTGCCGGACTTTCGCGACGCTCTCCGTCAGTCGTCAGCCCGTCGCCTTCATAGGCCTTGCGCGCAGCGGCCTCGGCTTTGAGCGGATCGGTCTGACCGAGCCAGGCGAAGGCTGTCTTGACGGCGATCGGCAGCGGCTGGCGCATCCCCGATTGCCAGGCCAGCAGCAGGTCACCGAGAATCCGCCGCGCCGAACTCTCTTCGAGCGGGCCGAGCAGCAGGCTGTCATCACTGGCCACCAAGGCCGTGGTCATCGCCATGCCGCTGGCGCAAGCCGCCAGATGATTGACCCATGGCCGGGTGAGGCGATGCCATTTGCGCGACTTGATCGAACCGATACTGTTGGGGATGGTAGTAATGGACAGCAAACCACCATCATCGCGTTGATGCAGACCGCTGAGCCAGCCCTCAAGGCGTAAGCCTTGCAGCTCGAGACTGACCGGCAAGGCACTGGTGAGCGCTGTTGGCCATAGGGTCAGCAGCTGTTCATAGCGCTGCAGCAGGTCGGGTAATGGTTCGATCAATTCCTGTTGCAGACACTCGCCAAACCCGGCCATGGGCAGCAGTCCGCTATTTTGCAGACGCTTGGCCTGCGCCTTCAGTGCCTGATCGGTTTGCTGCATATTGCCCAGGGCTGCGTCGAGCAAACTGGCGCTGAGGCCATAGCGCTGCAAGGCGTCGAGGACAAATGGCTCTTCGTCGGCCAAAGGCACTTCAGCCGCTTCGAAAAACACCTTCAGGCGCTGGCTGAAAAAATGCCGCACCGGATTGCGCAGGAAATCCTGAAGCTGACCAAGGCTGAGCGGCTCATCCTGAACATGGGGCTCAAGCACTTCGATCTGCACCGGTTGCTGCGTAGCCTGATGCAGGACTTGCCACTCGCTGGCGTAGCTGAACAGCTCATCTCCCTCATGAAAGTATCGGGCGCTGAAGGGTTGCAGCGGATGCTCCTGGGTCATCGCCTCAAGCAAGTCTTCTTCGCTATCAGGCATTCGCCAGCCGCTGGCCAGGTGGTCACGCAACTGGCCGATCAGTACCGATGCGGGACGCTCGCTGTTATCACGGATGCTGCGACCAACCCAACTGATATAGAGCTGATCACGCGCCGACAATACCGCCTCCAACAGCAGGTAACGGTCGTCTTCACGGCGGGAGCGATCGCCGGGGCGGTAATCACTGCCCATCAGGTCGAAGTCCAGCGGTGGTTGCGCGCGCGGATAATCGCCGTCGTTCATGCCCAGCAGGCAAACCAGTTTGAACGGGATGGCGCGCATGGGCATCAAGGTGCAGAAGTTGACTGCACCGGCGAGAAAGCGCTGGGACAAGCGGCCCTGGTCAAGACCGGCAAGCCAGGCTTCACGCACGACGGTCAATGGCAACGGGTCGTGCAAGCCGACTGATTCACAGGTGTCGAGCCAGGTTTCGCGCAACTCTTCAAGTTGGGCCAGCAAGTAGTCGTCGTGCTCACTGCTGGCCTGGAAGAACAGTTGCATCAATGCCTGCAAGCGCATGCCCCATTGCTTGGGCGGTGCCGGCTGGGAGAGTTCCTGGTGAGCGACTTCCAGCGCATCCAGCAGGGCCACCAAGGGGCCGATCAGTGCTGCATCCAGACCACCGATTTCATCGTAGGGTTCGATTCCTTCGCAGGCTTCGCCGCTGCCGACGGCATAGCCGAGCAACATCCGGCGCAGGCCGAAACGCCAGCTGTTCTGCTCCAGCTCGTGGGGCAGCCCCAGTCCGGCTCGCTGCTCGGCATTCATGCCCCAACGAATGCCCGCGCCTTCGATCCAGCGGTGCAGTGTCGCCAGGTCGCGCTCCTCGACGCCGAAACGCGACCGTAATGCTGGCACGTCGAGCAAATCGAGAATCTCGCTGACCGGGAATCGGCTGTCCGGCAACTTGAGCAGGTGCTCGACCGCAATCAGCAATGGATCGCGACCTCGCTGGCCCTGGTCTGCCAGGGTAAACGGAATGAAACGCGGGTCATGGCGGTCGAGCTGGCCAAACACCGCACGTATATGCGGTGCATAGCTGTCGATGTCCGGGACCATCACGATCACATCCCGAGGACGCAAGTGTGGATCGGCACTGAAGCGCGCGAGCAGTTGGTCGTGGAGAATCTCGACTTCGCGCTGAGGGCTATGGGCAATGTGAAAACGGATCGACGGGTCCTGCTGCAGATCGACGGCCGGCCAGCGCTCCCGGGTCTCGTTGAGCGGCCGCAACTCGAGGATGTCATCCTGCAACTGGTTGAGCACGCTCAGTGGCTGGCTGTCGCTGAACAGATCGATGCGCCCGTCACGAAATGCCGAGCGATAGCTGTTGGGATCGTCATAGCTGTCGAGCAGACTGATGTAATCGCGCCCCTGCTTGCCCCATGCTGCCAGCAACGGATGGGCATGCTGATGAAGGGTCTGCGGATCGATCACCACCGGCATACCGCTCTTGCGTGCCTGGCGCTTGTATTGATGCCGCAACAGGTCTTTATCGGCGACGATGTCCGCCCAATGGTGACGACATGGGTTATGCACGCACAGCAGGACCTGGCTGAATCGTGCCAGTCCGGCGAGGGCTTCCAGGGCTTGGGCCGGCAGGGAGGAAATGCCGAAAACGATCACTCGTGAGGGCAATCCATGGGGTGCCACGTCGAGGCTGTTGATCCGTTCGACAAACCGTTGGTGGACGCCGGCGCGGCTCTGCGCCATGCCTTCTGCCCCCACATCCAGCAGCAGGGCGCGCCACAACTCTGCCTGCCAGCAGTTGGCCGGAGTAAGGGCTTTGGCTTCGCCGCGACCGTTGCGCAATTGATGACGACCTTCTGCCCAGTCTTCGAGCCAGTCCGCCCGGTACACCTGATATTGGTCGAACAGGTCCGCGAGACGCTCGGCCAACTGATAGCGTTTGCGCAGGTCGGCATCGTGGGTCAGGAAGCGCTGCAGGGGCTCGAAGTGTGGCTGGTTAATAAGTTGTGGCAGCAGGCGCATCAAGCGCCAGGTCAGCGGAGCCTTATCGAGCAGGGATTTGGCCGGGATTTCGTCACGCCCAAGGACCATGCGATAGAGCTGCCACATGAAACTGCCGGGGAGTTGAACATCAATGGCCGCAGCGATTCCGCAGCCACCCATGTCGTCCTCTTCGGCATCTTCCGCCAAGGCCAGTTTCAGCCATTGGGCAATGCCGTTGCTCTGCACCAGGGCGATTTCGTTTTCCAGGGGAGCCAGCGGGTAGCGGCGCATCCAGCTGACCACCAGGCTGCGCAATTCGTCCAGGCGGTTGCCGTGGACCACCATGAATCCAGCACTGAGGGGTGTCGCATCCGGCATAAAGGCTTCCTGGAAAATGCAAAATCGATGGACGACTTTAGCATTGAAGGCGCCTTGCTTCATGTGTATGTAGGAGCGAGCATGCTCGCGAAGAACGTCAACGATTACGCGGGCTGTCTGGGTCCCCGTGGTGTCCTGGCGTTCTTCGCGAGCATGCTCGCTCCTACAGGAAATCAGGGGACCGCGTTCAAGGTTTTTAAAGCACAAAAACAAAACCCCTACCTGCATACGCAGATAGGGGTTTCGGAATTTAATCTTGACGATGACCTACTCTCACATGGGGAAACCCCACACTACCATCGGCGAT
>NZ_JBWKOF010000006.1:239520-354243 GCF_059415945.1 Pseudomonas sp. GW821-FHT09H03 | reverse complement strand
ATGTGAGAGTAGGTCATCGTCAAGATTAAATTCCGAAACCCCTATCTGCGTATGCAGGTAGGGGTTTTGTTTTTGTGGTGCTTTTCCCTGTAGGAGCGAGCACGCTCGCGAAGAGCGCCAGGACACCACGGGGGGCCAGACAGACTGCGTCATCGTTGACGTTCTTCGTCGGAACGCCGCCCGGAGACTGCTCGCTCCTACATCTATGGTTACCCCATATCACCCCCCCGGCACCGGGCAACTCATATCGCCTTCCTGGCACTTGAGGTAGTTCTTGAAAGTCTGCACCCGCGCCTTGGTCAACTCCGTAATGCAGTTGCTGTAGATCAGCGGATACACACTCCCTCCCTCCACACCCGACGCCGCGAACTTGCACTCGGCATCGCGCATCGCAACCCACGCCCGCTGCGCCCCCACCAGCAGTTGCTTGCTGTCGGGGTTGCCTTTGAGTCGCGCAGTGATCTGCTGATACAGCGCATTCAACTCCTTGTCGGCCGCCGCATGCTGCTGCGCCGCGCACTGGTTCATCGTCGCCTGGTCGCTGGCGTTGTCGCAGTCCAAGGCAAAGGCAAAGGCCATGGGGCTGAACAACAGGGGCGCCACTACCGCAAAAAAGCGTGAGTACATGGGGATTGGCTCGCTGTGACAGGTAAAGTTGAGGGCAGTGTAGCGAAGGGCGAACAGATTGCAGTGTCGACAGACTCGTCCATCACCCGAACTTATCGCCGGAAAATCGGCCGAATATTTCAGGCATGGTTGATTGCCAATCCCGACTGTTACAACGTCAGGGTTGGTCTTATGGTCTTACTGACCTACTGTTCAGTACAGGAGGTGACTTATGAACCCAGCATCTGATCGCATCGAAAGGAAAATCCTGCTCAACGCCAAGCGTTCTCAGGTCTGGCGTGTACTGGCCAATGCCGAAGTGTTCGGGCAATGGTTTGGTGTCGCTCTGGAGGGCAAGCGCTTTGTTGCGGGTGAATGGACCCAGGGGCAGATCACCTATCCCGGTTATGAGCATTTACGCTGGAACGTACTGGTGGAGCGGGTCGAGCCAGAGCGGCTGTTTTCGTTTCGCTGGCATCCCTATGCGGTAGAGCCGGAAGTCGATTATTCCCAGGAGCCCACGACCCTGGTGAAGTTTGAGCTCGAAGACATGGATGAAGGCACCTTGCTCAAGGTGACCGAATCGGGTTTCGACCACATTCCCCAACATCGTCGTCTGAAAGCGTTCCGCATGGACAGCCGTGGTTGGGAAGAGCAGATGAACAATATCGAGCAGTTTTTGCTCGAATTCGCCAAATCCCACGAGCATCAAGGTGGCTGATGGCGACCTGTTCACCCCTGTGTTGGGGCGCGAGCACAAGGCCGCCTGCCCTGTCGCTGAATTCGTGGCTTTCAGGTTGGTTGCCTGTGGCATCTAAGGGTTTTCGGAAGGTGGCTTATAGCGAATGTCTTACACGCAGTGGTAGCGATTTCGTCTGTTGTAGATTGGATCCTATGCGTATTCTGGCCTCACCCACTGAAGCACAGGATGTGCTCAGGATCATGGAGGATCGGCCATAGGCAAGGAATGCCACGACAAGGAGTCGTCATGGTCTTGGAAAAACCCGCTTCGGCGGGTTTTTTTGTTCTGTCGAAACATGCCCTTGGGGGAGCGAGCCTGCAAGTCATGATTGACTCATTGTCGATCGAGTTTCGCCGCTGCACGTTCGGTAATTTCCGTACGCAATTTCAATGAACTGGCGGCCCGCTGACGCGCTTCCTCCAGCACGCCGACGGGCGCCGTTTCCGGGCTACCCGCCGCAAACGGTGGAGCCGGGGCGTATTCCAGTTGAAGCTGGATCAGTTCGGCAGTGTGCTGGTCGAACAATTCCGCCGCCAGGGTCAGGGCAAAATCGATGCCGGCAGTAATGCCGCCACCGGTCAACAGATTGCCGTCGCGCACCACCCGATCCTGCACCGCGATCGCCCCCAACGGCGCGAGTAGTTGGTGATAGGCCCAGTGGGTGGTGGCGCGCTTGCCCTTGAGCAACCCCGCGGCGCCGAGTACTAGCGAGCCGGTGCAAACCGAGGTGATGTAGCGGGCGTGGGCGGCTTGGGCCCTGATGAAATCCAGGGTTTCGTCATCTTCCATCAATGGCCCGACACCGCTGCCACCGGGGATGCAGATCACGTCCAGCGCCGGGCATTGGTCATAGGTGGTCGTCGGTTTCAGCAGCAGGCCGGTGCTGGCGGTGACCGGCAGCAGATCCTTCCAGATCAGGTGCACCTTCACATCCGGTAGCGAAGCCAGCACATCGTAAGGGCCGGTCAGGTCCAGTTGCTGAACTTGGGGGAACAACAGAAAACCGATCTGCAAGGTCATGGCTCTTTTCTCTTGAAGTGGGTGGACGGTTTGACTTTAGGCTCGTAGGCTTTGGCGTATACGCCAATATCCCCACGAATTACGCCAAATGCCCAAGAACATTCACGTACTCGCCTTCGCCAATGTGCAGTTACTCGACGTCACGGGGCCATTGCAGGTATTTGCCTCGGCCAACGACATTGCCCGCCAGCAAGGGCTGCCGCAGCCCTATGTGCCATCGGTAATTGCCAGTGGCGGCGGGGCGGTGCTGTCGTCGGCGGGCCTGGGAATGCTGGCGCAGCCGTTGCCCGAACATGGCAGCGATACTCTGATCATCGCCGGAGGCTGGGGTGTCTACGCAGCAGCGGACGATGCGTCGCTGGTGGCGTGGGTGCGTAAACATGCCGGTTATTGCCGACGAGTAGCCTCCGTGTGCACCGGGGCGTTTCTGCTGGCAGCCAGCGGCTGGCTCGATGGCCGGCGCGTCGTGACCCACTGGACCCGCTGCGAGCAACTGGCACAGCAGCACCCGCGATTGCAGGTCGAGCCCAATCCCATTTTCATCAACGACGGCCCGGTCTGGACCTCCGCCGGAGTTACGGCGGGTATCGACCTGGCACTGGCCATGGTCGAAGAAGACCTTGGGCGCAATATGGCCCTGGAAGTCGCCCGGCAACTGGTGGTGTTTCTGAAGCGCCCGGGCGGGCAATCGCAATTCAGCGTCACCCTGTCGTTGCAGCAAAAAGGCAAGCGTTTCGACGAACTTCATCTCTGGATCAGTGAAAATCTCAACAAAGACCTGGGCATTGCAACCCTGGCCCAGCAGGCCGGAATGAGCGAACGCAGCTTCGTGCGCCACTACCGCGCCGATACCGGCCAGACCCCGGCCCGGGCCATCGAACTGATTCGCGTCGAAACCGCGCGGCGTTTGCTCAGCGACACTGGCGTGCCGATCAAACGCCTGGCCCTGCAATGCGGTTTCGGCAGCGAAGAAACCCTGCGCCGCAGTTTCCTGCGCGCCATGGGCGTGACACCGCAGGCCTATCGCGAGCGGTTTTCCGTCAGCGCTGCAGTAGATCCAGTAATGCTGTGAGCTTCGCATCAGTCCGGCTGGGACTGTTACTGGACCGCTCGGAACGGCGGCCTCAGACCGATGCAGTTACCTCGACTTCGGCCACCTGATTGAAGTACTTCGCCCGATCCGGTGTAAACGTCACCACCATCCCCGTGCGCGAACAGGTCAGTGCCCGTTCCTGGCTCAGGTCAACATCCAGATCTTCCCCGCGCAAGCCTTGCCATTGGGCGAGGTACTTGAGGGAACCGTACTTTTCGAGTTTCTTCAGGCTGCGGCTGACGCCACCTTTCCAGCCCAGCACCGGCAGTTCGCCGGCGAGGCATTGGCGGGCTAGATCCGGGAAGCGGGCGGCGCGCTGGCGGCCGACTTCCCAGCATTTGATCAGGCCCTTGTCGTGGTCGTCCCACAGTTGCTCGCGGTTTAAACCGGAGCGAAGCGGGGTGTCGATGCTGCGATGGATTCGTTGGGTCATTCTGGTTCCTTGAATTCGGGTGTTGTTGGACAGCTCCGCTGTACCCGTTGAGCTTTGATGTTAGGTGGGGAACCTGCGACTGACAACCGGGTATTTACGGCTATTCAGCGACGGTTTTGTTTAAAATGGGCAGGGCTGTAATCTGTGGATTGGTGGTACCCGGATTGACTACGCGCTCACGGCTGCCAGAAGCTTTTCTCGCCGCTCAACTTGCGATCCAGAAAACACGCCGCGCTGATCAACGCCAGATGCGTCAGGGCTTGCGGTGTGTTGCCCATGTGCCGGGCGTGGCTGTCGAATTCTTCGGCGTACAACCCCAGCGGGTTGGCGTAGCGCAGCAGTTGTTCGAACTCCAGATGGGCCTTGTCGATCTGGCCGGCGCGGGCCAGGCATTCGACGTACCAGAATGAACAGGCGGCGAAGGCGCCTTCGGTGCCGGGCAGGCCGTCGATCTGGCTGTCGTCGTTGCGGTAGCGATAGATCATGCCGTCACGCACCAGGCTTTTTTCGATGGCATCGAGGGTCGCCAGCCAGCGCGGGTCGCGGGCGCTGACGAAACGCACCAGCGGCATCAGCAGCATCGAGCCATCCAGACCGGCGCCACCGATATGCTGGACGAAATGCCCGCGTTCTTCGTCCCAGAAGTTTTCCCAGATGTCGGCGTGGATCGCCTGGCGGGTCTGGTCCCAACGAGCGAACGGCGCGGGCAACGAGCGTTTGGATGCCAGACGAATGGCCCGGTCCAGTGCCACCCAGCACATCAGCCGCGAATGCAGGAAATGGTACTGTTCGCCGCGCATCTCCCAGATGCCGACGTCCTTCTGCTCCCAGCTTTCGCAGACTTGATCGATGACCTCCATGGTATGTTTCCAGCCTTCGTGGGAGATGGCTTCGCCGTATTTGTTGACCAGGTAAATCGCGTCCATCAATTCGCCAAAGATGTCGAGCTGGACCTGTTCGTAGGCCTGATTGCCGATGCGCACCGGTTTTGCCCCGCCGTGGCCGGACAGATGCGCGAGTTCGATCTCCGGCAGCTCCTGACGACCATCGATGGCATACAAAATGTTGAGTTTCTTCGTCCTGCCCTGGCAATCGCTGACCCGCCCACGCAGCCAGCGCATGTATGCGTTGGCCTCTTCGACGAAGCCCAGGCGCATGAAGGCGTACACGGTGAAGGATGCGTCGCGGATCCAGGTGAAGCGGTAGTCCCAGTTGCGCTCTCCACCGGGGGATTCCGGCAGGCCGAAGGTGGCGGCGGCGAGGATGGCCCCGTGTTTGCGCGAGGTCAGCAGCTTCAAGGCCAACGCCGAACGGTTGACCATTTCCCGCCAGCGGCCGCGATAGCTGGACTGGCCGATCCAGTCGCGCCAAAACTTCAGCGTGCGCGCAAGGCACAGTTCGGCAGCGCCTTCCTTGACGCGTGGATCGTCGATGGCGCCGAGCAGGAATTCACTCGTCTGGTTTTGTTCGAGGGTGAACTGGCCGAGCGCAACGTTTTCGTCGAGGCTCAACGCCTGATCCGACCACAGCCGCAGGGACGGCTGGCCGGCAGCCTCGAAGATCACATCTTTGTTATCTATGCGCGCAAGGGTATGGGCACGGGCATAGTCATGGCGCACCGCGCAACGCACGTGGAAGGTGGCGCGACCGCTGACCACGCGGATGCGGCGCATCAGTAGCGGCAAATTATCCTCGGTGTCGCCGATGGGCAGCAGGTCGGTGACTTCGACCACTGCCTGGTCACTGAGCCAGCGGGTTTGCAGTACGTTGGTGTCAGGCAGGTAGATCTGTTCGCGGCGGGCGTCGGGCAAATCCGGCGAGAGCTGGAAGATACCCGCGTCGGGGCTGTCTAGCAGCGAGCAGAAGATCGATGGGCTGTCGAATTCCGGCCAGCAGAAAAAGTCTACGCTGCCCTTGTCGTTGACCAGCGCCGCGCTGCGCATGTCGCCGATGATGCCGTGGGCGTCGATGGGGCTTTGTCGTTCGGGATGATGATCAGCCATTGCCGCGAAACTCCGGGAGCCGAGTGCCTAATCAGCTGACTGGCCGGGGCGCTCGAGAGTTCATTTGGCGCAGTAGGGCGCGAGGCTTTCGGGCGGGCTCATGCCCGCAGTGTCATCCGCAGCAGGCCCGCGCCACAGGGATCTGCAAGACCCCTATGGTTGCGAGCCCGCTACAAAAAATTGGCGAATGTTGAAGGTTAAACCTTGCGAACCCGCAAGCAGCGCCACAATGCGGCAACCATCAACCCGCTCACCAGTGCCCAGCCCCAGGCCTGCTGGTTGTTTAAACCTTCCTGGAACAGTTGCGGCGCAATGCCGGCCCCAATGATGAAAGTCAGCAGGGCGATCTCCCGGCGCGGCACGCTCACCGGTCGGCACAGGTAGACCAGCGCCGGGACGATGAATGCGGCGCTCGGGAAGCTGCGGTAGCGTGGGTCGAACACCAGTTCGAGCATCAGCACCGCGGCGGCGAAGCCTGCCGCTGCCACCAGCCAGCCGGCTCGACGCTCCAGGGTATTGAACCCACGCTCGCGCCAACCGCTGCGAGGGCTCAGCGCCAACGCAGCGTGAGCCAGCACCAGCAGGTTCAACCCCGTCAGCAACCCGACCCACATCCATTCACTGGTGAACCGGGTGGTCACCTGTGCCAGGTCGCCCCAGACGCCAATCGAGCACGCCGCCAATGCGCCGAGCAGGGGCAGAATCAGAGCGGCACGGGTCGTGCGCACGCGGCCGCCGAGGACCAGCGTTGCAAGGAAGATCACACTGCCCACCACCAGCCACTGCGACCAGTACGGCACATTCGATACCGGCCCGGCCAGCACGCCCTTGTCCTGGCGGTCTGCATCGTATAGCCCCCAATAACCACCGACCGCACCTTCGCTGGCGCGTTTCCATGGCTGGTCGAAGGCTTCGATCAGGTTGTAGTGCCAGCCCTGCTGCTCGGCCATGGCGACAAAACCACGAATGAACTTCGCTTCATTGACCCGGCTCGGCACTGCGGTTTCGCGCTGACGACCCTCGCTGGGCCAGCCGGTTTCACCAATCATCACGTCTTTGGGCGCGAACTTGTTGCCGAACACCTGACGCACTTCAGCCACATGGTGCAGGGCGGCGTCGATGTTCGAAGGGTCATCTTCCCAGTACGGCAGCAAATGGATGGTCAGGAAGTCCACGGCCGAGGCGATTTCCGGGTGCCTGAGCCAGAACTCCCAGACATCGGCATACGTGACAGGCTGTTTGACCTGACTCTTGACCTTGTTGATCAGCGCGGCCAATTGCGCGCCGGTCACTTCCTTGCGCAACAGGGTCTCGTTGCCGACGATCACCGAAGTCACCACATCGGCGTTGGCGTTGGCCGAAGCGATCAGCAGGTCGACCTCTTTGCCGGTGTCCACCGGATTGCTGTTGACCCAAGCGCCGATCATCAGCTTCAAGCCATGCTTTCGCGCCAGGTCGGGCAGGGCTTCGAGGCCGGTCATGGAGTAGGTGCGGATGCATGCGAAGCGGGTCGCCAGCAAGGCGAGGTCGGCATCCATGCGCTCGGGTCGCAACTTGAACGGCTGATCGAACGGCGACTGGTCCTTGTCGAACGGCGTATAGGACGCGCATTGCAGCTTGTGCGACGCGCTGGCGACGTCCGGCAGGACCAGCGGTTTACCGAGGCCGTACCAGAAGCCACCGAGGGCAAACAGCCCCAGTGCGCAGGCGAATAGATAAGCAAAAAAAGGGAAACGGGATTTCGCGGACATGGTCAGGCCGTGTGGGAGCAAAGCGGCGCATGTTACCTGCAATTTCCGCCCGGCTGGTGGCTCGCACGATTTTGACATGCAAAGTTCGGGCGGATTGCCCGGGGTGTGTGGCGGCTTTCAGGTTAATGGCTTTCTGATGTCGCTTCTCGATGCCTTGAGGTCGCTGGCAGAGCAGGTCCCCAAGGGCCTGAGGTTGATGATCGCAGTGTCAGTACTCCGCTGATGTCCGGTCGAGTTTGCAATGGGGCGTGATGGGGGCGCTGTGCACCACAACAAGGCTTTGAAGCGACTCGGCACCCGTCGAGCGCAGCACTTTCGGGGAAGTAACGATGAAGATGCGACGACTTTTAGGCGCAGGTGCCGCTCTGGTACTTGCGATTGGCTCCACATTCGCCAATGCCGAGAGCAAGACCCTGACCATCGGTTACGTTGATGGTTGGTCCGACAGCGTTGCGACCACCCATGTCGCGGCCGAGGTGATCAAGCAGAAGCTTGGTTACGACGTGAAACTTCAGGCGGTCGCCACCGGGATCATGTGGCAGGGCGTGGCCACGGGCAAACTCGACGCCATGCTGTCGGCGTGGCTGCCGGTGACCCACGGCGAATACTGGACCAAGAACAAGGACCAGGTCGTCGATTACGGGCCGAACTTCAAGGACGCAAAAATCGGCCTGATCGTGCCGGAGTACGTCAAGGCCAAGTCTGTCGCCGATCTGAAAACCGATGACAGCTTCAAGAATCGCATCGTCGGTATCGACGCCGGTTCAGGGGTGATGCTCAAGACCGAGCAGGCCATCAAGGATTACGAACTGACCGGTTATCAACTCAAGGCCAGTTCCGGCGCCGGCATGATTGCCGAACTGACCCGTGCCGAGAAGAAAAACGAATCCATCGCCGTCACCGGCTGGGTACCGCACTGGATGTTCGCCAAATGGAAGCTGCGCTTCCTCGACGACCCGAAAGGCGTCTATGGCGCGGCTGAAACCGTCAACAGCATCGGCAGCAAGGAACTGGCAACCAAAGCACCGGAAGTCGCCAAGTTCCTGAAGAGCTTCCAGTGGGCGTCCAAGGATGAAATCGGCGAAGTCATGCTGGCGATCCAGGACGGTGCCAAGCCTGATGCCGCAGCGAAAGACTGGGTGGCCAAACACCCTGAGCGTGTGGCTGACTGGATCAAATAACCCTCAACCAACACCTGCTCGCTTCACCCTGTGGGAGCGGGCTTGCTCGCGAATACGATGTGTCAGTTGACCCGGTATTGACTGACACACCGCTTTCGCGAGCAAGCCCGCTCCCACAGTTGTTTGGGGACATGCTTGAAATTGGCGAGTACGTCATGTCGTTCTACTACTAAGGTCGTCTGGAACCTGGCTCGCAGCCGCATACAGTGGATATCGTTCCAACTTAATCTGTGCTGCGAGGATAAAAACAATGAACGACAGCATTTACCTCTCGATTCAAAACAGCCCGCGCTTCAAGGAGCTGGTTAGCAAGAGGGAACGATTCGCCTGGATTCTTTCGGCGATCATGCTAGGGCTTTACTCCGGATTCATCCTATTGATTGCCTACGGGCCGCATGTACTGGGGGCGAAGCTCAGCCCTGAGTCATCGATTACCTGGGGCATACCGATCGGTGTCGGGCTGATTGTTTCGGCTTTCATACTGACCGGTATCTACGTGCGACGCGCCAACGGCGAATTCGACGACCTGAACAATGCGATTCTCAAGGAGGCTCAGCAATGATCCGTCGTCTAATGGCTCTATTGAGCATCGCAGCCTTCGCACCGGGCGCCTGGGCGGCTGACGCCCTGACCGGCGCCGTGCAGAAGCAGCCGCTCAACATTTCCGCAATTCTGATGTTCGTCGCATTCGTTGGCGCGACCCTGTGCATCACTTACTGGGCGTCCAAGAAAAACAAGTCGGCCTCCGACTATTACGCGGCGGGCGGCAAGATCACCGGTTTCCAGAACGGTCTGGCGATTGCCGGTGACTACATGTCCGCAGCGTCTTTCCTGGGTATTTCCGCGCTGGTGTTCACCTCCGGCTACGACGGCCTGATCTACTCGATCGGCTTCCTGGTGGGCTGGCCGATCATCCTCTTCCTGATCGCCGAGCGCCTGCGTAACCTGGGTAAATACACCTTTGCCGACGTGGCGTCCTACCGCCTTGGGCAAGCCCAGATCCGCTCGCTGTCCGCTTGCGGTTCGCTGGTGGTGGTGGCGTTCTACCTGATCGCGCAAATGGTTGGTGCCGGCAAGCTGATCCAGTTGCTATTCGGTCTTGACTACCATGTTGCGGTGATCCTGGTCGGTATCCTGATGTGCATGTACGTACTGTTCGGCGGCATGCTGGCGACCACCTGGGTGCAGATCATCAAGGCTGTCCTGCTGCTGTCCGGCGCTTCCTTCATGGCGCTGATGGTGATGAAGCACGTCAACTTCGACTTCAACGCTCTGTTCTCCGAGGCGATCAAGGTTCACCCTAAAGGTGAAGCGATCATGAGCCCGGGCGGTCTGGTGAAAGATCCGATCTCGGCGTTCTCCTTAGGGCTTGCGCTGATGTTCGGTACCGCTGGCCTGCCACACATCCTGATGCGCTTCTTCACCGTGAGTGACGCGAAGGAAGCTCGCAAGAGCGTACTTTACGCAACCGGTTTCATTGGCTACTTCTACATCCTGACCTTCATCATCGGCTTCGGCGCGATCCTGCTGGTCAGCACCAACCCTGCGTTCAAGGATGCGGCTGGCGCGCTGTTGGGCGGCAACAACATGGCGGCGGTGCACCTGGCCAACGCGGTCGGTGGCAGCATCTTCCTGGGCTTCATCTCGGCGGTAGCGTTCGCGACCATCCTGGCAGTGGTTGCCGGTCTGACCCTGGCCGGTGCTTCAGCGGTGTCCCACGACCTGTACGCCAGCGTGATCAAGAAGGGCAAGGCCAACGAGAAAGATGAGATCCGCGTCTCGAAAATCACCACCATCGCCTTGGCGGTACTGGCGATCGGCCTGGGCATCCTGTTCGAAAGCCAGAACATCGCGTTCATGGTCGGCCTGGCGTTCTCCATCGCGGCGAGCTGCAACTTCCCGGTCCTGCTGCTTTCCATGTACTGGAAGAAGCTGACCACTCGCGGTGCGATGATCGGCGGCTGGCTGGGCCTGGTAAGCGCTGTGGGCTTGATGATCCTTGGCCCAACCATCTGGGTGCAGATCCTGCATCACGAGAAGGCGATCTTCCCGTACGAGTACCCGGCGCTGTTCTCGATGATCATTGCCTTTGTCGGGATCTGGTTCTTCTCGATTACCGACAAGTCGACCGCGGCTGATAACGAGCGGGCGCTGTTCTTCCCGCAATTCGTTCGCTCGCAGACCGGTCTAGGCGCGAGTGGGGCGGTATCGCACTAAAAGCAGCTGCTAGCTACAAGCTACAAGCAAATGCCCCGGTCGAGAGATCGGGGCATTTTTTTTGGCAATCAGTGGGTGACGGGTGCCGCTTGCTTGCACGCGTGCTGTGGGACAACGTTTAACAAACTCTGCAGCGATGCCTTGGTACTCTGCGGGATCGATCGATCACGGACATCACCATGGAAGTGGCACCAAAATTCATCATCCACCAGACTGCCCACTGGATACTCAATCACCACATGTCATCCGCGCTTCCTGGCTATCTGATGTTGGGGGCAAGGGAGCATGTCAGCTCATTGGCCGACCTGCCGGCCGATGCCCTGGCTGAACTGGGTGGCCTGTTCGCGACAATTCAGAAAACCCTCGAAACCCGGCTGAAACCGAAATGGCTCTATATCAGTCGATTCGGTCATGACCCTGGCTACCCCATCCATTTCCACTTCATTCCTGTCTATCACTGGGTTGAAGAACTGTTCTGGAAGGATCACAGATACCGGCTGCTGGAGACCTTCGCCTCGATCGAGAATGCCGCGTCAATCACTGATGGCGCGGAGCTGACACTGTTCATTTGGCGCGAGTTCGGGGAACGTCCGCAACCTCCAGCCATTCAAGGGCCTTCGATCAACCAGGTCATTGAGGATTTACGCGGTGCGTACTGTCGGGCACCGAACACCCTCTGCGTGAATGCTCTGGCAACTGACGGAACAGATCACCAAAAGCCTGACTGACACCCCTGTAGGCACAACAGTAAAGGCCTAAGCATGTCCCTGATCTCGCAACGTGTAGAACTGGCACGCAACGGAGCCAACTACGCCAGGAGACGTGGGTGCACTTAGACTAAAATGTCGACCAGAAGCGCGATTGGGCGCTTGCCAGTGACCAATAAACGCGCCATGACATGGCGTCTGGTTAAGCAGAAAGGGAGTTTGTATCGTGACCGAAGACACCAAAACCAAAGGACCCGCTTCATATTTCCCGTCAATCGAAAAGAAATATGGACACCCGATTAGCTACTGGCTCGCGCTGCTCAATACAGTCAGTGGCAAGAAGCATATGGAAATGGTTGCCTGGCTCAAGACCGAGCACGGTATGGGGCATGGTCACGCTAATGCTTTGGTTGCCTATTATCTGGCCTCTGCCAAAAACACCTGACGAGGTGTCTGCAATCCGCCAATTGTTACTCGCCACAACTGCAGGAATGGCTTGTCGATTCGGTGTCACGTGGATGAGTGCAAACACATGCAGGCCCGCTGCTCCGGATAGTGCTCACGGCCTGCAAGTTAATAGTGAGCTATACCCAATCTTCCATTGCAGTTCTTCAACCGAGGAGATTGGCGATGAAATTCAGCAACCCGCTCGCAGCACTCATGCTCACGACCTGTCTGTTCGGCTGTGCCACATCATCAAGCCAGAGCGTGACCATTCCCCTGGTTGCCACCCGGCAGAACAGCGGCCAGATCGGCAATGTAGCCTTGTCTTCCTATGACAATAAAACCGGGCTCAGCTTCTTTATCAGTGGTGTTCCTGGCGGCGGTACATTGCCCTTGCGCCTCTATTCCTTCATCAACAAAGGCAGTTGTCAGCAACCGGGGCCAGTCGCCTTTGCGATGAATGAACAAGTCAACACAGAGCGCCAGCCAATACGTGGCTGGACGTTTTCAAGAAGCGCACCGATCGCGTTGCCCGCCCTGCTTTCCGGTGGTTACTACATCCTCGTGCGAACGTCGGCACCAGACGGCAACATCGATATTTTCTGTGGGGATATCCAGGGCTAGTCGGTGAAGTAGTGCCGGCAACAGCGGCCCCGCAGATTATTTGCCGTGTATCACACTGTGTCTGCACCAGCACTCGATACACCCGCTTGCACCCGGCCCGCGCTGCGACACACGCCGGATACGTCGCCGCGTTCAAATGTCGGCAAGGTTTACAGGGATCAATCGGAGCCCCTGGCCGACGGCTTGCAACGGAGACTTCAGCATGAAGATGGCACTGCAGCACGACAAAACCGCTAAACCCCGCCGCCGTCTGGTCGGCTACACGATGCTCGCGTTCAGTCTGTTCGGCGCTCTTGGCATGGCCCATGTGCAAGCGGCTGCAACCGCACAGCCAGCCCAGAGCAGCGCCGGCAGCACCAGTGCCGCTGCGTCTCCCTTTGGCCCGCTCAAGCATGTCAACGCCGGGCTGCTGGACGTGGCATACGCCGAGACAGGTCCGGCCGATGGCCCGGTGGTCATCCTTCTGCATGGCTGGCCGTATGACATTCACAGCTATGATGAGGTCGCGCCCTTGCTGGCAGCCAAGGGCTATCGAGTGTTGATGCCGTATGCCCGTGGTTACGGCGATACGCACTTTCTTTCGGCGAAAACCCTGCGCAATGGCCAGCCGGCCGCGCTGGCCAGCGACGTCATCGACTTCATGGATGCACTGAAGATCAAGCAGGCTGTGCTCGGTGGCTATGACTGGGGCGCACGTTCGGCCGACATCGTTTCTGCGCTGTGGCCGGAACGGGTCAAGGCGCTGGTCTCGGTCAGCGGTTATTTGATCGGCAATCAGGCGGCGGGCCAGAACCCGTTACCGCCCAAGGCTGAATTGCAGTGGTGGTATCAGTTTTACTTTGCCACCGACCGCGGTCGCGCCGGTTACGAGAAGAACACCCATGACTTCGCCAAATTGATCTGGCAGCTGGCGTCACCCAAATGGGTATTCGATGACGCCACCTTCGACCGCAGTGCCAAGGCGCTGGCCAATCCCGACCATGTCGATATCACCGTGTTCAACTACCGCTGGCGCCTGGGCCTGGTGCAGGGCGAGAGCCAGTACGAAGCGCTGGAACAGAAACTGGCCACCGCGCCGTCCATCAGCGTGCCGACCATCACCCTGGAAGGGGATGCCAACGGCGCCCCGCACCCGGCTCCCGAGGACTACGCCAAGCGTTTCACCGGCAAATACGAGTTCCGGCTGATCAATGGCGGCATCGGTCACAACCTGCCCCAGGAGGATCCGCAGGCGTTCGCCAAGGCGGTGATTGATGCGGACCACCTCTGAGGCCAGGCGGACTACTCCTCAAGGCGTCCTGTGCCCTCACGATCGCGCTCGTAGTGTCGAGTCAGCGGGAAGGGCGGCAACCAGGACTCGCGGCGGATGATCCAGCTTTCGTAAGTAGGTTTGAGCTGGTCAGGGGTATCGAGGGATCCCAGGTTCACTTCGACTTCATCGTTGCTGCGGGCGAAAACCGACGAGCCGCAGCGCGGACAAAAAAAGCGTCCGGCGTAGTCGCGGGTTTCGCCCTCGATCGTCACCGCCTCCTGAGGGAATATCGCCGAGGCGTGAAACAGCGCGCCGTGATGCTTGCGGCAGTCGAGACAGTGACACAGGCCGACCCGGTAGGGCTGTCCTGTCGCCTCGATCCTGACATTGCCGCACAGGCAACCACCGGTGTATCGGTCCATGCTGCGTCTCCTCTGCGATCACACGTTCGGTTAAACGTAGCCGCTGATCGAGCGTGATGGGGCGGGTTGGAATTCGAGCGCTCGCGGCAATCGATTCAGCGTTAGAATCCGAAGGCATTGGTTCACATTATTAAGGATGATCAAGGTATGTCCAGGCTCGACACCTCCCTGCAAGACAGCGCGGCGCCCGACGGCGTTTGTTACGGCTGTGGCAGCAGCAATCCCCACGGGCTTCACATCAAAAGCTATTGGCATGAGGACGGCGAGCATGTCGTGGCGCAATACTTGCCGGATGCCAAGTATTGCGGCTGGCCGGATCTGGTCTACGGCGGACTGATCGCGATGCTGGTCGATTGTCATTCGAACTGGGCGGCGATGGCCTGGCACTACCGCATGGAACAGCGTGAAGTCGCCAGCCTGCCGCGTATCAATTGTGTCACCGGCAACCTTGGCATCAAGTTCATCAAGCCGACGCCCATGGGCGTACCACTGACGTTGCGGGCGAAAGTGGAAGGTGAAGTCGGCCGCAAAACCCGCGTCATCTGCGAGGTCTACGCAGGGGACGTACTTACGGCCGTTGGCGACTCGATTTTTGTAAGGGTAGACACCGGGCAACTGGCGGATGCCGCGCACAGTCGCTAGCGCACAGGCACTGGTACGCCTCCAGCCTCCAGCTTCAGGGAAAACGGGATGAGCGGAAAAACAGCATGGCAATGCTCGTCATGGGGCCTGTCTTCACTGCTCGCGATCAGCCTGGCGCTGACCGCAGGCTGTGCAGGCAAAACTGCTCGCCATGCGTCCTCGAGCATCGGCTCAAGTTGCTATGCCAAGGCGCTACCGACTGCTGGCGAGGGTGGTCTGGCGTGGGGCTCTACCTTGAGCATCGCGAGGCAGAAATCCCTGAATAACTGCATACGTTATGCCGGGCGCTCCGGTGGTACGCCGAGAACCTGTCAGGTGGTGTTGTCAGAGTGCAGGAACTGAGTAGCGTCGGCATCGCGGGCACCGCCGTTCGGACTATTTTTTGATTTACCTGAACCCTTCCTGAAGAACCCCGCAATTCCCCCAGCAGGCATTTCCAACGGGTTTACTCTCCAAACATCGGGGCGTAAGCTTCGCGCGTTTTCATCAATCACGGAGACCCACAGTGGGTACTTGTTCGAGTGACAGTTGTCGGCCGGTCCCGGTAACCGGCGCATTCTCGGCAAGATAACGCGCAGTCTCCTGTGCCGTTGTCTCGCCGACAAGCGAGCAGCGGCATCCCGATCGCGGCCAATCCTGGTCGTGTTCCAACGTCCTTCTCATCGACGCTGATCAGCGTGTGGTTTCGACTTTTCCGGTCGCTCTCACACCTGTCGACACGCCTGTCATTCGTGACCGGCGCGCCAGGCCTTGCCTTGCCGGCAGTTGCGGCGGCAGCGGCGTGGACGTACCTGCTCGACGGTTTTCCGACACTCCAGGAGCCGTATTCATGCAAGCCATCAACAACATCAACCTGACCTCACTGCTCGACACCCTGGTCAGCCTCAGTGCGGCCTTCATCCTCGGCGGCCTGATCGGATTCGAACGCCAGTACCGGCAGCGCACTGCCGGCCTGCGCACCAACGTACTGGTGGCGGTGGGCGCGGCGATATTCGTCGATATGGCCAATCGTCTTGGCGGTGCCGAAAGCGCGGTGCGAGTGGTGGCCTATGTGGTGTCGGGCATCGGCTTTCTCGGTGCCGGGGTCATCATGCGCGAAGAGGGCAATGTGCGCGGCCTCAACACTGCCGCTACCCTCTGGACGTCGGCCGCGGTGGGTGCCTGTGCCGGTGCCGACCTGCTGGCCGAGGCGCTGCTGGGCACGCTGTTCGTACTGGCGGCAAACACCTTGTTGCGCCCGATCGTCAACAACATCAACCGTCAGCCGCTGGATGTGATTTCAGCCGAGGTCACCAACATCGTCTATGTGATCGCCCGGCGCTCGCAGCACAAAGCCGTTCTGGTCTTGCTCGAAGCCGAACTGGAACGCAGCAATTACCCGGCCCGTGATGTCGATGTGCATGCCTTCGGTGCAGACGAAATCCAGATCCAGGCCACGCTGGCAACCACTTCGGTGGATGGCGATGAACTCGATGCGCTGGTGACAAGGATCTCGATGTCGACGCTGGTGGTGCAGGCATTCTGGAGTCCGAGCACCACCGAATAATGGGACTCGGCAATCGTGTGGACCGCCAATGGCCGGCGTGAGACGCGCTTGCCCTTGACGGGCTGGCATCAGACTAACCGGTTGGCATTTAGGAATAGTCCTACAGAAAATTGTAACGGGCTTGCGTAGCCTTTGCGCCTTGTTGAGTTCCGACATTCCAATGGAGGTCCCGTTGCCGAATCACGCGCTACGAATCCTGATCGCCGACGTGCAGCACTTTAACTGCATGAGAATCGAACGGCTGTTCAACCAGCTCGGTTATTTTGCTGTGGCCCCGGTTCAAAGCCTCGAAGAGCTTCTGCGGCTGACGGAATACGGCAGCCAGCCTTTCGATCTGGTGCTCATCAATAGCTCGATGGCAGACGGGTCGTTGAATCTGCCGGATTTTTTCATCGATAACCATCAGGTTCGGCATGCCTTCATCTTTGATGGCCGCCAGGCACAACTGGCTGCAGTCCCGGACTGTATTGGGCAGACGGTCTGGATAAGTCATGCCGAACTGCCTGATTTGTCTTGCGTTCAGAAGCTGATGGCAGCTGTTGATCCCAGGCTACCATTCGTCGGAACTGTCATTTCTGACAGGTAGTTTTATCCACCCTTCCATGCAAGAGTCCCGCGCAGCCGTGGCAACGATTTACGGCCATGCCCCGGGCGTTTTTCTGCTCAGTCGTGGAGTTTTGCACAGGAAATTTCCATGAGTTCCACGAAGACAGCGGTGATTGTGGAAGATCATCCGGTGGTTTGCAGGATGATCAAACTCGTCCTCAGGGGCGCGGGATTCGATCGGATATATGAAGCAACCCGCGGCGATGAAGCACTGGCGATGATTCGTGAACATCGACCGGACATCATGCTGCTGGATCTGGACCTGCCGAATATGGCCGGGCTGGATATATTGGCGCGCCTCAAGGCGGAACAAGCGCGTTGCCGGGTGGTGGTGTTCACTTCCATGCCGCCTGATCATTATCAGGAGCGGTGCATGCGTGCCGGTGCTGCCGCTTATGTGTCCAAAAGCAGGAGTCTGGAAGATCTGGAAGCCGCGGTGAAATCCGTGATGGCCGGTTACACCTATTTTGCCCAGCTGGATTCGATCTCCGTGTCGATGGGGTCATTGCAACGCAGCGAAAAGGAACTGATCGACAGCCTCTCCAACCGCGAACTGGCCATTCTGCAGCATCTGGCCCGGGGATCAAAAAACAATGAAATCGCCGAGATCATGCACCTGAGTTACAAAACGGTCAGCACCTACAAATCCCGGTTGATTGACAAGCTCAATGTGCGATCGCTGGTGCTTTTGCGCGATTTCGCCCTGCGCAATCATCTGATCTGAATGAAAATTTTTCGAGGCCTGTCGGGCCCGGTGTTGTCGGGCTTTCTTTTCTGCACGTCGACTGCCTGGGCACAGCCGCAAACATTGACGTTGCTGGGTCGCTCGGACGTCGAAGGCGTGGCCATCAGGCTGTCGGAAGCCGAATCGCGCTGGCTGCACCAGAAACAACGGTTGGTGCTGGCTGTCTCCGCTCCGGATTATCCACCGTTCGAGTTCAACTCCGCGGGCAAGGTGTTCGAAGGGGTGACGGGGGATTACGCTGGAATACTGCAGCAGCTGTTGAACGTGGAGATCGACGTTCATCGCTATCCATCACGCGCTGAAGCGGTGCGGGCAATCAAGGAGGGCGAGGCAGACCTGCTGGGAACCGCCAACCGCTACGAAGCCGAAGATCCGCAACTGCAGATGTCCAGTGCCTATGCGGTTGATCAACCCGTGCTGGTCATCCGCGCCGATGCATCCGAAGTACCGCAGCCGACACTGGCCGGCAAACAGTTGGCGACCCTCTATCACTATCTGCCTGAACGAAGCGTGCAACAGTTCTATCCCGACGCTCAGGTACAGCCTTATCCCTCGACATTGGCGGCAATGGGCGCGGTAGCGTTCGGCCAGGCGGACGTTTATCTGGGCGATGCGATCAGTGCTCATTACCTGATCAGCATGAATTACCTGAATAACGTCCAGTTTGCCGACTTCTCACCGCTGGAGTCCGGCCGCTTTGCCTTCGCAATGGCCCGCGAGAATCAGCCGCTGTTGCGTATCGTCAACAAGGCGCTGGCAGCCGTCTCAGCCAATGAACAGATGAACATCCTGTTGCGTTGGGGGGCTAGCGGAGTGTCTATCCCGGGAACTCATTCATTACAGTTGAGCGTGGCCGAACAGCGCTGGCTCGATCATCACCCGCGTGTGAGGGTGGCGATCAACGAGGATATCCCACCGATTTCGTTCATCGATGGCGAGGGCAGATACCGCGGGATCAGCGTCGATGTGCTGGCGAAAATCAGCCTGCGTACCGGCTTGCAATTTGACATCCAGGCCATGAAATCGGTGACAGCGATGGTCAACGCCATCAAGAGCGGTGAGGTCGACGTACTGGCGGGAATCGGCCTCAGCTCCCAGCGTGAAGACGAGCTGTCGTTTACCCGGGCGTTCCTCAGCAGCCCGTCGGTGCTGGTCACCCGCATAGGGCCGGACAGCCCCAGGACCCTGGATGACATGGCAAGAAAAACCCTGGCGTTGACCCGGGGCAACATCGCCGGTGAGTACATTCGGCACCACTTCCCGCTGATTCGGTGCAAGGATGCGCCCCTGTCGTCTGATGCCATGGAAATGGTCGCCCGGGGCGAGGCTCAAGGTGGCATCAATTCGCTGATCAGTGCCCGCTATCTGATTTCGCGCCAATACCGTGATCTGCTGCAAGTGACCAGCACAGTAGGCACCGACCCGGCGCGCAGCGCCCTGGCGACCAGTCGCGAGGCCGTCGAGTTGCATTCGATCCTGGACAAGGCGCTGCTGAGTATTCCTCCCGAAGAAATCGACAAGCTGACCCAACCCTGGCGCTACGACTCGATGGTGGAGCAGAGCTATTGGTTGCGCCACCGCAAAACCATTTTCCAGGCGTTCGCCTTTGCCGGCACCCTGCTGTTTCTCGCGTTGGCCGGGATCCTCTGGCAGCGCCGCCAGATCCGTCTGCGCCAGCAATTGCTGGGTCAATTGCAGCAAGCCAAGGATGCAGCGGATGACGCCAACCGTGCCAAGACCACATTTCTGGCGACCATGAGCCATGAAATACGCACGCCGATGAACGCGCTGATCGGTATGCTCGAACTGGCATTGAAACGCGCCGATGAAGGCGTGACTGACCGTTGCGCCATCGAGGTGGCCTCCAATGCAGGGCAACAGTTGCTGGCGTTGATCGGCGACATACTGGATATCGCCCGCATCGAATCCGGCCATCTGTCCCTGGCGCCGGAGCGGGTCAACCTGCGAGCGCTGGTGGCGTCGGTGTGTCGGGTTTTTGAAGGCCTGGCGCTGGAGAAAAACCTGCGCTGGCGGGTTGAACTTGACGAGCACAGTGATCGCGATGTGATGCTTGACCCCACGCGCTTCAAACAGGTTCTGTCCAATCTGCTGAACAACGCGATCAAGTTCACCAATGCCGGCCAGGTGAGTCTGAAGCTGCAGGTCGAGCCCCGGCCCACGGCGCACCTGGCGGTCAGCGTCATTATCGAAGACAGTGGCATCGGCATCAGTGAATTTGACCGCAAACGTCTGTTCAGTCCGTTTGTTCAAGCGGGCAACACTCAGCAGTCCGGTCGGCAGGGTTCGGGACTGGGCCTGGTGATCAGCCGCACGCTCTGCGAGATGATGGGCGGCCAGTTGCAGCTCGAAAGTACACTGGGGCGTGGTACTCAAGTTGCTATCAGGCTCGATCTGGTCGCGCTGCAACCGTTGTCCGCCAGCGAGTCCTGTCAGGACGCAGCACCGCGACCGACGCGCGCGTTGACCATACTGGCCGTTGACGATTATCCGGCCAATCTTCTGCTGCTCTCACGGCAATTGAGTTACCTGGGGCATAGCGTTCTAACCGCGCAGGATGGGGTGCAGGGCCTTGCGCAATGGCGTGAGCATGATTTCGATCTGGTCATCACCGATTGCAACATGCCGTTGCTCAGTGGCTATGAACTGGCCGGCGCCATACGTGACGAAGAACGCCGACAGAGACTGCCGTCGACCTTGATTCTGGGCTTTACCGCCAATGCGCAGGCCGCCGAGAAAGTCCGCTGTCAGGAGGCTGGCATGGACGATTGCCTGTTCAAACCTATCCGCCTGACGGATCTGCAGACATGGTTGGCAACGCGCTTCAGCGGTGAGCGGGCAGGGCAGATCATCTCAAGCGAACCGGCCGAATTCGATTTGAGTGGCCTGGATCGATACATCGGTTCGGACCCTGAATTGGTCGATCAGTTGCTGCTCGATATCTCCCTGGCCAACCGCGACGACCGCGTTTACCTGTTGGCCTTGCATGCCAGCGGTAACCGCCCTGGATTGCGTGAGCTGGCGCACCGGGTCAAGGGTGGCGCACTGATGGTCCGCGCGGACGCCTTGGTGGCCTGTTGCGAGCAGCTGGAGCGGGCATGCAGTGACGGCAGCGCGTCACTGATCAACGCCGCCGTTGATCAGATGCAGCAAGCCATGACGCGGCTGGATCAACGACTCCAGCAAGACTGACGTTCAATCCCGGCGCGGCGCAATGCCTTTGGGGCTGGTCAGCCGCAGGCCGCGATCAAGACCGCCGATCGCAGAATGTCAGTCACCAGTGACGCTGGATGTGCCGGCCTCATCGCGAGCAGGCTCGCTCCTACAGTTTGATCTTCAGTGAACACTAAGTTAATGGCCTGCAACCATCCCCTGTGGGAGCTGGCCTGCCGGCGATGGCGGCGACTCGGTCTGAACCCTTACCCGCGAGCCTCAAGAATCATGCAGGTCGTCGACCCGGTCGCATACAGCCGCCCATCCACATCATAAATCCGCCCCTCGGCCAGCGCCGTCGAGCGCCCCAGATGGACAATCTTGCCCTCGGCCCGCACCGGCCCGCTGGCACCGGTCAATGCCCGGACATAACTGATGCGCAGATCCAGGGTGGTGTAACCCTGGCCCTTTTTCAGTTGTGTATGAATCGCGCAACCCATGCACGAATCCAGCAAGGTTGCGGCATACCCGCCATGCACGCTGCCCAACGGGTTGTAATGCCGCGAGTCCGGGGTGCCCTGAAAGATGAACAACCCGGCGGACCATTCGATGGGGATGAAATCCATCAGCGCGCCGATGGGTGGAGAGGGCAGTTTGCCTTCGCCTATACCTTCGAAAAACTCGGCGGGGGACAGGGCGCTGACTTGGGCCATGGACAAACTGCCAGGCCCGGCAAGGCGTTCGCGCATGGCCTGTTCCTGTGCGAGCCATTGGGCGAGGGTGGCGTCACGGGTGGGGCTTTGCATGTTCATGTCCTCGGAGAGCAGAAGATATTATGGCTGTAATTATTTGCGATATTATGTCTGAAATAAAATCTCCGCTACCCCCAATCAGCTTGCCGCTAAAAACCTGCTGGCTGACCCGTCCCCCTGTAGGAGCTCATGGTGTTTTGCAGGCAGTATTCATCCAGCGAAATCAATTGCTCCTACACTATGGCCAATCATCGCGGTATTGGCCTTGCTGGAGTTGCTTGATGCTGTCACTGCTTACCGAACACCCGCTGGTCTGCGCCATGACGTTGATCGTCATCGATCTGGGCTTGTGGCGCTTGCTCAGTTCCATGGGCAGCGCCTGGCGACTGCTCGTACGGGTGGTGATTTTCGCCCTGTTCAGCGTGCTGCTGTTCAATGAAGGTCTCAATCCACTGGAACCCGCGCCCTGGCCCGATAACGTGCCCCTGCACCTGGCGGCCACTGGCTTGCAGATCGCTTGGTGGCTGTTTGCTGCGCGAACCCTGACGGTGTTGATTGGCGCGGGCATGATGCAACGGGTAGGGCACACCGGGCGGCTGCTGCAGGATCTGCTCGGGGCAGTGATCTTCCTGATTGCGGTCATCGCGGCCCTGGCCTACGTGCTCGAGCTGCCGGTCAAAGGCGTGCTGGCGACCTCCGGTGCCTTGGCGATCATCGTCGGCCTGGCTTTGCAAAGCACCCTCAGCGACGTGTTCTCCGGGATAGTCCTCAACACCACCAAACCCTATCAACTCGATGACTGGATCTCCATAGACGGCACTGAAGGCCGGGTCACCGATATCGACTGGCGCGCCACGCGCCTGCAAACCGCCAAGGGCAGCATGGCGGTGATCCCCAACTCCCTGGCGGCCAAGGCCAAGATCATCAACTTCAGCAGGCCGAGCAATATGTTCGGCGTTTCCATTTCCCTGGTACTTAGCCCCCATGCACGGCCCAATACAGTGATCGACGCCCTGGAGCGGGCCATGCAGGGCTGTCGCTTTCTGCTCAACGAGCCGGCACCGAGTGTGGCACTGAAAAGCTCCGGCAGTACCGGGGTCGAGTATGAAATCAGCGGCTTCGTCGCGTCGATGAGCGAGAAACGTTCGGTGCGTAACCAACTGTTCGATCTGGCCTATCGGCACTTGCAGGCTTGTGGGGTCAGTTTGTTGTCCAGCGAGGAATTCGCTCCTTCGGCCGGGCTGTCACGGCAACGGGCGCTGCTCGACAGTTCGCCGATTTTCTCCACCTTGCGTCAGGAGGAGAAAGACACTTTCAGCCAGAACATGACCCTGCAAGCCTTTCGCGCCGGGGAGACGATTCTGCAGGCGGGGGAGGTCAGCGATCATTTGTTCATCATTGAATCCGGGGTGGTCACAGTGACGCTGACCCGCCAGGGTGTGCCGTTGGAATCCGGTCGCATGGGCCCGGGGGAGGTGATCGGCGAGGCCGGCATCCTGTCCGATTCCGCGCTGCCCGCCACCTTTACCGCAAAAACCGCCTGCGCCCTGTACCGCATCGAGAAGCAATACCTCAAACCGTGCCTGGACGCCCGGCACGAGATCAATGATGCGATGAAAGCCTTGCTGGATTACCGGTTGCACAAGGCGCAATCGCTGACCCAGGATGTGCCGGTTGTGGCGCAGAAACGGGGGTTTTTGCAGTGGTTGCGTGATCGCAGTCATGTTTAGCCCAAAAAACGCGTTGTCAGGACCCAGTGGCGTCCTCGACTTCTGAAAGATTGGCTATTTGTGCTGAGCACCAGGGGGACTGACTTGGTGCCACACCCACTTCCGCCGACGCCATCAAGATGGGTGAAACCCCACGCCGGCTGTTCGGTGTCAGTGCCAGGCGCGCAAAAGTCTGAGCCTCAATGCCCATCGGCACTGGGCGCGGCCGGCGGTTGCACCTTGCGCATTAGGGGCACCATCGCCGTGGCGATGATGAAGCAGACCATGATCATCAGAAACGCGTCGCCATAGGTTTGCGTCTGGGCTTCGCGGTAGGTCAAAAGCCATAACTGGTGCAGGCTGGCGGTGACTGCGGCGTCACCGCTCTGGCCGAGGGCGGCGAAGTTGTTGCCGACCTGGGACAGCCATTGATTCAGCGCTTCGTTAGTGCTGTTGAGGTTCTCCGCCAACCGGGTGAAGTGCAGGTTGGTGCGATCGTTGAGGATGGTCGCGCACGCGGCAATGCCGATGGCCCCGCCCAGGTTGCGCATCAGGTTGAACAACCCCGAAGCATGTTTGAGCCGCGCCGGTGCCAACCCCCCGAGGGTCAAGGTTACGGCCGGCGGTACCGCCAGTTGCTGGGCAATCCCGCGCAAGGCTTGGGGCAGCATCAACTCCCTGGCCCCCCAGTCATGGGTGATCGGGCTGAAATCCCACATCGACAGCGCGAACAGGCCAAGGCCCGTCATCATGATCCAGCGCAGGTCGACGCGGTTGGCCAGAAAGGCATACAGAGGAATGGCCAGGATCTGGAACACCCCGGTGGAGAAAACTGCCAGGCCAATGTCCAGCGCACCGTAGCCGCGCACCCGCCCGAGAAACAGCGGCGTCAGGTAAATGGTGGCGAACAGGCCGATTCCGGTGACGAATGAAAAGAAGCAGCCGAGGGCGAAGTTGCGGTCCTTCAAGGCGCGCAAATCGACGATCGGGTTGGCCACGTGCAAGGTCCGGCCGATGAACGCCAGCCCGGCCAACCCGCTGACCCATGCCGTGGTCAGGATCGTGTGGTCGCTGAACCAGTTCCAGCGCGGTCCTTCCTCCAGGGTGTACTCCAGGCAGCCGAGGAACAGCGCCAGAAACACCATGCTCAGGTAATCCGCGCCTTTGAGCAGCGACAATTCAGGCTGGTCGATTTTCACCAGCATCGGCACCGCTACGGCTACGAATACACCGGGCACCAGATTGATATAGAACAACCAGTGCCAGGACGAAATATCGGTGATCCAGCCACCGATCACCGGGCCCAGGGTCGGCGCCAGCGATGCCACCGCGCCGATGGTTGCGGCAGCGATCACCCGTTGCTTGCCCGTGAAGAAAACGAAGGCCGTGGTGAACACCAGAGGGATCATCGAACCGCCGAGAAAGCCTTGCAGGGCACGGAAAGCGATCATGCTCTGGATGTTCCAGGCCGCGCCGCAGAGCAGGCTGGTGAGGGTGAACCCCACGGCCGACGCGCAAAACAGCCAGCGTGTGGAAAACACCCGCGACAACCAGCCGGACAACGGGATCACGATGATTTCGGCGATCAGGTAGCTGGTCTGTATCCACGCGGTTTCGTCAGTTCCGGCGGACAGCCCGCCGCCGATGTCCCGCAGCGAGGCCGAGACAATCTGGATATCCAGCAGGGCAATGAACATGCCGACGCACATGCTGGCGAAGGCGAAGACTTTGGTCGCCGTCGCCATGCTTGCGGCATTGAACGGTTGCGCGGGCGCGGCGAGGGCGCGGCTCATGGTGCGCTGGCCACGGCGGGTGCTTCAGGTTCCTTGCGCGTGTCGACTTCAGCGGTCACCGACAGACCGGGACGCAGGTGGCCGAGCAGGCTGTCGGCCGGGTCGAGGTGGATGCGTACCGGTACCCGCTGGACGATTTTGGTGAAGTTGCCGGTGGCGTTTTCCGGTGGCAACACACTGAACTGCGAACCGCTGGCCGGCGCGAGGCTGTCCAGGTACCCGTGGAATGCCTGGCCCGAGAGCACATCGGCATGAATCACCACTCGCTGCCCCGGGAGCATACGCGCCAGTTGGTCTTCCTTGAAGTTGGCATCGACCCACAGCCCGCTGGAGGGTACTACTGAGAGTAACTGCGAACCCGCCTGTGCATAGGCCCCGACCTGGGCCCGGCGATTGCCGATCACGCCGTCGACCGGAGCGCGCAGCTCGGTGTAGCCGACATTCAATTGCGCCAGGTCGCGTTCGGCCCTGGCCTGGATCAACGCGGCGCGGGCCTGCTGTTTCTGGGTGGCAATCACGTTCAACTGGCGCTGCGCCGCTAGCAGCTCTGCCTGGGCGCGGTTGCTTTGCGCCTGGGCGGTCTTGAAGGTGGCATTGGCCCGTTGCGCGCTTTCTACCGAGACGGCACTGGTGCTGACCAGTTTTTTATAGCGCGCATCGTCGTCCCGGGAGCGGGCGGTTTCCGCACCGGCAGCATCGATGCCGGCGTGGGCCTGGGCGATGACCGCCTGTTGCAGTTGTTCGGTGGCGTCGAGGTTGGCCAGCAAGGCCTCTTGCGCGGCGACCGCGCCTTCGGCCTTGGCCAGGTGGGCGCGGTAGTCGCGCGAATCGAGACGAATCAACAAGTCGCCAGCCTTGACCTGCTGGTTGTCGGTCACCAGCACTTCGTCGATGTAGCCTGCCACCTTCGGTCCTATCACCGTCACATTGGCGCCGATGTAGGCGTCGTCGGTTTCCTCGATGAAGCGCCCGGCGGTCCACCAGTGCGTTGCGAACAGTCCAGCCAGCACCAGCGCCGCGATGCTCAGTGTCGACAGGAGCAGGCGCTTGAGCAGGCGAGGTTTAACGGTGTGCACCGGGACAGCCAGGTCGGGCGCAACGGTGGGCATGCTGGTCATGGAAAAATACCTGTCGGAAGCGGCTTTTGATTACGATCGTAATATGATGCGTGTAATATTTTATCGCAAGCGGTTTTTGTGGCCGGTCGTCAGGTGATGTGTGCGGTAGGAAGGAATTGAATGCACAGAAAAAACAAAGGCCGGTGATCTCACGATCGCCGGCCTTTTTGTGTGGCTGTTATTTAGGCGCGTTCGAAAATCGCCGCAATCCCCTGACCACCACCGATGCACATGGTCACCAGCGCATAACGGCCGTTGACGCGGTGCAGTTCATGGATGGCCTTGGTGGCGATGATCGCGCCGGTCGCGCCAACCGGGTGACCCAGGGCGATACCCGAACCGTTCGGGTTGACCTTGGCTGGGTCGAGGTCCAGTTCCTGGCTGACGGCACAGGCTTGGGCGGCGAAGGCGATGTTGGCTTCGATTACGTCCAGGTCGGCAACGGTCAGGCCGGCACGCTTGAGTGCCAGGCGGGTGGCCGGGATCGGGCCCAGGCCCATCAGTTCCGGCTCGACACCGGCGTGGGCGTAGCTGACCAGACGGGCCAGAGGGCGCAGGTTGCTGCCCTGAACCGCAGCACCGGTGGCCATGACCAGCGCAGCGGCGCCGTCGTTGAGGCCCGAAGCGTTACCGGCGGTGACCGAGCCGTCTTTCTTGAACGCCGGCTTCATGGCTGCCAGCTGTTCCATGGTCGTGGCACGTGGATGCTCGTCGAGGGTGAACAGTTTGGTTTCTTTGCGATCACGGATTTCCACGCCAGCGATCTGCTCGCTGAAGTAGCCGTTGGCAATGGCGTGGGCTGCACGCTTCTGGTCTTCCAGGGCCAGGGCGTCCTGCATTTCGCGGGTGATGCCGTTGCGCGCGGCAACGTTTTCCGCGGTGATGCCCATGTGGATGCCGTGGAACGGGTCATGCAGGATGCCGAGCATGTAGTCGATCGCTTGCACGTTACCCATGCGCGAACCCCAACGGGCGGTAGGCATCAGGTACGGGCCGCGGCTCATGGATTCGGCGCCGGCACCGATGGCGATGTCGGCATCGCCGAGCATCAGCGTCTGTGCAGCATTGATGATGGCTTGCAGGCCCGAACCGCACAGGCGGTTGACGTTGTAGGCCGGGGTTTCTTTCGGGATGCCGGCATTGATCGCGGCAACGCGGGAGATGTAGGCGTCGCGGGTGTCGGTCGGGATCACGTTGCCCATCACCAGATGGCCAACCTGGGCCGGATCGACGCCGGCCCGTTGCAGGGCGGCTTTCACGGCGGTGGTCGCGAGGTCGGCCGGCGGCACGTCCTTGAGTGAACCACCGAAGGTACCAATGGCGGTGCGGGCGGCGCTGACGACGTAGATTTCGGGGGTGTTCATGGCTGGGTTCCTTTCGGTGAATGCTTTTCGGTACTGCGATTGAGCAGGGCGTTCAAGGCGGTTTTCGCCTCGTCGCTGTTAAGTCGCTGGATGAACAGCAGGTTTTCTTCGCGCAAAGTGGCTTCAAGTTCTGCCAGGCTGGCCTGTTTCATCAGTTGCCGGGATTGGCGCAAGGCCTCCTGCGGCAATGCGAGAAAGCGCTGGGCGATCTTTGTCGCCGCCGCCAGGCATTGGGCGCCGTCAGCGAAGGCTTCGTTGGCCAGGCCCCAGGCGACGGCCTCGCTCCCATCCAGGCTGTCGCCCAGCAGGAGCAAGCGCGCGGCGCGGGCGTGGCCGAGGCGGCGTGGCAACAACAGGCTGGCGCCGAACTCGGGGCACAGGCCCAGATTGACAAACGGCATGCGCAGCTTGGCATTGCGCGTGACCAATACCTGATCGCAATGCAGCAGCAAGGTGGTGCCAATGCCGATGGCCGCCCCGCATACCGCCGCAATCAACGGCTTTTGCAGGCGGGTCACGACCTTCATCAGGCGGAATGCCGGGCTGTCCAGATGCGTCGGTGGGTGCTGTAGAAAGTCCACCAGATCATTGCCGCTGGTGAAGCAGGTCGGGCCGCCGGTCAGGATGATGACGCCAGTCTGCTCGTCTTCGTCGGCGGCCAGCAAGAGGTCGGCCAGTTGCGTGTACAGGCTGTTGTTCAGTGCGTTGAGCTTGTCGGGACGGTCAAGTGTCAGCGTCAGTACGCCTTCACGTTGTTCGCGTTTGATCAAGTCAGTCATCACTTGTACCTGGGGTGGTCGGTTCAGGGTGCCACTTTAAGCGCCGGACACCCCCTGATCCATGGCAAAACGGGTCAACTGCGCTGCTGTTTTTTGCCATGCCTGCGAGCGAAAAGCGGTACACACCCATTCGGGGTATGGTGCGGCCTGGTGAATCGTCCGATAGTAAAGGCATCCGCGCATCCAGAGCCGAACTCGCTTGATACGGTGCATTTGCTATGGGCAAGACACTGCTTAAGGTGATTTCCAGTCTGTGAGGGTGTGCATCCTCGAAGTGGCGGCCGACGATGACCTCAAGCAGCGGGTGCAGTCGGCCTTCGAGCAATTGGGCTGTGATGTGCTCATCGAGCGCGAGCGGGAAGTAGCGCAGATGGTCTTGCGCGGACACTCGGTGAAGTCCACGGCCAGCCAGATGAACATCTCCCCGGAAACCGTGCGCATGTACCGCAAGAACCTGTACCGGAAACTGGAGGTGGGTTCGCAGTCGAAGTTGTTTGCGTTGTCTATCGAGTGCTTGCGCAGGCACTGACCTCTGTAGGAGCGAGCATGCTCGCGAAAAACCGGAGATCGCCACGGGGTGTCAGGCAGCCAGTGCCATCGTTCATGACCATCGTCGGAACGCCGCCCGGAGCATGCTCGCTCCTACAGGTCTCGTGTACAGCAGGGCGCACGCGGACTTTTAGGAGCTGGCTTGTCGGCGATGGCGGTGGGTCAGTCGGCATCATCTTTGCCGGTTGATCGCCATCGCCAGCAAGCCGGCTCCTAAGGGACGTAGTCAGTCTTCGCGTTTTACGACCAGGGTCAGAATGTCGTAGCTCGCCACCAGCTCACCCAGCTGGTTGGTCACTTCCACATCCCACGCCACCACCCCTTGCGGGATGCCTTGCGGGCTCTTCTTGCCCTGGTCGATCTTGCGCTTGCAGGTCAGGCGCGCCTGGATGGTGTCGCCGATGCCCACCGGGTTGATGAAGCGCAGGGTATCGAGGCCGTAGTTGGCCAGCACCGGGCCGACGCCAGGGGATACGAACAGACCGGCCGCTGCCGACAGCACGAAGTAGCCGTGGGCGATGCGCTTGCCGAACTGCGATTCCTTGGCGGCGATGTCGTCGAAGTGCATGTAGAAGTGATCACCCGACAGGCAGCCGAAGTTCACCAGATCGGCCTCGGTGACGGTGCGACGGTGAGTCAGCAGCGACTCGCCGATCTGCAGGTCCTGGAAGTAGCGACGGAACGGATGCACCTCGGTCTCGATAACCTTGGCACCACGCACGTACTCGCCGGTAACCGCCGCCAGCATAGTCGGCGAACCTTGCACTGCCGCGCGTTGCAGGTAGTGTTTCACGGCACGCAGACCGCCGAGTTCTTCACCGCCGCCGGCACGACCCGGACCGCCGTGCTTGAGTTGCGGCAGCGGCGAGCCGTGGCCGGTGGATTCGCCAGCGGATTCACGGTCCAGCACCAACAAACGACCATGCAACGCAGCCGCCACCGGAATGGCTTTGGCGGCGATTTGCGGATCTTTGGTGATCAAACTGGCCACCAGGCTGCCTTTGCCGCGTGCCGCCAGAGCCAGCGCTTCATCGAGGTCGTCGTAAGCCATCAACGTGCTGACCGGACCGAACGCTTCGATATCGTGGGCGCCGCCTTCGGCATGCGGGTCGCGGGCCTGCAACAGGGTAGGGGCGAAGAACGCGCCGTTGTCGACGTTGACACCACGCGGCTCGAAACCGTCGCGAGCGCCAAACAGCATGTCGCTGCTCTGCAACAGGCTTTCCAGGCGCTCGGCCACGTCTTTTTGCTGGTCGTGGGAAGCCAGTGCACCCATGCGCACGCCTTCCACTGACGGATCGCCAACCACCACTTTGGCCAGGCGATCACGCAGGCGCGTGGCCACGGCATCGATGTGTTTGGCCGGCACGATGGCGCGGCGGATGGCGGTGCATTTCTGCCCGGCCTTGGTGGTCATCTCCCGGGCGACTTCCTTGATGAACAGCTCGAACTCTTCATCATCCGGAGTGACGTCCGGGGCGAGGATCGCGCAGTTCAGCGAGTCGGCTTCGGCATTGAACGGCACCGAGTTGCGAATCAGGTTCGGGTTGACCCGCAGCTTGGCCGCAGTGTCGGCGGAACCGGTGAAGGTCACCACGTCCTGGCCTTGCAGGCGGTCGAGCAAATCACCTGTGCCGCCGATGATCAATTGCAGGCTACCCGCTGGGAGCAGGCCGGATTCGTCCATCATGCGTACCACGGCTTCGGTCAGATAGCTGGTGGCGCTGGCTGGTTTGACAATGCATGGCATGCCGGCGAGGAAGCTCGGGGCGAACTTTTCCAGCATGCCCCAGATCGGGAAATTGAACGCATTGATGTGCACCGCCAGGCCACCGCGAGGCACCAGGATGTGGGTGCCGGCGAACGTACCCATTTTGCTCAGCTGCATGGCCGGGCCTTCGTGGACGACGTTGCCCGACGGCAGTTCACGGGAGCCGAGGCTGGCGTAGGTGAACAGCGTGCTGTTGCCGCCTTCGATGTCGATCCAGCTGTCGGCACGGGTGGCGCCACTGTGGTGGGAAATCGCGTAGAGCTGTTCCTTGCGCTCGCTCAGGTACAGGGCCAGAGCCTTGAGACGTTGAGCGCGTTGCTGGAAATCCAGAGCCATCAAGCCACTGATGCCCTGGCGACGGCCGTGCTCGATGGCTTCGGCGAAGTCCGGACGCTCCTCATGAGTACGGGCGATTTCATGGCCGTCGATGGCGCTGCGCAGTACTTGAGCGCCATGTTGGCCGATCCAGCGACCGGCGATGAAACTTTGCAGGGTGGGGGCATGCAGTGCAGGTGAAGAGGACATCACGATTGCTCCTGGTAGTGAAAGATGTGGGCGCGGCCGCAACCGCGCCTTTGCAGGATTACCAAAGCGCCAGGGTGTAACCGACGATCAATCGGTTCTCATCAATGGCGGTATTCAAATCTTTGCGTGCGGGTCTCATTATTTTTTCCCTGCCCACTGAGCGCTCTTCATTTAGTGTTTGCTGGCACCGGAGGCGCCAATGCCGGTCATCGAGCGGATGAACTGCGCCAGATAACGGCCACGCTCAAGGGCTGCACGGGGGGAGGTGTCGGTAACGGAAAACAGCCAGGCGCTGAAGAACGCCAGACTCATGGAAAACAGCGCAGGGTTGGAGTACGGGAAGATCGCCTTGTCGTGATGCATCACGTTGACCCACACCGCAGGGCTCAGGACCAGCAGGACAATCGCCGAGACCAGTCCCATCAGGCTGCCGGTGACCGCGCCGCGGGTGGTCAGGCCTTTCCAGTACATCGAAAGGAACAGCACCGGGAAATTCACCGAGGCGGCGATGGCCAGCACCAGGCCGGACAGGAAGGCAATGTTCTGCGACTCGAACAGCAGGCCGAGGATGATCGCCAGCACGCCGATGCACAGGGTGGCGATTCGCGACACGCGCATTTCCTGTTGCTCGCTGGCCTTACCCTTGCGCATCACGCAGGCATACAAGTCATGGGATACCGCCGAGGCGCCGGACAGCGCGAGCCCGGCGACCACTGCCAGAATGGTGGCGAAGGCGACTGCGGAAATGAACCCCAGGAACAGATTGCCGCCCACCGCGTGGGCCAGGTGCACGGCGACCATGTTACCGCCGCCGATGATTGCGCCGCTGGCGTCACGGAACGCCGGATCGGTACCGACCATGACGATTGCGCCGAAGCCGACGATGATCAGCAGCAAGTAGAAGTAGCCAATGAAACCGGTGGCGTAGAACACGCTTTTACGCGCTTCCTTGGCATCGCTGACGGTGAAGAAACGCATCAGGATGTGCGGCAGGCCGGCAGTGCCGAACATCATGCCCAGCCCCAGGGAGATCGCGTCGATCGGGTTGGAGAGCAAGCCGCCAGGCGCCATGATCGCGTTGCCCTTGGCATGCACGGCGGTGGCGCCGGCAAACATCGCCTCGGTGCTGAAACCGAAATGCTTGAGTACCATGAACGCCATGAAAGTGGTGCCGAACAACAGCATCACCGCCTTGATGATCTGCACCCAAGTGGTGGCGAGCATGCCGCCGAAGGTCACGTAGAACACCATCAACACGCCGACCAACATGACTGCGTAGAGGTAGTCGATGCCGAACAGCAACTCGATCAGCTTGCCGGCGCCGACCATCTGCGCCACCAGGTACATCAGGGCCACGGTCAGGGTGCCGAACGCCGAAGTCAGGCGCACCGGCGTTTGCTCAAGGCGATAGGAGACGACATCTGCGAAGGTGTATTTGCCCAGGTTGCGCAGGCGTTCGGCAATCAAGAACAGAATGATCGGCCAGCCGGCCAATACGCCCAGCGCGTAGAGCAAGCCGTCATAGCCATTGAGGAACATCATCGCGGAGATGCCGAGGAACGAGGCTGCCGAAATCATGTCGCCGGCAATCGCCAGGCCGTTCTGAAAGCCGGTCATGCCACCGCCGGCGGTGTAGAAGTCGGCGGTGGAACGGGTGCGAAGTGCCGCCCAGCGCGTCACGCCGAGGGTGAACAGCACGAACACCAGGAACATGCCGATGGCATTCCAGTTCAGTGGGCGAGTGGCGCCGTCGGCGGCCATCGCAACATCAGTGACAGTCGCCAGCGGCAGCAGGAGCAACGCGAGAAGGCGGCTCATCGGGCGCACTCCTGCTTGAGTTTTTCATTGAGCGGGTCGATCACGTTGTTGGCGCGATAGACATAGAAACCGGTCAAGGCAAAGGCCAGCACCACGATCACGACGCCCACCAGCATGCCCACGGTGGTCACGCCACCGCTCAGGGATTGGCCCAGGGTAGAAGGGGAGAAAGCCACCAGCAGCACGAAGCCGTAATAGATCACCAGCATGGCCAGGCTCAAGGACCAGTACAGCTTTTGTTTGCGCCGCACCAACTGGATGAAATCCGGGTGCTGGCGGATGAGTTCTATGTCTTGGGGTGTCATGACGCGCTCTCCTTTGTTGTTTTTGTTTTGGGTGAAACAGTTTCGGGTTGGAACCGGATCAATGTGGGAGCGGGCTTGCTCGCGAAGAGGCCGTCACATTCAACATGGATGGCGCCTGATATTCCGTCTTCGCGAGCAAGCCCGCTCCCACAGGGTTTGTGTTATCCGACAAAACAGGGCATCAGAGTTGGTCGAAATCCAGCACGACCTTGTCGCTGATCGGGAACGCCTGGCACGACAGCACGTAACCGGCGGCCACTTCGTAGTCTTCCAGGGCGTGGTTGCTGTCCATTTCCACCTCGCCTTCGATGACCTTGCACTTGCAGGTCGAGCACACGCCGGCCTTGCACGAATAGGGCAGTTCCGCGCCTTGCTCGTTACCGGCGTCGAGGATGCTCTGGCTGTTGCGTGGCAGGTCGAAGGCCAGGGCACGGCCGTCGCTGATCACGGTGATCTGGCTGACTGCCGCATCCACCTGTCGCGCGGCTTCACGGGCGGCACGTTTGTGCTCGCTGCCGGCGGCAGCGAACAGTTCGAAATGAATGCGCTCGGGCTGCATGCCCTTGGCCTTGAGGCTGTCGCGCACGGTTTCGGTCATTTCCTGTGGGCCGCAGATGAAGGCGGCGTCGAGCGTTTTGACGTCGAGCCAGCGGCTGAACAGTTGCTCGCATTTCTCGGCGTTGATCCGGCCGTTGTACAGGTCGACATCCTGCTGTTCGCGGCTGAACACGAAGATCAGGTTCAGGCGTTGCAGGTAGCGGTTTTTCAGGTCTTCGAGCTGTTCGCGAAACAGCGCGCCGGAGCTGGAACGGTTGCCGTACAGCAGGGTGACGCGGCTGTGGGGCTCGGTTTGCAACGTGGTCTTGATGATCGACAGAATCGGCGTGATGCCGCTGCCTGCCGCGACCGCAAGGTAATTGCCGTGGCGCGCCGGGTCGAGTTCGACGCAAAAATGTCCCGCCGGCGGCATCACTTCCAGGCTATGCCCGGCTTGCAGTTGCTCGTTGGCAAAGGCAGAGAAACGCCCGCCCGCCACACGCTTGATGGCAACGCGCAGTTCACCGTCGTTGACGCCGGTGCAGATCGAATAGGAGCGGCGCACTTCTTCGCCGTCCAACTGGGTGCGCATCACCAGGTGCTGGCCCTGGGTGAAGTGGAAACTGTCCTGCAAGTGCTGCGGAATCTCGAAGGCGATGGATACCGCGTCACGGGTCTCGGCACGCACGTCCTTGATGGTCAGGCTGTGAAATTTACTCATTGTTGTTCTCCAGCTGGGACGGCCGATCGCCGCTCAGATGCACTTGAAATAGTCGAACGGTTCCCGGCACTCGATGCAGCGATACAGCGCCTTGCACGCGGTGGAACCAAACTCGCTGAGCACTTCGGTGTGGGCGCTGCCGCATTGCGGGCAGACGACCACCGGGCTCTCGCCGAGCAGGCTGCGCTTGCTGGTACTGCCTTCGGGTGGCGCGATGCCGTAAGCGCGCAGGCGTTCGCGGCCGATGTCGCTGATCCAGTCGGTGGTCCAGGCCGGGGTCAATTTGCGCTCGAGTTGCGGCGACTTGAATCCGGCGAGTTCCAGGGCTTGGCGGATGTCGCTCTCGATCACCTCGGTGGCCGGGCAGCCGGAGTAGGTCGGCGTGACCACCACGTGAAGGTGACCGGCCTGCCAGTCGAGATCGCGAACGATGCCCAGGTCAACGACGCTGACCACTGGCACTTCCGGGTCCATGACCTCGGACAGGATCGCCCACGCGGCAGCCAGGTCGGTCGGTTGAGCCGGCCGGGCGCCGAGGTCGCTGGCGATCAGATCACCAGGTTGCATCGGGGTACGCTCGGGGCAGGAACTGCATTTCCGCCAGCAGGATGCCCAGGTGTTCGGTGTGCAGGCCCTTGCGTGCATTCAGGTAGAAATAGCTTGGCGCAGCGGGCACGGGCAGGGTGGCGCTGGTGAAAATCCCGTTGACCCTGGCTTGCCACTGGGCGGCGACGCTGGAGATGTCCGGCGTGATACCGGCGTCGTATAGGCGTTGTTCGCTGTCGTCGGCGGCGATCAGCTCGACAGTGAAGCGCCAGACTTCGGGGATCGCCGCGAGCATGCGCTGGTGGCTTTCCTCGGTGCCGTCACCCATGCGCTCGATCCATTCGCCGGAACGACGCAGGTGATAGGTCACTTCCTTCACCGCCTTGGCGGCGATGCCGGCAATGCGTTCGTCGCTGGACTGGCTCAGGCCCTGCAGCACCGGCAGATGCCAGGCGTCATAGAGAAACTGCTTGAGCATGGTCACCGCGAAGTCGCCGTTGGGTTGCTCCACCAGCAGCAGGTTGCGATAGGCGCGCTCGTCACGGCGAAACGCCAGGTGATCGGCGTCGCGGCCGTCATCCAGCAGTTCGGCTGCGTAGTCCAGCCAGTTGCGTGCCTGACCCACCAGGTCGAGGCCGACGTTCATCAGCGCCAGCTCTTCTTCCAGGGCTGGTGCCTTGCCGCACCATTGGCACAGGCGCTGGCCCTGGATCAGGGCGCTGTCGCCGAGGCGCAGCAGGTATTCGATCAGATCGGTCTTGTTGTTCATGGTTGACCTCACATGTGCCCGACTTCGGCCGGCAGCTCGTAGAAGCTGGCGTGGCGGTAAACCTTGTCGTCCGATGGGTCGAACAGCGGGTCTTTTTCATCGGGGGAGGAGGCGGTGATCAGGGCCGAAGGCACCACCCACAGGCTCACGCCTTCGCTGCGACGGGTGTAGAGCTCGCGCGCATTCTCGATGGCCATGGTGGTGTCGGCGGCATGTACGCTGCCGACGTGCTTGTGGTTGAGGCCGTGCTTGCTGCGCACGAAGACTTCGAAGAGGGTCCATTCGGACATGGCGGTGTCTCCAGATCAGGTGGCCGAATCAGGCGGCGTTCTTGTTTTGTTTTTTGCGGGCGTGGGCGACGGCGGCTTCACGAACCCAGGCACCGTCTTCAATCGCCTTGCGGCGGGTGTCGACGCGCTCCTGATTGCACGGGCCGTTGCCCTTGAGCACTTCGTAGAATTCGCTCCACTGGATTTCGCCGAAGTCGTAGTGGCCACGTTCGGCGTTCCACTTCAAGTCCGGGTCGGGGCAGGTGCAGCCCAAAAGCTCAAGCTGCGGGATGGTCTGGTCGATGAAGCGCTGGCGCAGTTCGTCGTTGCTCTGGCGCTTGATTTTCCAGGCCATCGATTGCGCACTGTTCGGCGAGTGTTCGTCGCTTGGGCCAAACATCATCAGCGACGGCCACCAGAGGCGATTGATCGCGTCCTGGACCATGTCTTTTTGCGCCTGAGTACCGTGGCGCATCATGGTCAGCAGGATTTCGTAGCCCTGGCGCTGGTGGAAGCTCTCTTCCTTGCAGATGCGGATCATCGCCCGCGAGTACGGGCCGTAGGAGGTGCGCTGCAGCACCACCTGGTTGACGATCGCCGCCCCATCGACCAGCCAGCCTACTGCGCCCATGTCGGCCCAGTTCAGCGTCGGGTAATTGAAAATGCTCGAGTACTTGGCCTTGCCGCTGTGCAGCTTGTCGATCTCTTCATCGCGATCGGCGCCGAGGGTTTCCATGGCGCTGTACAGGTAGAGACCGTGGCCGGCTTCGTCCTGGATTTTGGCCATCAGTTGCAGTTTGCGCTTGAGGCTTGGCGCGCGGGTGACCCAGTTGCCTTCCGGCAGCATGCCGACGATTTCCGAGTGAGCGTGCTGCGAGATCTGCCGGATGAGGGTCTGGCGATAGGCATCGGGCATCCAGTTTTTTGCTTCGATCTTGATTTCTGAATCGATTTTTTCCTGGAAGGCGCGTTCCTGTTCGGACATCTCCGACAGGTCTTTGATGCGCTTTACGCCGGTTTCTACAAGCTGTGCGTACATTCGGGTGTCTCCCGCCGTGAATCTGTTGAAGGCATGGAGAACTTTATAAGCGATACAGAATTTAATATCAAACAGTAAATATCGTGTCGTATGTGTTTTTGTATCGCTTTGGGATGGACGGTCTTTGCCAAGATCCAAAAAGCCACCCTCACCCCAGCCCTCTCCCGGAGGGAGAGGGAGCCGACGGAGGGGTTCTTTCGAGGTGCATCGACCTGAAAAAACGGGTTGGACTCAGGTTTGGAGAGGGGGGGGGAGCCGACGGTGGGTTCTTTCGAGGTGCATCGACCTGAAAAACGGGTTGGACTCAGGTTTGGAGAGGGGGGAGCCGACGGTGGGGTCTTTCGAAGTGCATCGACCTGAAAAAATCGGGTTGGACTCAGGTTTGGAGAGGGGGGGAGCCGACGGTGGGTTCTTTCGAGGTGCATCGACCTGAAAAAATTGGGTTGGACTCAGGTTTGGAGAGGGGGGAGCCGACGGTGGGTTCTTTCGAGGTGCATCGACCTGAAAAAATCGGGTTGGACTCAGGTTTGGAGAGGGGGGAGCCGACGGTGGGTTCTTTCGAGGTGCATCGACCGGAAAATTTCGAGTCGAACTCAGGTTTTGAAATCTACAAAGATCTGCTCCCTTTCCCCTCGCCCCCTTGGGGGAGAGGGCTGGGGTGAGGGGGTTGGATCTCAGCCGCTACGCATAACTTGAACTTTCCACTCGCGCAAAAAAAGCCCCGCAAAAGCAGGGCCATAAGAGGTGCAGCAGTCATTCTTTAAACCATCACGCCTTGGGACGCTTATCCACCACGTGGCAAGCCTTGCCCTCCGACCGCTTGATCGCGTGGAGCGGCTGCAAAACGATCCGCGAACTGATCCCGATATACGTCTTGATATGCTTGCTCAACTCGCCACAAACCGCCTTCTGCTGTTCATCGCTCATGTGCTGATGTTCAGCCCGCAGCTCAACATGCACATCGACGCTGTCCAAGTTGCCATTGCGATACAGATGAATTTCGTAGCACTCGGAAAGTTGTTTGACTTTCAGTACCTGCTCCTCGATCTGGGTCGGGAATACGTTGACCCCACGAATGATCAGCATGTCATCGCTGCGCCCGGTGATCTTGTCGATGCGCCGCATCGGTCGTGCGGTGCCCGGCAGCAGGCGCGTCAGATCCCGGGTGCGGTAGCGGATCATCGGCAGGGCTTCTTTGCTCAGGGAGGTGAACACCAGCTCACCCATCTGACCGTCCGGCAGCACTTCGCCAGTGACCGGGTCGATGATTTCCGGGTAGAAATGGTCTTCCCAGATAGTCGGGCCATCCTTGGTTTCGGCACATTCCATGGCCACGCCCGGGCCCATGATTTCCGAAAGACCGTAGATGTCCAGGGCCGTGATGCCCATGCGCGCTTCAATGGCGCTGCGCAGTTCGGCGGTCCATGGCTCGGCGCCGAAGATGCCCAGGCGCAGGGCCAGTTTGTGCGGGTCGATGCCCTGGCGCTCGATTTCATCGGCGATGTTGAGCATGTAGGACGGCGTGACCATGATGATGTCCGGCTGGAAATCCTTGATCAGTTGCACTTGTTTCTCGGTCTGGCCGCCGGACATCGGAATCACCGTGCAGCCCAGGCGTTCGGCACCGTAATGCGCGCCGAGGCCGCCGGTGAACAGGCCGTAGCCATAGGAGATGTGTACCTTGTCGCCACGCCGGCCACCGGCTGCGCGGATCGAGCGTGCGACCACGTTGGCCCAGGTGTCTATGTCGTTCTGGGTGTAGCCGACCACGGTCGGTTTGCCGGTGGTGCCACTGGACGCATGCAGGCGCACGATGTCGTGCATCGGCACGGCAAACATGCCGTAGGGGTAGTTGTCGCGCAGGTCGGACTTGGTGGTGAAGGGGAACTTCGCCAGGTCATCCAGGGACTTGATGTCGTCCGGGTGTACGCCCAGGGCATCGAAGCGCTGACGGTACAGCGGCACGTTGTTGTAGGCGTGGTTCAGGCTCCAGCGCAGGCGCTCCAGCTGATGCTGGCGCAACTCGTCGATGCTGGCGGTTTCCAGCGGGTCCAGCACAGGATCAAGCGTGGATCGGGCTATTGGCATGTTCATAACTTCACTCGAATTATTTTTGTGTTCCAGCCCTTTGCACAGGGGCTTTGAGTGCATGCCCCAAGGATACCTCTCGGCTCCCCGGGAATCGCGGTTCTTTAGTCGGACAAGCGCTCGATGATCAGCGCGATGCCTTGGCCGACGCCGATGCACATGGTGCACAGGGCGTAGCGACCGTTGCGTTCCTCAAGCTCATGCAGGGCGGTGGTGACCAGGCGCGCGCCACTCATGCCCAGCGGATGACCGAGGGCAATGGCGCCGCCGTTGGGGTTGACCCGTGGATCGGTGTCGCTCAGGCCCAGTTCGCGCAATACCGCCAGGCCTTGTGCGGCAAAAGCTTCGTTGAGCTCGATCACGTCCATGTCCGCCAGGCTCAGGTTGGCCACTTCCAGCACCTTGCGCGTTGCCGGTACCGGGCCGATGCCCATGATTCGCGGTTCGACGCCCGCGGTGGCCATCGCCACCACCCGACCGCGTGCGGTCAGGCCGTGACGTTTGGCGACTTCGGGGCTGGCCAGCAACAGGGCGCAGGCACCGTCATTGACTCCGGAGGCGTTGCCGGCGGTGATGCTGCCGCCTTCGCGGAACGGTGTGCCGAGTTTGGCAAGCTGTTCCAGGGTGGTATCGCCGCGCGGGTGCTCATCGTGCTCGACCACTTTGGCCGGGCCTTTGCGCTGGGGAATTTCTACTGCAACGATCTCCTTGGCCAAGCGCCCGTTAGCTTGGGCCGCAGCGGCGCGTTGCTGGCTGCGCAGGGCGAAAGCGTCCTGGTCGGCCCGGGAGATGTTGAACTGTGCGGCGACGTTTTCCGCGGTTTCCGGCATGGAGTCGATGCCGTAGGCCTTTTTCATCAGTGGATTGACGAAGCGCCAGCCGATGGTGGTATCGAAGATCTCGGCCTGGCGGGAAAATGCCTGCTCGGCCTTGCCCATCACCAGCGGTGCGCGGGACATCGATTCGACGCCGCCGACCAGCATCAGGCCGACTTCGCCACTGCGAATAGCCCGGGCTGCGCTGCCGACCGCATCCAGCCCGGAACCGCACAGGCGATTGAGAGTGGTGCCGGGCACGCTGACCGGCAGGCCAGCCAGCAGCGCCGACATGCGTGCGACGTTGCGGTTGTCTTCACCGGCCTGGTTGGCGCAGCCGTAGATCACGTCGTCGACCGAGTTCCAGTCGACTTGCGGGTGGCGGCGCAGCAGTTCGCGCAGGGGCACCGCGCCGAGGTCGTCGGCGCGCACGCCGCTCAGCACTCCGGCATAGCGGCCGATCGGGGTGCGTACCGCGTCGATGATCAGGGCGTCATTCATCAGGGGTCTCCTGCGCCAGCACGGGGCCGCGCACTTTGTAGGATTTGCCGTGGAACAGGGCGATCAACTGACCCTGCTGGTTTTCAATGCGTACGTCATAGTTGCCGGTGCGCCCGGAACGGCTTTGCTCGATGCAGTCGGCGTTCAACGTATCGCCCAGTCGTGCCGGGGCGATGTAGTCGATGCTGCAGCCGATGGCCACGGTGGCTTCGTTGTAGCTGTTGCAAGCGAACGCGAACGCCGAGTCGGCGAGGGCGAACAGGTAGCCGCCGTGGCAGGTGCCATGGCCCTGGAGCATGTCGGCGCGTACGGTCATGCCCACCCGGGCGCAACCGGGACCTGCGGACAGCAGGCGCATGCCCATGGCCTGGCTGGCGGTGTCGCGCTGGAACAAGGCCTGGGCGCAGGTGCTGGCCAGGTTCATCGCTTCATGGTTAGTCATGGAATGTTCTCCCTTCAGCGACCCGACGACGCAACAGCAGCGAAGGGCGATAGCGTTCTTCGCCGTAAACGGCTTGCAGGTTTTCCAGTACGCTGAGGATGTGCCGCAGCCCGATCGCATCCGCCCAGGCCAGCGGGCCTTGCGGGTAATTGACCCCGGCGCGCATGGCCAGATCGATGTCGGCGGCCGAAGCCACGCCTTGCAGCAGGGCATCGGCGGCTTCGTTGGCGAGCATGGCCACGGTACGCAGCACCGCGAGGGCGGGGCTGTCGCTGAGTTGGCTGACTTTGAAGCCGGCCTGGTGCAGTAGCGCGATTCCTTGTTCCAGAGCTTGTGGGTCGATGCCCTCCGCGCAACTGATGGCGATGCGTTTGGCCTGGCCGTAATCCAGTGCCAGGTCCAGCAGAATCAGATTGCGCAGCCCGTCTTCCCTGGCGCGCTGGCAAGCCATGCGTCCATCGCTCAAAGCCAGTACGGCGTCGCCGACGCGCAGCAGGCCCCGGCCATCGCGCTGGATGACTTCGATGCCCTGCTCGCGAAGGCGCGCAAGCAAACCCCGGGCAATGCCCAGATCACCTTCGACGATGCACACATCCACGGTCGCGGTGCTGGCGACCTGCGCAGGTAACGCGCGCTCGACACCTTCGGCGTAAGAATAGAAACCCTGCCCGCTCTTGCGACCCAGGCGCCCGCCGTCCACCAGTTCTTTCTGGATCAGCGAAGGCAGGAAGCGCGTGTCGTTGTAGTAGGCACTGAACACCGAGCAGGTCACCGCGTAGTTGACGTCGTGGCCGATCAGGTCGGTCAGCTCGAACGCACCCATGGCAAATCCGCCGGCGTCGCGCATCAGTGCATCCAGGGTAGGGCAATCGGCAGCGCCTTCCTGCAGCAGGCGCAGGCTTTCGGCATAAAACGGCCGGGCCACGCGGTTGACGATGAAGCCCGGAGTAGAGCGGGTATGCACCGGTTTTTTGCCCCAGGCCCTGGCGGTGTCGTACAGGCATTCGGCCAGGACTGGATCGCTGGCCAGCCCGGAAACGATTTCCACCAGCGCCATCACCGGCGCCGGGTTGAAGAAGTGCAGGCCGAGCAGGCGCTGCGGATGGCTCAGCTGTGCAGCAATGCTGGTGATCGACAGCGACGAGGTGTTGCTGGCCAGAATGCAGTGTTCGCCGCAGATGCCTTCGAGCTGGCGGAACAGCGCGCGCTTGACCTCAAGGTTCTCGACGATGGCTTCGATGATCAAATCGCAATCGGCCAGGGCTTCGATGGCTTCCACAGCCACCAGGCGACCAATGGTTGCGCTGCGCGACTCGGCGGACAGCTTGCCGCTGTCGACCCGCTTGCCCAATTGCCGGTTGATGCCTTCGATGGCTTGAGCCGCGGCGCCGGGACGGTTGTCCAGCAGCAGCACCGGGTGCCCGGCCTGTGCCGCGACCTGAGCGATGCCGGCACCCATGGCCCCGGCGCCGATCACGGCGATACGTGCGGTAGTGTTCAGTGCGCTCATGGCTCAGCGCCCCTTGAAGCTTGGGCTGCGTTTTTCCATGAAGGCGCCGACGCCTTCGCGATAATCCGCACTGCGCCCGGCCAGGCGTTGCAGATCGCGTTCCAGCTCCAGCTGTTCGTCGAAGCTGTTGCTCATGCTGGCGTTCAGGCTGCGTTTGATCAGTGCCAGGCCGTAGGTCGGCTGAGTGGCCAGGTGGCGCGCCAGCTTCAAGGCTTCGTCGCGCAGTTCGGCGTCTTCCACGCAGCGGTAGATCAGGCCCCATTGCTCGGCCTGCTCGGCGGTCAGGCGGTTACCCAACAGCGCCAGCGCCTTGGCCCGCGCCATGCCGACCAGGCGTGGCAGGGTCCAGGTGCCACCGGAATCAGGAATCAGGCCGATTTTGCAGAAGGCCTGAATGAAACTGGCCGAGCGCGCCGCCAGCACCAGGTCGCAGGCCAATGGGATGTTGGCCCCAGCCCCGGCCGCCACGCCATTGACCGCGCAGATCACCGGCAGCGGCAGGTCGCGCAACTGGCGGATCATCGGGTTGTAGAACTTCTCGATCGACTCACCCAGATCCGGCACGGCGCTGCCCGGTGCGACGTTGCGATCGCTCAGGTCTTGCCCGGCGCAGAAGCCTCGGCCTTCACCGGTCAGCAACAAGACGCGCACGTCCGGGTTCTGCCGCACCTGTTTCAGCGCCTCCTTCACTTCACCATGCATTTGCGTGTTGAAACTGTTGAGCTGGTCCGGGCGGTTGAGGCTGAGCAGGGCGACGCCGGCCTCGATGGAAAACAGGATGTGTTCGAAGTTCATGGTCTGGGCGCTCTCTTGGCGGTCATTCGAATTCGGTGGCTGATAACCGGTTTATTCGCCGGTGAAGTTCGGCCGGCGTTTTTCCTGGAACGCGCGGATGCCTTCGTCGCGGTCGCGGGTGCCCGCCAGCAAGGTGAAGGCGTGGCGCTCGAAACGCAGGCCGCTGGCGAGGTCGGTGTCCATGGCCTTGAGCAGCGCTTCCTTGGCCAGGCGCACTGCCAGCGGAGCCTTGGCGGCAATGCTGCGGGCGACCTGCACGGCACGTTCGACGGTCAATTCCGGTTGCGTCACTTCACTGACCAGGCCGGCGCGCTGGGCCTGGCGGGCGTCGATTGCGTCGCCGGTCAGGACCATTTGCATCGCCATGGACTTGCCGACAGCGCGTAGCAGGCGCTGGGTGCCCCCGGCGCCGGGCATGATTCCGAGGTTGATTTCCGGCTGGCCGAAGCGGGCGTCTTCACCGGCAATGATGATGTCAGCGTGCATGGCCAGTTCGCAGCCACCGCCGAGGGCGAAGCCGTTGACGGCGGCGATCAGTGGTTTGCTGAAGCGGGTGATGCTTTGCCACGAGGCCTGGCGCGGGTCGTTGAGGACACCGACCAGATTGCATTCGGCCATTTCCTTGAGGTCGGCACCGGCGGCGAACGCCTTGCGGCTGCCGGTGAGGACCACGGCGCGGGTCGCGGGGTCAGCTTGCGCGGCGTTCAGTTCGTCGGCCAGCTCACCCAGCAACTCGGTGGTCAGGGCATTCAGGGCTTGCGGACGCTGCAGGGTAATCAGGCGAACGCCGGGCTCGATCAGCTCGATAGCAAGGGTTTGAGGCATGGCGGATGCCCTCGTGGTGCAGGCTCGGCGTGGCGCCGGCTCGTTATTGGATCGGCCGCAGGGGCCGGTTATGCCCAAGTATAGCTACAACGTGATACGCAAAAGCAATATCAAAATAGGTTTAACGTGTCTTAATGGTGGTTGATTTGATGCGAGGTGATTGTGTTGAAATCCATTTAATTTCGATCTAATCCCCGTTTTTATTGGGTTTTTTGAGGATCTGCCAGGCGTAATGCAGGTCGTCGGAAAGGGCTTTTCCAAGTGATACGGTTTTTTGTCTTTGTGATGTCAAAAGTGATGTGATACAAAACAAATCATTATCCGCATCGCTTTGCGAAGGAAGCTCCCATGACTTGCTACAGCCTTGATGGCCTGACCCCGGTGGTTGACCCGAGCGCTTACGTGCATCCGTCGGCTGTATTGATCGGTGATGTGATCGTCGGTCCGCATTGTTATGTCGGCCCCCTGGCGAGCCTGCGTGGGGACTTCGGGCGAATCGTGCTGGAGGAGGGCGCCAACCTGCAGGACACCTGCGTGATGCACGGCTTTCCCGATAGCGACACCGTGGTCGAACGCAATGGTCATATAGGGCATGGCGCAGTGCTGCACGGCTGCCGGATCGGTGCCGACGCACTGGTCGGCATGAATGCCGTGGTGATGGACAACGCACGGATCGGCCCGCGGTCATTCGTCTCGGCGGCGGCGTTCGTCAAAGCGGGATTCGAATGCCCGGAGCAGTCGCTGGTGATGGGCGCGCCGGCCATCGTCAAGCGCAGCCTCAGCGATCAGGAAGTGGCGTGGAAACTGGCGGGTACCCGGGAGTATCAGCAACTGGCCCAGCGTTGCCTGGAACAGATGCAGGTTTGCGAGCCGCTGACCGAGCCGGAACCCGATCGCCCACGCATCAGCGATAGCGCCCTGCGACCCAAAGGTAATCGCATGTGAATACAGTCCCAGTGGGAGAGGGCTTGCTCGCGAAAGCGCAGTGTCAGACGACAGATTTATAAACTGACTCACCGCCTTCGCGAGCAAGCCCGCTCCCACAAGAGGATTTTCGGTATATTCCTTTTCTTTTTCCGCTCGGTACGCCTATGTCGTCCCTGATACCCTTGAACAATCTGATCACCCGCTTCCAGGAACAGACGCCGATCCGCGCCAGTTCGCTGATTATCACCCTGTACGGGGACGCCATCGAGCCCCACGGCGGTACGGTATGGCTGGGCAGCCTGATCCAGTTGCTCGAACCTATCGGCATCAATGAACGGCTGATCCGCACCTCGATTTTCCGCCTGACCAAGGAAGGCTGGCTGACCGCCGAAAAAGTCGGCCGACGCAGTTACTACAGCCTGACCGGCACCGGCCGCCGACGTTTCGACAAGGCGTTCAAGCGGGTCTACAACACCTCCATGCCAGCCTGGGACGGCTCCTGGTGCCTGGTGATGCTGTCGCAGTTGACCCAGGAAAAGCGCAAGCAAGTGCGCGAAGAACTCGAATGGCAAGGTTTCGGTGCGATATCGCCGGGGGTGCTCGCCTGCCCGCGCATTGAGCGCACCGACGTCAATGCGACCCTGCTCGACCTGGGTGTCCAGGAAGACACCATCGTCTTCGAAACCACTGCCCAGGACGTGCTGGCTTCCAAGGCCCTGCGCCTGCAAGTGCGTGAAAGCTGGAACATCGAGGAACTGGCGACCCATTACAGCGAGTTCATCCAGTTGTTTCGGCCGCTGTGGCAAGCGCTGCGCGAGCAGGAGAACCTGCAGCCGGCCGATTGTTTCCTGGCGCGGATCCTGCTTATTCACGAATACCGCAAGCTGCTGCTGCGTGACCCGCAATTACCGGACGAGTTGTTACCCGGCGATTGGGAAGGCCGTGCCGCCCGCCAGTTGTGCCGCAATATTTACCGTTTGATTTATGCCAAGGCCGAGGAATGGCTCAACAGCGCCCTGGAAACGGCCGACGGCCCGTTACCGGAGGTGGGTGAAAGCTTCTATCGGCGGTTTGGCGGACTCAAATAGCACGTCATTGTTCAGGGAGTGGTGCGGTTCAGGAGACGCGGAGCATCCCGATGTCGTGTGGATTGACGTAGACAATAAAAACAAGCCTGCGTGAGGCCAGACATGATTTCAACTACTGCACAGCGCCATGACGGGTTCGATCAGTGGATCCATCAGATCAACCAGATCTGTGGCGCCTTCGACGCACAGCCCCTGGGCTGCGAATTCGCCGGGCGTATCCGCGAACACCAGAGCGACGCCCTGAAACTCAGTTTCGTCGACGTGTGCCAGGCCCGGCTGTTCCGCACGCCCCGGGAAGTCGCGGTGGGCGAGGGCGGCAAGTACTTCGCGGTGTTCCAGCTCGATGGCACCGCGGGAATGGCCCAGGGCGACAGCAGGGTGTTGCTGGCGCCCGGCGACATCACGCTGATCGATGCGTCGCGGCCAAGCGACTTCACCTACAGCGAAAACTCCAGGCAGTTGTCGCTGATCCTGCCGTATCAACTGGTCGAGCAAACCCTGCGTTTCAACCAGGTCAAGTGCGGTCATCGCATCGCCGCGAGTTCGCCCATCGCCATGTTGTCGCACCGGTTGATTCTCGATGCCACCCGCCAGCAGAACCTGACCCGACAAGAAAGCGAAGCGACCCTGGAGGCGATTGTCAGCCTGCTGCGGCCGGCGATCTGCCAGGCCGACGATGGCGAGGATGCCCATGAGCGTATCTTTCGCAAGACCCTGAGCTGCGTTGACGAAAACATTCGCTCCGAGGAGCTGTGCCCGGAGTGGCTGGCGCGGGAAGTCGGCATGTCCACCCGTGGCCTGTACCGGATGTTCGCCAAGAAGGGCCTGGTGGTGGCGCGCTACATCAAGAACCGCCGCCTGGACCTGTGCGCCGAATCCCTGCGCTGCTCGGGCAAGGAGCAGAAGTTGTCGGTGCTGGGTTATTCGTGGGGGTTTTCCGATTCGAGCTACTTTTCCACGGCATTCAAGTCGCGCTTCGGCATTGCGCCGGGGGAGTATCGCAAGCGGTATGCTTGAATCGTTTGACCACCGAATACCCCAATGATGGTCTCACCTGGACCTCGAATACCCCAATGACGGTCTCACCTGAACCCCGAACTCCCTGTAGGAGCGAGCATGCTCGCGATGGACTCAAGAGCACCGCGGGGAATCAGGCTCCCCGCGTTATCGTTAACGTCCATCGCGAGCATGCTCGCTCCTACAGTGGGATGGTGTTTGCCATTGGTTATTTCGGTGAATTGAGGTTCAACGTCGGCGTTTCATCGAAGAAGTTCCACGGTTTGAGCAGCGCATGCACCCACTCGGTCGGCATGATGGGCCACTCTTCGGCGCGGGCAATGTGGGTGGTGCCGGTGGTCAGCCAGACCACGTCGTCGGTGTTCTCGATGGACTGGTTATCCCCGGTGAACTGCCCCAGGCCCGAGTCTTTATCCGAGCGGTTCGGGTACTTGCCCTCCGGGTACTTTTCTTCAGGGTTGTATTGCGTCACCCACAGTTGCTTGTCCATGAAACTCAGGCGGTGGTACAGCCATTCGTCGTTGCCGAAGTTGGCGCCCTTGGCCACCGGGTGCGTACCGCCGGCATACGGGATCAACTGGTAGGAAACCGGGTTGCCGACCTTGTTTTCCTTGCTGTAGTTGGTCAGCAGGCGCACGGTCGACGGGTCGAATTTCTGCGCCGCCTGTTGCTCGCTGCTGACCACGCGGGTTTCGGTCTGCATGGTACTGGTGCGCGGCCCGCCACGATCGTTCGGGGCAATCACCGGGTTCACTTCCACCAGTGAGTTGCTTTCACCATCCACGTCCATGTCCAGGCGGAAGTTGTAGATGTGCTGGTGCGTGGTGCCGACGATATTGTGGTCGAGCAGGGTGCCGTAACGGGTGTCTTCCTGGGCGGTGGCTTCGTGCATGGTTTTGGACTTCACGCCCTTGACCGCCTCGATGCCGGTGGCGCCGGCGTCGATGCCGATGGTGCCGTTCTGCTGGAAGACCCAGTCGAAGATGTAGTCGTAGTTGCCGACCGTGCTGATCCAGCGCACCACCAGTTCCCGACGCTCGGTGCTGAGGTTGGGCTGGCCCATTTCCTGGTGTTTGTATTCCGGGCCGGCATAGCGCTCGAACACCGCGATGGCGCGGGGAATCGCTGTCGGTGCGCCGGTGTAGTCGGCGATGGTGGCGTCCAGCAGCACGGCGTTTTCCGGGGCGTCTTTACCCCGGGCGATCGGCGAGGTCAGGGTGCCCATGCCGTAGTCGCCCGAGTCGAGGTAGGCCTTGAAGTACCAGCCAACATCCGGGTCGCCATAAGGCACGATCATGCCGCCCAGCGAGCCTTCGTACATGATCTTGCGTTTCTTGCCCTTGTCATCAAAGGTGACGGTGGACAGGATCGGACCGACCCGCGAGTCGAGCCGAACGTGCAAGTCCCAGTTCTGCCAGTGAATGCTGTTGCCGCTGATGGTGTAGTTCTTGCCCTCGGGCTCGATGATCTGCAGCGGCTTGACCTGCACAGCCTGGCGCCCGCGCCCGTCGTAGGGGGTCGGTTTCATCGGCACCGGGATGATCGCCTCGTCTTCGATCTTGATCAGTTTTTTCTGTTCCAGGTCGACCGTGGCTACCAGGCCTTCGATCGGATGCGCCCAATAGTTGCCGTCGTCGGTGTTGAGGTAACTGACGATTTTCAGCAGGCGCTTGTCCTGGGCCAAGCCATCCTTACCGTCGAAATAGCCAACCGTCAGCGGGGTGGCCACGACCTTTTTCACGTCGTTGATGCCGCGCTTGGCCAGGGCCTGGGCGTATTCAGGGCTGTTCTCCACGGCGGCCTGCACGGTGGCGAAGTCATCCAGCAGCACCATGCCGTGGGCGCCTTCGACCGGTTGCCATGAAGTCAGGGCCTTGCTGTCGAGATCGACCAGCGCTTCGATCACATGCTTGCCGTCCAGTACCACGATATTGGCCTGGCGCGACTGGGCGACGTTTTGCCCGGTAAAGACGAAGTTCCACACCTGATCCTTGGGCGGCGCCTTGACCGAGATTTCGGTGAAGCGAAAACCGGGCTGGTAGTGCTCCGATTTCTTGATGATGGCCACTGCGGCGTTGATCTCGTCCGCGCTCAAAGGGTTGAGCGGGTTCGGGCGGGTCTCGACGACAAAGGTCTTGTCCAGGCCGGACTGGAACACCTGGTTGATGAAGTCCTTGGACATGAACGCCGTATGCTCCTTGAACACCACCGGCACCGTCAGCTCCATGGGCTTGCCGTTGAGCATCGCCACCTTGCTGTTCGGCTTGACCTGCAGGTAGACCCCGTCTTTGGCAATGGTGAACAGATTGGCGTAGTCATCCCATTTGACCGTGGCGCCAAACGCTTCAAGGCCCGCTTGCAGCGGCACCATCTCTGCGTGGCCGCCGTGGGCCTGGGCAGTGTTCGCCCAGAATGGCAGGGCGAGGGTGATGGCCAGAGCGAGTCGGGTGAGCGGTTTTTGTTTTAAGGACGCTTTGGAGCTGAACATGGGTGAGTTCCTGGGAAAGCCGGTGACAGGCACGCCTGCACTTTGCTACAGCCCATTGAAGGCTGCATTGGGATTCCTGCCAGAATCCTTTGGCTGTGTGCCGTTATCGAGCTTTCCTGACGGAAGGCAGATTGGCAAGCGCACGGAGCACCTTGTGATCGTTCTCACGCAGAACGTGGGAACGATCAAAAGCGCAATTCAGACCTTCAACCCCCGACCGCCAATCGCCACCGCCACCAGCAACACCGCCATCAAGGCAAAGGCAAAGCTCAGGCTGCTGGCATGGGCGATGAAGCCGATCAGCGCAGGCCCCGCGAGAATCCCCGCATAGCCCAGCGTGGTAATGGCCGGCACGGCGATGCTTTGCGGCATGACGGTCTGCTTGCCCACCGCGGTGTACAGCACCGGTACGATGTTCGAGCAACCGGCGCCCAGTAACGTATAACCCACCAGCGCCGCCTCCCAGCTGGGTGCGAAGGTCGCCAGAAACAGCCCGGCGGCCGCTGTCAGCCCACCGAATACAATCACTCGCGTCGGGCCCAGGCGACGCACGATTGCGTCACCGGTTAAACGCCCCACGGTCATGGTCAAGGCAAACGCCGCATAACCCAGCCCCGCGTAAGCAGTGTCGATGCCGCGCTCTTGGGTCAGAAATACCGCGCTCCAGTCCAGCGCCGCGCCTTCAGCCAGGAACACGATAAAACACATGCCGCCGATGAACAGGACGATGCCGTGGGGAACGGCAAACGCCGGCCCCGAGCTTTCGCTGCCATAGGGCAACATATGCGGCACGGCCCTGGCCAGTGCGATCAACAGCAGCACGACCACCACCAGCATCGCGCCCAGCGGAGAAACGCCCAGGCCGAGCAGACCGCTGACCCCCGCCGCGCCGACAATCCCGCCGAGGCTGAACAGGCCATGGAAGCCCGACATCATGTTTTTGCCGCTGGCGCGCTCGACGATCACCGCTTGCAGGTTCACTGTCGAATCCACTGTGCCGAGACCGGCGCCGAACATGAACAGAGCCGCGATCAACGCGGGAATCGACGACACCGTTGCCAGCAGTGGCAGGGCCGCGCAGATCAGCAAGGTGCCGCCGCTGGCCACCCGCCGACAACCAAAGCGTGACGCCAGCATCCCCGCCACGGGCATCGCCATAATCGAACCTACGCCCAGGCTCAACAGCAACAAGCCCAGGGTGCCTTCATCCAGCCCGGCCCGGGCTTTGGCATACGGCACCAGCGGCGCCCAGGCAGCGATACCGACCCCGGCGATGAAGAAGGCGATGCGAGTGGAAATTTGCTCCATGCGCCCGGGCACGAATGTGCGTTGGGAATTCAGGCTGGTCATTTCAATCCTTGGTAAAAAGCACGTTCCCAAAGGACAGGAAAATACCTATGGGGTTCGATCAGAGTCCGGATGCTTTGCCGGTCAATCAGGGTGACATCGTTGCACAGCCCCGGGCTGTTTCGCGATATGTTGAGGCAATCCAATACAGCTGGGGGAGGGTGTCATGGCGCAGCGGTACGATGCACGGGGCAATATCTACATAGTGGTGGCACCCGAGGAGTTGCGGGAGCAGGGTATAGCGGTGCCCGAGCAGGCCAGCCGCGCGGCGCAAAGCCGTGAGGCCTGGGCGCAGGCGGCCATAGAAGCCTGTTGCGGCTGGGCTCCCGGCACACAACCGGTCGGCAGCAAGGAGCATCGCAGCGATGGTTTGCTGGTGGGCCCGTTTCAATCGTCATCGCCCTTTGATCTGTTGATCGTCAACACCGATGGCACCCTGGCCGAGCGCAGCGGCAACGGGCTGACGATTTTTTCCCAGGCCCTCAGTGATCAAGGGCTGTTGCCGCAGAGCGAAGCCAGTCTGCTCAGGGTTCACCACGATAAGGCTGATACGCCTTCGCCGGGGCAGACTTCAGTGAAAGCTGCGCAGGTCGAGGGGGTACAAGGTTTCTGGCTCGATCTGGGCCAGCCGGGATTCGGACCTTCGGCGGTCAGTGCCCACGGGGTTGAAGTGGTCATGTTCAATGACCGCGAACTCAGCCACGTTAAACAATTGTCGGCACTCAATAGTGCATGGTCGCGCAGTCAGTTCGCGCGGGTCGGCAATCCGCATTGCGTGACGCTGGTGGACAGCGCCGATGCCTTGCCGAGCAATGAGCAAATGCGCGAGCCAGCGCTGGGCGAAGAGCTGACGCGCATTGCCTATGCCATGCCGACCGGCGCAGGTAAACCCTGCCCGGCGGGGATCAACCTGCAATGGGCGATGCTGGAGTCTGAAGGGCACATTACCGCGCGTGTGTTCGAGCGCGGCGAGGGGCCCACGGCGTCCTCGGGCACCAGCGCCAGCGCGGTGGCGTGTGCGGCGTGGCGGGTCGGTTGGGTCAGTGCCGGTGAGGTCAAAGTGACGATGCCGGGCGGTACGGCGCCGATCTTGCTGGAGCAAGAGTTGGGGGAGTTGAGTCGGGTCAGCCTGTTTGGCAGGGCTCGAATGATCGATTGATTCTGAAACAGCCATCGCGAGCAGGCTCCCACAGGTTTTATGAACGACGTTAAACCACTGTAGGAGCGAGCCTGCTCGCGATGGTACCAATCCTGTCAACGCATACTTCAGCTCAGTCCAGCAAACTCCACCACCGGCATCGTGCGCTTCATCAGCACCTTGCCATCGCGGATCGAATACAACGGCAACCCCTGACTGCGAATCACCTCATAATCACTGTCCGCCGACAGAATCAACAGATTCGCCGGCCGCCCCCGTTCCAGCCCGTAACGCTCGCCCAGGGCCATGGCTCTGGCGCTGTTGTCAGTGACCAGGTCCAGCGCACTTTGCAGGTTGCGAAAACCGAGCATGTGGCAAATGTGCAGGCCAGCTTCGAGCACCCGCAGGATGTTGCCATTGCCCAGCGGATACCATGGGTCGACGATCGAGTCCTGGCCGAAGCACACGTTCATGCCGGCTTCGAGCAACTCGTTGACCCGGGTCACGCCCCGGCGTTTCGGGAAGTTATCGAAGCGTCCCTGCAGGTGGATGCTCTCGGTGGGGCAGGAGACAAAACTGATCCCCGAATGCCCGAGCAGGCGAAACAGCTTGGCGCAGTAGGCATTGTCGTAGGAGCCCATGGCGGTGGTGTGGCTGGCCGTGACCCGAGAACCCATGTCGCGGCTGCGGGCTTCCTCGGCCAGCACTTCGAGGAACCGTGAGTGCGGGTCGTCGGTTTCGTCACAGTGCACATCCACCAGGCAACCGCTGCGTTCGGCCAGGTCCATGAGGAACTTCACCGAACTGACGCCCTGATCGCGGGTGTACTCGAAATGCGGAATGCCGCCGATCACGTCCGCGCCCATGCGAATGGCTTCTTCCATGAGCTCGCGACCATTACGGTAAGACTCGATGCCTTCCTGGGGGAACGCGACGATTTGCATGTCGACCAGATGCCGGCTTTCCTCACGCACTTCGAGCATGGCCTTGAGTGCGGTCAGCTGCGGGTCGGTGACGTCAACGTGGGTGCGCACATGCTGGATGCCGTGGGCGGCCAGGCTCTGGATGGTTTTTTTCGCCCGGGTCTTGGTGTCTTCCAGGGTGATGGTCGCCTTGCGCTCGCCCCAGCACTCGATGCCTTCGAACAGCGTGCCGCTCATGTTCCAGCGCGGCTCGCCCGCGGTCAGGGTCGCATCGAGGTGGATGTGCGGCTCGACAAAGGGCGGCACCACCAGATTGCCGCCGGCATCCAGATCGTCCGGACCCAGGGTCGGGGCTTCAGTCTGGCGGGCGATGCTGCTGATCAGGCCGTCTTTCAGGTGCAACTCATGCAGACCTTCCTGGTTGCGCAGACGGGCGTTGATGATGTGCATGAGCAGAGTCCTTATAGAGATTCCTGGAGAGGATATCCCTACGTTAGCTCGCTGGTGACAATCCCCGCCAGTGGCATTGATCACCGTAGCGCACTGTGGGAGCCAATATGGGAGTTGGACTACTCGCCGCGATAGATGCAGCCGCTGGTGCAGGTCTCGTGGATGCGGATTGCACTGAGTTCCGGCAGCAAAGGCTTGAGTTCAGCCCAGATGAATTTGGCCAGCACTTCGCTGGTCGGATTCTCAAGGCCAGGAATGTCATTGAGGTAGTTGTGGTCCAGGCGCTCATAGAGCGGCTTGAAGATCGCCTTGATCTCGGAAAAGTCGCGAATCCAGCCGGTGTGCGGATCGATGTCGCCGCTCAGGTGGATCGCCACTTTGAACGAGTGACCGTGCAGGCGCCCGCACTTGTGGCCGTCCGGTACGTGGGGCAGGCGGTGGGCGGATTCGAAGGTAAACTCTTTGAAGATTTCCACGGTTGGTTTCAGCTCTGTTCAGGTGGCGATCGCCGCAGCGATGTGGGCAGGCGGCGAGTTTAGCAGTTTGTCCTGACTAAAGGGTCAGCAAGCGCTCGGCAAGTCGACCGTTGGCGGCCAGCTCGAGGAACTCGTCACCCAGGCGCCGGCTTTCATCGATGGTCGCGCGCCAGTATTTCCGCCGGGCCGGGGCGTCGCCCATGAAACGCTTGAAGTCGCTTCGATCTGGCAGTTTGCCGTAGGGCAGGCGGGCCAGGTATTGCTTCGACGGTGCCAGCAACAGCACGTTCTGCAAGCGCTTCGGGCAGGCGCGGCGCCACGGCAAAGTTTTGTCGAACCAGCCGGGAATCACCCGGTCGGTGAAGTGCGGATAGAGCACGATGTCGTCGCCGCTGTAAGGCAGGTCGAGGTGGTAGTCCAGCAGGCCGCCATCGCGGAAGGTTCCGGCGCCGGCCCCCGGCAGGTCCCGCACACCTTCCATGACCATCGGGATCGAGCCCGAGGCCAGCAAGGCCTGGCGCAGGTTGCCGGCGTTCAGGGCAACGAAGCGCGACGGAAAGTCGTTCAGTGCGTTGACCGGTGGCGCCAGGCGCGGGTCGTGGATGATCAGGCGCTCGAAGTGCCGCGCCAGCCGTGCGCGGCCGCGCAGGTTGTCGGCGATCACTGAGGACAGTCCCAGACCCAATCGGCCGCGATGATCTTCCGCCAGCAGGCCGTGGCTCTTGACCACCATGATGTTGAGCCGGTAATCGCTGTTGCTCAGGATCGAGCCGTCGCGACCGTCGAGCAGGTCATCGAGCATGCGCTGCGAGCTCTGGCTGATCTGCGCCATGGTCACGCCTTTGGCGAAGTTCTGCTCGGTGTACAACTGGCCAAGACGGCGGATGCCCTCGGCGGCATCCGGCAGGCAGGCGCTGGCGAAACGCCAGGAACCCACCGATGCGCCGATCAGCGAGCGCTCCCGTGGTGCCGCCGGCAGCCACTCGCCAAACAGCGCCAGGTCCAGACCCTGAATCCCCAGCGCCTTGGGCCCGCCGGCAGCGCCTGGCAGGATGCCGACATCGGCGGCATCCAGGCCATTGGCGCGAATGTGCGCCATGGCCCGGGGGCCGGCCTTGAGGGTGAGGGCAGGGAACTTGATGTGGATGGCGGTCATACCGGTCTCTATGTCTGGCAAGCGGACGGATTATAAAGGGTTGTAACCGATCCCTGTAGGAGCGAGCCTGCTCGCGATGAACCCGAGAGCATCGCGGGGTGTCAGGCTTCCCGCGTCATCGTTGACGATCATCGCGAGCCTGCTCGCTTCTACAGGGGAGGGCGGCGTTGTCAGTGATGGCAATTCAGTTTCAATTAAGTTCATCCCGCTAAGGTGGCTTCATACGCAACATGCAAAAAGTTTTGGAGACACCCATGAAAACCCTGACTGCCCTGTTCACCGCCTGCCTCATCGGCCTGGGTGCCAGCATCGCCCACGCCCGCGACCTGGGGCCTGACGAAGCGCTGAAACTGCGCGACGCTGGTACCATTGTGTCTTTCGAGCAGCTCAATGCCACTGCTCTGGCCCGGCATCCCGGTTCTACCGTCAGCGAGACCGGCCTGGAAGAGAAGTACGGCAAGTATCTTTATCAGGTGGAGCTGCGTGATCGGCAAGGCGTCGACTGGGATCTGGAATTAGACGCGGTCAGTGGGCAGGTACTCAAGGATCATCAGGATCGGTAATGAAGGTGTTTTTACTCAAACGATGCACCGCCGGCTGGGTGGCGCTGCTGCTTCTGGCGTTCTGCTCTGTGGTGATGGCCCGCGACCTGGATCAGGATGAAGCCCTGCGCCTGCGTCAGCAGGGTGTGATCCTGCCCCTGGAGCAATTGCTGCAGCAGGCAATGGGTCGTTACCCCGGGGCGAAGCTGCTGGAAGCCGAGCTCGAAGAAAAACACGACGTCTACATTTATGAAGTCGAGCTGCTGACCCCCGAAGGGGTGGTCCGCGAGCTGGACATTGACGCCACGACCGGCCGTTTACTCAACGACAAGGAAGATTGACCGATGCGCCTGCTTCTGGTGGAAGACCACGTGCCGCTGGCTGATGAACTGATGGCCGGCCTCAATCGCCAGGGCTACGCCGTCGACTGGCTGGCAGACGGTCGCGATGCGGTGCATCAGGGCAGCACCGAACCCTATGACCTGATCATTCTCGACCTCGGCTTGCCGGGATTGCCGGGGCTGGACGTATTGGCCCAATGGCGCTCGGGTGGACTGGCCACGCCGGTGCTGATCCTCACCGCCCGGGATTCGTGGGCTGAACGCATCGAAGGCCTGAAGGCTGGCGCCGACGATTACCTGAGCAAACCCTTTCATCCCGAAGAGCTGCATTTGCGCGTTCAGGCCTTGCTGCGCCGCTCCCATGGTCAGGTCAACCAGCCGACCCTGCAGGCTGCCGGACTGCATCTGGATGAAGGTCGCCAGTGCGTGATCCGTGACGGTGCCGAGATTCAGCTGACCGCCGCGGAATTTCGTCTGCTGCGCTATTTCATGCTGCACCCCGAGCAGATCCTCTCCAAGAGCCACCTGGCCGAGCACCTCTACGACGGTGAAACCGAGCGCGATTCCAATGTGCTGGAAGTCCACGTCAACCACCTGCGACGCAAATTGGGGCGCAGCGTGATCGAAACCCGCCGTGGCCAGGGTTATCTGTTCGGTGGACAAGGCCGGTGAGGTCGATTCAACGCCGCTTGAGCCTGGGCCTGATCAGCGTGATGGTGGTGGTCGGCCTGGTCATGGCGCAAACCAGCCTGTGGCTGTTCGAAATAGGCTTGCAGCGTTACCTCGAAGATGGATTGCGCAACGACAGTGAGAGCCTGCTGCTGGCAATGGTACGTGGGCCGCAGGGTTTGCAACTGGATGAGCGCCACCTGTCGCCGGCCTATCAGCGGCCGTTTTCCGGGCATTACTTCCGCATCGATTTTGCCGACAACCACTGGCGTTCCCGCTCGTTATGGGACCAGGAGCTGCCGCCACTGGCCCAACCCGGATTAAACAGCAACCTGCAGCTAGGTCCGGATGGCCAGCAGTTGTTGGTGTTGCGTACGGACTATCGGCGCCAAGGCCAATCGATCTCCATCAGCGTCGCCCAGGATTACACCCCGGTGCGCGAGAGTTTTCGGCGCATCCGCCAGATCGGTCTGGGCCTTGGCCTGGCCGGGTTGCTGGTGATTTTGCTGCTGCAACGGATCACCGTACGCCGCGCCTTGCGCCCGCTGGAAACTGCCCGTGAGCAGATCGCCCAGCTGCAGCAGGGGCAACGCTCGCAACTCGACGACCGGGTGCCGGTGGAACTGGAGCCACTGGTGGCGCAGATCAACCATCTGCTGGCCCACACCGAAGACAGTCTCAAGCGTTCGCGCAATGCGTTGGGCAACCTCGGCCATGCCCTGAAAACACCATTGGCAGTCTTGCTGAGCCTGGCATCCAGTGAGCAGCTCGACGCGCATCCGCAACTGCGAAAGACCCTCAAGGCACAGCTGGAACAGGTCCAGACGCGGCTCAATCGCGAACTCAATCGCGCGCGCCTGTCCGGCGACGCGCTGCCTGGTGCGCTGTTTGATTGCGATGGGGAACTGCCAGGTTTGCTGGCGACCCTGAACATGATCCACGGCGAACACCTTGAGCTGAGTTACCGCGCACCGACCGGCCTGCAATTGCCGTGGGATCGTGAAGATCTGCTGGAGTTGCTGGGTAACCTGCTGGACAACGCTTGCAAATGGGCGGACGCCGAGGTTCGCCTGAGTGTGGTCGAGACTGTGCAAGGCTTTGAACTCAGCGTGGAAGACGATGGCCCGGGGATTCCCGAAGATCGCCGCGATCAGGTGTTCAGCCGGGGGACGCGGCTGGATGAGCAGACTGACGGGCATGGCTTGGGGTTGGGAATCGTGCGTGACATCGTCGACGCCTGGGGCGGGACACTGTCGTTGCTCGAGAGCGAGTGGGGCGGCTTGAAGGTGCTCATCGAGTTGCCCGCCCGCAATCTGTAGGAACGAGCCTGCTCGCGATGGTCGTCAACGCTGACGCGGGGAGTCTGGTTCCCCGCGGTGTTCTTGAGTCCATCGCGAGCATGCTCGCTCCTACAAGGGATCTGTGGCAGCCTCAGGGCTCGCATTCACTGTAGGAGCGAGCCTGCTCGCGATGGTCGTCAACGCTGACGCGGGAAGCCTGACACCCCCCGGCGTTCTCAGGTTTTTCGCGAGCATGCTCGCTCCTACAGGGGGTCTGTGGCAGCCACAGGCTAAGACCAACGGGCCTATGTATTATTAATCTCCCGATCCTTGGTTTCCGGCAGGAAGAACGTGCCAAGTATCGCCGTCATCACCGCGATGACGATCGGGTACCACAGCCCGTAGTAGATATCCCCCGTGGCCGCCACCATGGCGAATGCCACTGTTGGCAGGAAGCCACCGAACCAGCCATTGCCGATGTGGTAGGGCAGGGACATCGAGGTGTAGCGGATGCGCGTCGGGAACAGCTCCACCAGCCAGGCGGCAATCGGGCCGTAAACCATGGTCACGTAGATCACCAGGATGGTCAGCAACAGCAACACCATCGGGTAGTTGGTCTTGGCCGGGTCAGCTTTTTCCGGGTAGCCGGCTTCCTTGAGCGCACCGCCAAGGGTCGCGGTGAAGGCGTCGTTGCGGGTCTTGAATTCGGCGGCGGGCAGGCTGCTGCCTTCGAAACTCTGGATCACTTTATCGCCGATGCGCACCTGGGCAACGCTGCCCGGTTCGGCCTTCTCGTTCTTGTAGGGGATAGCCCGCTTGGCCAGCAGGGTCTTGGCCAGGTCGCAGGAACTGGTGAATCTGGCCTTGCCCACCGGGTCGAACTGGAACGAACACTGGTCGGGATCGGCAATGACCGTGACCGGGTTCTTTTCCTGGGCAACGAATACGTCGGGGTTACCGTACTGGGTCAAGGCATGGAAGATCGGGAAGTAGGTCAGTGCCGCGAGGATGCAGCCGGCCATGATGATGCCCTTGCGGCCTATACGGTCGGACAGGCTGCCGAAGATCACGAAGAACGGCGTACCGATCAGCAGTGAGCCGGCAATCAGCAGGTTGGCGGTCTGCGGGTCGATCTTCAACGTCTGCAGCAGGAAGAACAGCGCATAGAACTGCCCGGTGTACCAGACCACGGCCTGTCCGGCGGTACCGCCGAGCAGGGACATGATGACGATCTTGAGGTTGTCCCAGCGGGCGAAGGACTCGGTCAGCGGCGCCTTGGAAGCCTTGCCTTCAGCCTTCATCTTCAGGAACACTGGCGACTCGCTGAGTTGCAGGCGGATATACACCGAGATGATCAGCAGCAGGATCGACAGCAGGAACGGAATACGCCAGCCCCAGGCTTCGAAGGCTTCAGTGCCAAGCAAGGTGCGACAGGCGAGGATCACCAGCAGCGACAGAAACAGGCCGAGGGTCGCCGTCGTCTGTATCCATGAAGTGAAGAAGCCGCGCCTGCCTTTTGGGGCGTGCTCCGCGACGTAGGTCGCCGCACCGCCGTACTCGCCACCCAGGGCCAGGCCTTGCAACAGGCGCAGGGTAATCAGGATGACCGGGGCTGCAACGCCTATGGTCGCATAACCTGGCAACAGGCCGACCACGGCTGTGGAAATACCCATGATCACGATGGTGATGAGGAAGGTGTGCTTGCGCCCGATCATGTCGCCCAAGCGGCCGAACACAATGGCGCCGAAGGGGCGTACGGCAAAGCCTGCGGCAAAAGCGAGCAGGGCGAAGATGAAGGCGGTGGTTTCGTTGACGCCGGCAAAGAAGTGCTTGGCAATGATCGCAGCGAGTGAGCCGTACAGGTAGAAGTCGTACCATTCGAAAACGGTACCCAGTGACGACGCAAAAATGACTTTGCGCTCCTCCTTGGTGATCCCGTGCCCGGACGCGTTGCCCGAGGTTGCATTGTCGATTGCCGCCATGAGGGTTCTCCGTTTTTCTTGTTGTAGGCCGGAGTACCTTCACTGAGTATCTTCGCACCCTGGCCCTGGGGCTGATGTCGTCGGATTACGGGGCTTGCATTCCAGGTTGACGCCAGAAAACGCTGCAAGATTCCATGAAGCATAATCGGCTTGTGGCATATATCCACTTGCCATCATTTTGTTGAGCCGTGCGCAGAAAAAAATGTGGGAGCGGGCTTGCTCGCGAAAGCGCAGTGTCAGGTAGTAGATTTCTCACTGACACTGCGCTTTCGCGAGCAAGCCCGCTCCCACAGGGGCATTTTGCCGGGTTTAAACGCGGAACTGATCCATCAGGCTCTGCTGCTGGTTAGCCAGGCTGTTGAGTGACTGGCTGACCCGCGCGGACTCATTGGCCTGGCCCGACAGTGACTCGGTCACATCGCGGATGGTCGCCACGTTGCTGTTGATTTCCTCGGCCACCGCGCTTTGCTCCTCGGCGGCGCTGGCGATCTGCATGTTCATGTCATTGATCACGGTGACTGCATCGCCGATCTGGCGCAGCGCGGTCACCGCCTGGCTGACCTGCTCGACGCTGCCCTGGGCCTGACGATGGCTGTTGTTCATCGAGCCGACCACATCCTGAGTGCCGCTTTGCAGTTGCTCGATTACCAGGCGGGTTTCTTCCACGGACTCCTGGGTGCGTCGTGCCAGATTGCGTACTTCATCGGCCACTACGGCAAAACCGCGCCCGGCTTCACCGGCTCGAGCGGCTTCAATCGCCGCGTTGAGGGCCAGCAGATTGGTCTGTTCGGCAATGGCGCGGATCACTTCCAGCACCGAGCCGATCTTCTCGCTGTTGGCCGCCAACCCCTCAACCTGGGCCATCGCCGTGCTCATGTCGGCGGCCAGGGTGTCGATGCTGGCGGTGGTGCGGTCGATCACGGTCAGGCCCTGGCGGGTCGCCTGATCGGCGTCCCGTGCGGCATGGGCCGCTTGCGCCGCGCTGCGGGCGACGTCCTGGGCGGTAGCGCTCATTTCGTGGGACGCGGTGGCCACCTGATCGACCTGGCGGTACTGCTGCTCCATGCCGGCGCTGGTCTGGGTAGCGATGGCGGCCGACTGGTCAGCGGTGCTGCGCGCGTCCTGCACCGAGCGCTTGACCTCGGCAATGACCGGCTGCAGCTTGTCGAGGAAACGGTTGAACCAGCCGGCCAGTTGGCCCAGTTCGTCCTGCTTGTCGTAGGCCAGGCGGCGGGTCAGGTCACCTTCGCCGCTGGCGATGTCTTCGAGCATGTGCGCCACGCCGAGGATCGGCCGGGTGACGCTGCGGGCCATTAGCCACACCAGCAGCAAACCGATCAAGGCCGCCAGGGCGCCAAGGCCGAGTTCGACCAGGGTGCCGGCGGTGTTGCTTTCATCCAGTTGTTGTTTCAGGGCTTCGGCGCGGCTGACCAGGACTTTCTCCGGCACGTCGAGCAACACGCCCCACGACTTGCCACCGGGAATCGGCTGGAACGGCGCCAGCACTTTCAACTGCTGCTGACTGTGCAGGCTGGTGGTCTTGCTGCTGGAAGCGAGCAGGCTCAGCAACTGTGCGCCACTGACCTTGTCCACGGCCTCCAGGCGCTGGCTGAGCTTGCTGGTGTCCGGGCTGTAGCCGGCGAGCAAACCGGCAGGGCTGATGATGCTGACGCTGGTCTGGCCGTCATAGAGTTTTTTGCTTGCGCTCTGGCTGAGGCTTTGCAGGCTGTCGAGGTTGATGTCCACCGACAGCGAGGCGATGACCTTGCCATTGACCATCAGCGGAAAAACGATGCTGGTCATCAGCACGTTCTGGCCGTCGATCTGATAGAAGTAGGGTTCAATCACGCAGGGCTTGAGCGTGGTGCGCGGGCAGGTGAACCAGGCATTGGCCGGCTCGCCGCTGGGGCCGGTTCTGGTGTCGGCCAGTTCATTTTCCGGCAACGCCATGGAGGTCACCTTGCCCGGCGTCGGTTGCGACCAGTACAGCGCAAAACGGCCTTTGTCGTTGCTGCCCAGCTCCGCCTGGCCGCTGAACAGTTCATCCTTGCCGTCCAGCGCGTTGGCTTCGAATACCAGAGACAGGCCCAGCAATTCAGGGTTGGCCTGCAGGGCCGCCTTGACTTGGCGGGTCAGGTCTTCGCGCAGGTCGAAGGCGTCGAGAAAGCGCTTCTCGGCCTGCTCGCGCAGAAACAGCACCTGGCGCGAAAAACCGTGACCATATTGATAGGCGTCCATGAACTGTTGGCGAATCCCCAGCGCCTGGTTTTCACTCTGGGATTCGATCCGGGCTTGAGCCGCTTCAGTCAGCATCTCCATGCTCGAGGCTTTCACCAGCTCGGAGCTGTGCTCCATGCGATAGAGTGAAAGACCGACCAGAAGGGTCACGATACCCGCCAGGCACAGGCCGGCTAGCAGGGTGATTTTCCATTGAATGGAAAGGTGTCTGAGTGACATGGCGGCGTCCTTTATTCGATAAATATCTAAGACTTTGCCCTTTAACGGCCTCAAAACAGCTTTCTTGAGCTACAAGCTGCAAGCTGCCAGTGAAAAACACACACGCTTGCACCTTCGCACTTGCAGCTTGTCGCTGCTTCATTCAAAGTGCGCGCCCTCTAATAAAACCCATTACTTTTTCCGCTGGCGGCTCATGCAGACTGCCGGACGGACTCTTTCCGTTTGTCTCGAGGTAGTGAAATGAATGCAGTGATTGCCGCGGTCGGCATCATGCTGATCCTCAGCCTGTCCCGCGTGCACGTGGTGATCGCGCTGATCGTGGGCGCATTGGTGGGCGGGCTGACCGGCGGCCTGGGCATCGACGCGACGCTCAAGGCGTTCAACAGCGGCCTGGGTGGCGGTGCGACCGTGGCATTGTCCTATGCGCTGCTCGGCGCCTTCGCCGTGGCCATCGCCAAGTCCGGCCTGGCCCATGCCCTGGCGGACAAGGCCTTGGCGATGGTTGAGCGGCAGCACGCCAGCGGTGGCCGACAGATCAAGTGGCTATTGATCGGGCTGTTAGGTGCGGTGGCTATCGCCTCGCAGAACATTCTGCCGATTCATATCGCCTTTATTCCGTTGCTGGTCCCGCCGCTGTTGTACGTGCTGACCAAGCTGCAACTGGATCGCCGCCTGATCGCCTGTGTGATGACTTTCGGTCTGATCACGCCGTACATGTTCCTGCCAGTGGGCTTCGGCAACATCTTCCTCAATGAGATTCTGCTGGCCAATGTCGCCCGCAGCGGTGTGGACATCAGCGGGATCAACGTGACCCATGCCATGGGCATTCCGGCACTGGGCATGGTGGCAGGCTTGCTGATCGCGTTTGTCAGCTATCGCAAGAAGCGCGTCTACGACCTGGCAAAGATCGAGCAGGTCGAGCAGGTGGCGGTGCAATACAACCCGCTGAGCCTGATGGTGGCTGGGGTGGCGATTGCCGCCGCGTTCGTCATTCAGTTGCTGCTGGACTCGATGATCATCGGTGCGCTGACCGGCTTCCTGATCTTCTCGGTATCGGGCATCGTCAAATGGCGCGACACCGATGATCTGTTCACCGAAGGCATGAAGATGATGGCGATGATCGGTTTCATCATGATTGCCGCCTCGGGGTTTGCCGAAGTAATGAAGGCTACTGGCGAGGTGCAGACCCTGGTCGAATCGTCCGCCTCGTGGATCGATCACAGCAAAGGCGTCGGCGCCTTGCTGATGTTGCTGGTGGGGCTGCTGGTGACCATGGGCATCGGCTCGTCATTCTCCACCGTGCCGATTCTGGCGGCGATCTTCGTGCCGCTGTGCGTGCAACTGGGCTTCAGCCCGCTGGCGATCGTCTGCATTGTCGGCACTGCCGGTGCGCTGGGTGACGCCGGTTCGCCCGCCTCGGATTCGACCCTCGGCCCGACTTCCGGCCTGAACATCGATGGACAGCACCATCACATCTGGGACACCGTGGTCCCGACCTTCCTGCACTACAACCTGCCGTTGCTGGTGTTTGGCTGGGTAGCGGCGATGGTGCTGTAGCAAGGTTGGGTATTGTGTAGCTCTTAAAGGGCTGCGGCCGGTCAGGGTTTCACCTTGCGTCCGGCCATATGCTGCAAATACCCCACCAGCATCTGCAGATCCTGATCCGGCAGGACCTGCACCGTAAATCCGGGCATTTTCGCCTGCGGCCACTGGCGCAGACTCTGTGGATCACGGATATAGCGCTTGAGGAAGTCCGCCCCGAAGTATTCGGTCGGGCTGAACGGAATATTCAGGTCCGGCCCGAACTGCGCGTCCCCGGCACCGTTCAATCGATGGCACGCCAGGCAGTTCTTCTGAAACAACGCGAACCCCTTGTTCACCGGATCGTCGGCCTTCAATGCCGGATCAGGCAGCAGGGCAGGGAAGCGCTCGGCCACAGGCGCCATGCGCTTGATGCTGGCGACCTGATATGGCCACTGTTCGGGGCTGATATTGCCGGCCTCTGGGTCGGTCCAGACCAGATAGAAGGGCCCGGCACCAGGTTTGCCCGCTGACAGGGGTGGCCAGGGTTGGGCCGGGTCTTCAACCGCCAGCCAGGCCCGCGCACCCTGGGAGTTGAGCAAAGGCGCCGCGGCCATTTCCGCGGCAAAACCGTCCAGTGCCACGGCCTGCAGATGGTCCTCGGGCGTGATGCCTTGCAAGAGCGCCGAAAGGGGTACGGCGCGATAGCTCATGTCCCGCTTGTAGGAGACGTCGTTGCGGATGTTGATGGTTTGAACCTGGGGATGCTTGAGCAACTGCTCGGTCTGCCAGGTGCGACTGTTAGCGCCCAGCTCCAGATTCAGCTGTGCGGCATACAGGGGCGTGCCGATCAGCAGGGCCCCGAGCAGTATGAGCATTTTCAATGGATCGCCGTCCGTGTCGTGAAAGTGCGAAAAAGATTGGCACAGTCACGCAGGCCCCGATAGCGGGCCAGTCACATTTTCAACGTGGCAATACAAATAACCGTGACGCCGTTTTTTCCAGCAACTAGCCGAGCACCTTGGTCAGGTTCGGCAAGATCAATAACAGCGTGGTGGCGAAAAGGATGAGTCCGGCTTGACGCACTTTTGGTTGTTTGAACATGGCTTGACCGCCTTTTTTGTTATTAGTTGATGCCTGCCCCAATTGCTCCACACGGCAGTGCGTTGCACATCCTGTAACGACGAGCGCCTCGGCAAAACCCGACGACAACTTCGTACAACTTCACCTTAGAGCCCGCGTCACGCTTGGTTTAGATCCTTTTCGTATGTTTTAAGTACTAATAGCTTTAAAAAAAGCATGAGGCATATTGCCAGCAACATGCGCGCCCGTTAGCTAGACAGCTTGGCGTCCTGAAACGGTTCATCCGCGGACCAATGACCGTCCGTCTGAGCGTGCACGTCAACGTCAGTGAGCGTTGCGGTCATTGAATCGATGCGGGCTCGGAATAAGGTGGAAGCCTGTTCTTCATCACCATCAGGTTCGAGGACGTCATGACCCAGGCTTTGATTTTCGACGCATTACGCACGCCCCGTGGCAAAGGTAAGGCCGATGGCGCGCTGCACAGCGTCAAACCGGTGAATCTGGTGGCAGGTTTGCTCACCGCACTGCAACAGCGCACTGCCCTGGACACCAGCCAGGTCGATGATGTGGTGCTCGGTTGCGTGACGCCGATCGGCGATCAAGGCAGCGACATCGCCAAGACTGCGGCTCAGGTGGCTGATTGGGACGTCAGCGTGGCCGGGGTGCAGATCAACCGGTTCTGCGCCTCGGGGCTGGAGGCGGTGAACCTCGGCGGCATGAAAGTGCGTTCCGGTTTTGAGGACCTGGTAGTGGTCGGTGGCGTCGAGTCGATGTCGCGGGTGCCGATGGGCAGCGATGGCGGTGCCTGGGCACTGGACCCGGCAACCAACCTGCACAGTCACTTCACCCCTCAGGGTGTGGGCGCCGACCTGATCGCCACCCTTGAAGGCTTCAGCCGTCAGGACGTCGATGCCTATGCGCTGCATTCCCAGCAGAAAGCGGCGCGGGCCCGGGCGGATGGCTCGTTCAACAAGTCGCTGGTGCCGGTGCAGGACCAGAACGGCATCATCCTGCTCGATCACGATGAATTCATTCGCGCCGATTCGACCCTGGAAGGCCTGGGCAAGCTCAAGCCGAGTTTCGAGATGATGGGGCAGATGGGTTTCGACGCGACCGCGCTGAGGGTCTACAGCCATGTAGAACGGATCAATCATGTCCACACTCCCGGCAACAGTTCCGGGATCGTCGATGGCGCGGCCTTGATGCTGATCGGCTCCGAGGCCAAGGGCCGGGCGCTGGGCTTGCAGCCACGGGCGCGAATCGTCGCCACGGCGGTCACCAGTACCGACCCGACCATCATGCTCACCGGCCCCGCGCCGGCTACCCGCAAGGCGCTGGCCAAGGCCGGGCTGCGGGTCGAAGACATTGACCTGTTCGAGGTCAATGAGGCGTTCGCGTCCGTGGTGTTGAAGTTTATCAAGGACATGGCCGTCGACCCGGACAAGGTCAACGTCAATGGCGGCTCCATCGCCATGGGCCACCCGCTGGGCGCCACCGGCTGCGCGATCCTCGGCACATTGCTCGATGAACTGGAAACCCGGCGCCTGCGTTACGGCCTCGCGACTCTGTGTGTCGGCGGCGGCATGGGAATTGCCACCATCATCGAACGCCTCTGAGCCCGCCATTCAAGGAAAAGTGACATGACCCAAGCCATTCGTTACGAAAAGGACCAGGATCGCATTGTTGTCCTGACCATCGACATGCCGGGCCAGAGCGCCAACACCATGAATGCCGTGTACCGCGAGGCCATGGCTGACTGCGTCGCGCAGCTGGTGGCCGACAAGGACGCCATCGCCGGCGTGATCATCACCTCGGCGAAGAAAACCTTTTTTGCCGGCGGCGACCTCAATGAACTGATCAAGGTCGGCAAGCCCGAGGCCAAGGCCTTCTACGACATGGTCCTGACCCTCAAGGGGCAGTTGCGCACCCTGGAGACCCTCGGCAAACCGGTGGTCGCGGCGATCAACGGCGCGGCCCTGGGTGGAGGCTGGGAAATCTGCCTGGCCTGTCATCACCGGGTGGTCGTGGATCATCCGTCGGTGCAGCTTGGCCTGCCGGAAGTGACTCTCGGTCTGCTGCCGGGTGGCGGCGGAGTGGTGCGCATGGTGCGCATGCTCGGCCTGGAGAAGGCCCTGCCTTATCTGCTCGAAGGCAAGAAGGTGCGGCCGCAGCAGGCGTTGCAGGCTGGGCTTGTCGATGAGCTCGCCACGGACCAGGATGACTTGCTGGCCCGGGCACGGGCGTGGATTCTCGCCAATCCGGCGGCGGTGCAGCGTTGGGATGTGAAGGGTTACCAGATTCCCGGTGGCACGCCATCGAACCCGAAAGTCGCGCAAATGCTTGCCATTGCGCCATCGATCCTGCGCAGCAAGACCCAGGGCACGATGCCTGCCCCGGAGAAAATCCTCTGTGCCGCGGTCGAGGGTGCCCAGGTGGATTTTGACACGGCGCATCTGATCGAAACCCGTTACTTCACCGAACTGACCATCGGGCAAATATCGAAAAACCTGATCGGCACCTTCTGGTTCCAGCTCAACGAAATCAATGCCGGAGGCTCGCGACCCCAGGGATTTGCACCCTATGTCACGCGCAAAGTGGGCGTGCTGGGTGCCGGGATGATGGGCGCCGGTATCGCCTTTGTCAGCGCATCGGCAGGGGTGGAGGTGGTGCTCAAGGACATCAGTCTCGCCGCCGCCGAGAAGGGCAAGGCGCATTCGGCGGCGTTGCTGGACAAGAAAGTCGCGCGCGGCCAGATGAGCGCCGAGCAGCGCGAGGCGGTGCTGGCACGCATCCAGGCGAGCGAAAGCGATGCCGACCTGGCCGGTTGCGATCTGATCATCGAAGCTGTGTTCGAGGACCGTGAGCTCAAGGCCAAGGTCTCCCTGGCCGCGCAGCAAGTGGTCGGTGCCGACGCCGTGATCGCTTCCAACACCTCGACCTTGCCGATCAGCGGCCTGGCCACCGCCGTACCCGACCAGAGCAGGTTCATCGGCCTGCATTTCTTCAGTCCGGTGGAAAAAATGCCATTGGTGGAGATCATCAAGGGCGCCAACACCAGCGATGAAACTCTGGCTCGCGGCTTTGATTTTGTCCTGCAAATCAAGAAAACCCCGATTGTGGTCAACGACAGCCGTGGTTTCTTCACCTCGCGAGTGTTCGGCACCTTTACCAACGAAGGCATCGCCATGCTCGGCGAAGGCATCAGCGCGGCGATGATCGAAACGGAAGCACGCAAGGCCGGTATGCCCATCGGGCCCCTGGCGATCTCCGACGAAGTGTCCCTGAGCCTCATGAGCCACATTCGCCAGCAAACCGCCAAAGACCTGCAGGCGCAAGGCACGCCGCTGCAAGAGCATCCGGCGTTCGCCGTGATTGACTTGCTGCTCAATGAGTACAAGCGTGCAGGCAAGGCTGCCGGAGGGGGTTTCTACGAGTACCCGGCCGGTGGCCAGAAGCATCTGTGGCCGGAGCTGAAAACCCGCTTCGAGAAAGCCGACGGGCAGATTTCACCCAAGGATGTGCGTGATCGCCTGTTATTTGTGCAAGCCATCGAAACTGTGCGTTGCCTGGAGGAGGGCGTGCTGACCTCAACGGCGGATGCCAACGTCGGCTCGATCTTCGGCATCGGCTTCGCCGCCTGGACCGGTGGCGCACTGCAATTCATCAATCAGTATGGCGTGCAGGATTTTGTCGCCCGCGCCCAGTATCTGGCCGGGCAGTACGGGGATCGATTCGCACCGCCTGCGCTGTTGCTGGAGAAGGCGGCCAAGGGCACGGTGTTCTAAGGGGAGGGGACACATTGCGGGGCTTGCCTTGTCACCCTGTTTCAAGGCAGGCTCTGGGGTGTGCATTATTCCCATCACGTGTCAGGTATTTTTTATGTCGTTACGCATCTGCATTCTGGAAACCGACATCCTGCGTCCGGAGTTGGTTGACCAATATCAGGGCTACGGGCAGATGTTCAAACACCTGTTTTCGCAGCAACCGATTGCCGCCGAATTCACCGTCTACAACGTGCTGCAAGGTGAATATCCAAGTGATGATCTGACCTTCGACGCCTATCTGGTGACAGGCAGCAAGGCCGACTCCTTCGGCACCGACCCGTGGATCGAAACCCTACGGGCCTATTTGATGACCCGCTACGAGCGTGGCGACAAACTGCTGGGTGTGTGTTTCGGCCATCAGTTGCTGGCGCTGCTGCTCGGTGGCAAGAGCGAACGGGCGACTCAGGGCTGGGGCGTCGGCACACACAACTACAAACTGGCAGCCAAGGCACCATGGATGAGTCCGGTGCGCGAAGAACTGACTCTGTTGATCAGTCACCAGGATCAGGTCACCTCATTGCCGGAAAATGCCACAGTGATCGCTTCCAGCGATTTCTGCCCTTTTGCCGCGTACCACATCAACGATCAGGTGTTGTGCTTCCAGGGCCATCCTGAGTTCATTCACGACTATTCCCGGGCATTGCTGGAGATACGCCAGCAAGTACTGGGCGAGCCGGTCTACTCCAAAGGCATTGCCAGCCTTGAGCAGGAGCACCATGGCACCACGGTGGCCGAGTGGATGATGCGGTTTGTGGCGCATAAACCACAGTCAGAAGCTGTTTAAAGGCAAACGCCGCTCCCACATGGGAACGCGGTCAACTGTAGGAGCGAGCAAGCTCGCGATGGACTCAAGAACACCGCGGGGAACCAGACTCCCCACGTTATCGTTAACGACCATCGCGAGCCTGCTCGCTCCTACAGGGGTATGCGGTCAACTGTAGGAGCGAGCAGGCTCCGGGCGGCGTTCCGACGATGGACTCAAGAACACCGCGGGGAACCAGACTCCCCACGTTATCGTTAACGACCATCGCGAGCCTGCTCGCTGCTACAGGAAAGCCGGCCAGGCACAATGCCTGGCAACGCCATCCAAGCCCTCGCCTGGTTCTAAAGCCAGCCGGACTTCTTGAAACTCGCCCACAACCCCACGCACCCCACCGCAATAAACCCCAGCACCCCGAAGTACCCGTAGTGCCAGGTCAGCTCCGGCATGTTCTGGAAGTTCATCCCGTAAATCCCCGCGACTGCCGTCGGAAACGCCAGAATGGCTGCCCACGCCGCGAACTTGCGTTGCACCACACTCTGACGCGACGCCTCCAGCAGCACCCCGATTTCGATCGTCTGGCTGGCAATATCCGCCAGGGTCGTCAGATCTTCCATCTGCCGGGTCACGTGAATCTGCACATCGCGAAAGTACGGACGCATGTTCTTGTCGATGAACGGGAAGTTGAGTTTTTGCAGTTCCTCACCGATTTCTACCATCGGCGCGGCGTATCGGCGCAGGCGCAGTACATCTCGACGCAGGCCGTGGAGTTTCTGGATATCGCGCTCATTCAAAGCACTGCACAGGACGTTGCGCTCCAGTTCGTCGATTTCGGCATGAATCGCTTCGCCCATGGGCTGGTAGTTTTCGATCACGAAGTCGAGCAGGGCGTAGAGTACGAAATCTTCCCCGTGCTCCAGCAGCAGCGGGCGCGCCTCACAGCGCTGGCGGACATAGGCGTAGGATGCTGAGTGACCGTTGCGAGCGGTAATGATGTAGCCGTTGCCGGCAAAGATATGTGTCTCGATGAACTGGAGTTTGCCTTCGTTGCGGATTGGCGAGTACGTGACAATGAACAGCGCATCGCCGAAGGTTTCCAGCTTGGGCCGGCTGTGTTTCTCCAGGGCATCTTCAATGGCCAGTTCGTGCAGGTTGAACTGGCGTTGCAGGTTGGCCAGCTCCTGGGCGTCTGGCTCTTCGAGACCGATCCAGACAAAGTGATCAGGCTTTGCAGCCCAGGCCGCGCCTTCGTCGAGGGTGATATTGGTGACTTTTTTACCAGCGCTATAAACCGCAGCAGCAACAACTCTACCCATGATGGTGGTTCACTTCTTGGTGGCAGCTATGTAAGCAAAGATGACAGTGGCAGGCCGTAGTCAGCTTAGCCGGGTCTGGTGTTTAAGAGTCAGTAAAATCTGTGGAGTTCGCGGGTGGTGGGGGGAATGTTGATTGTGTATATAACCGTTTCTGCGCAAACGGCTACTGGGAGTGAGCCTGCTCGCGATGGCGGTAGGTCAGGCGACATTGATGGTGGAAGTGCCGGCCTTATCGCTGGCAGGCCAGCTCCCACAGCTTTTGAGTGGCCGCTCGATCCCTGTGGGAGCGAGCTTGCTTGCGATGGCGGTGGGCTAAGCCCTATGGTTACTTTGGGCCCGCTCTATGGGCGGAACCGCCAGTAGCCGTTATCGCAGAAATGGATTTGTACTTTGAACCAGCGGATTTCTTCAGGCGGCCTGCAACTGCCGATCCATCGATTCAATACACTCACGCATCTGCTCACGACACTGGTCAATCAGCAACGGCATGTCATCCAGGCTCAACCCGGCCGTAGGAATCGCCGGCAACGAGCGAATCAGAATTTTCCCGCTATTCCAGCGGTTCAAGCGCATGTGCTTGACGTAACTGCTCACACAAACCGGCACGATCGGCACCCCGGCGGCGATTGCCATCTGAAATGCGCCTTTCTTGAACGGCAACAACTCTTCACCCAGATTGCGCGTACCTTCCGGAAAGACCCAGATCGAGGTGTCCTTGTTCTGCAGGGTATGGGTGGTGGTCAGCATCGATTGGCGCGCCTTCTGCGCATTGCCACGGTCGATCAGCACATTGCCGGCCAGCCAGAACAATTGTCCGAAAAGAGGCACCCATTTCAGGCTCTTTTTGCCGATGCACACGGTGCGGCGCGGCACCACGTTGCCGAACACGAAAAGATCGTAGTTGGACTGATGATTGGCGATGATCACGCAGCTGTCGGGTTTGTCTATCAGGGGCCCGACCTCGGCCTTCACCCGCAGGCGCAAAATGCACATGGCCGGCCATGCGTACAGGCGCGCGCACAGTCGGCTGTTGTCCGGGTTGAACGGCCGGCACAGGCCGAGAATCACCCCGAGCACACCAGCCACGATAAAGTGCAGCCCCATCAACGACATACGCAAAACAAACAGCATTTACAGGCCCCACCGGGACAAAAGGTGGCGCAGTGTACGGATGTGCACTGTTTTCGGCAATTGCCGTTATAGAGCTGGGAGATGGCCGATGTTTGTACGCATGTTTCCGACTTGTTGGTCAGCTGCGAAGTAGAGCGGTTCCAGGCTTATAAGTAGCACCTGCAAGAAAAAAGCCCGACACGACGGTCGTAATGCTGTTCACTTAAGCTGGGGCACACACATGTGGCGAGGGGGCTTGCCCCCGTTCGGCTGCGAAGCAGTCGTAAAACCATTGCACACGGTGTATTTGGTACGCCTCGGTGGCAGGTTTTGGGGCCACTTCGCGGCCCAACGCGGCGGTCCGACAAGCCCCCTCGCCACAAGGTGTATTGCCCCGCTTAAGTGAACAGCATTACGACACGACGGTCGGGCTTTCACTGTGTCAGCTTTACGGCTTAAACCAGGTGTTCCTGATCCAGACGGATAGCGTTATCCAGGGTTTCCAGCAAGGCTTTGCGCACTTTGAGCTTGGTATTTTTGTGCGCCGTCATGTTGATTTTTTTCAGCTGACGAGCCGCTGCCAGCGCGGCACCCTGCAACTCCTCGGCCGTGACCACGACGTCAAGGAAGCCGGCATCCACTGCGCTCTTGGGAGTGAACATTTCACCGTTGATCACCGAGCGGTGGAACGCCGCCTTGCTCAGTCGATCGCGGGCCAGCTCGATCCCTGCGTGGTGCATGGTCATGCCGATCTGCACTTCATTCAATCCGATGCTGAACGCGCCTTCGACACCAATGCGATAGTCGGCTGACAACAACAAAAAGGCGCCCTTGGCCACTGCATGCCCAGGACATGCCACGATCACCGGGAATGGATGCGACAACAGACGACGGGCCAGCGTCGAGCCAGCGGTCACCAGGCTCACGGCTTCTTTAGGACCGGCAGTCATCACCTTCAGGTCGTAGCCGCCGGACAGAATGCCCGGCTGCCCGGTAATGATCACTACCGCACGATCAGTCACCGCCTGATCCAGCGCAGTATTGAACGCAGCAATCACGTCCGGGGAGATGGCATTGACCTTGCCGTTACTCAGGGTCAGGGTCGCGATACCGTCTTCGAGATGGTAGGAAATCAACTCACTCATGACGCCATTCCTTTCAATAAAGATGGGCAGACGTTACCCACCGCTGCAGGCCAGGTAAAGCGCCGTGACTGACCCGCCAGTCACCCTTTCCCCGCCTATCTGAGGTAGCCCGCCGCGCCGGCCGTGCTTTGCTCTCTATATAAAGGAGGGCGTGAAGACGGAGATTGACCGGTTTGCCATGTCCCTGATTGCCCGCAAATGGCGAATTGCGTTAAGCGCATGAAAATTCTCAAAAAAATGTTTGCCATCGGAAAAGCTTTCGACTACATTAGCGCGCCTCGACAGACAGAACTTGTTTGAAGAGATACGGTGAAGTGTCCGAGTGGCTTAAGGAGCACGCCTGGAAAGTGTGTATACAGGAAACTGTATCGAGAGTTCGAATCTCTCCTTCACCGCCAAATTTATACCTAAAGGCCCCGTTTTTACGGGGCTTTTTTGTGCTCGCTGTATTTTGTTCCCCCATTTGTTCCCCCATCTGGATTTCGAGGAGTTTCTTTCCTGGGAGGCCGGTCGATGTTTTCCGCTGTAAACCTATCTATCGTCACGGCGTGTGGTATTTGCATCGATTCGAGTTGCAGGTAGTCTTTTCGGCACGTGTTCTTGCTTCAGCTCAGATCAACCTTTCACTAACAACGTCATGTTTAAACGCAATGAGGTTGAGCGACCGCTTGATTCCCTTCATCCGCTTTTTGACCTCTCGATGTGCATCAGCCTCATCGCCATTGAAGGGGGGGATTGGTTTCCATCGACGATTCCCACATCACTAGCAGTTCCACGTGACGTACTAGGTGCTTCATCGCCTCGTCCAGTTGGCGTTTGAGCATGGCGTTCGTTTGTTTGGCCGCTTCCCGTTGAAGTCGTGCGGTTTCCTTTGACATATCAACATACCGGGCGACTGTTTTATCTACAGCCCTTGGATTCACAGGCGTCCAAGCTTCCTACACATGAATCTAAAAAATCCAGCCACTTAAGTCGCTCTGCCACCGATGCGTACTCGAACTCAGGTGTCACCCAAGTTTTTGCTGTTCGACTCGTAGAGGCGGTTTTTCGGGATTCAAAGGGCGCCCCTTTTGCACCGGATGTATGAATCCATAGCGTGCCTGTATTTTTGCCATTGCTTGAGGCAGCTGCGCGGCCGGCGGGACTGTCAGGGAGTTGTAGGGACTTTATGGGACGTTTGCAGGGGACTTGTCAGGCCGGCGGGTAACCGGTTGCGCCACGACAAGCCGGCTCGCAAGGTCATCAAGCAGGCGCGATGGCTGTTGCTGCGCAATCCGCAGAATCTGAAAACGCCGCAGCAACAGGTTCACTTGCAAGATTTGTTGGCGGCTACCGGGATAGCGAGTTCTTTTTCATGAAGATCAACAGCGCCTTTCCCGGTAACCCGTACAGAATCCGGCGAGGGCTGCGGGCTATGTCCTGGATTTTGGGAAATTTCCTACACGCGTGTAGGATAATTCCTACGATAGACTTATCGACAGCCGCTAGTATTCCCGAATTCCGTAGCGTGGATAATTTTTTGAATGCATAAAGCATTGGTTGTGGACGATCACCCGTTCATTCGCGCATCGGTCAAGATGCTCTTGAAACATGAACAATTCGACGTGGTCGCTGAGGCGGACAACGGTGTTGTAGCGGTGCAACTGGCCCGTGAGCATGTACCGGACTTGATCTTGCTGGATATCGGCATGCCCAGCCTTGATGGCCTGGAAGTCATCAATCGCATCAGCGCCCACGGTTTGCCGAGCAAGATCATCGTGTTGACCTCACAGTCCGCGCAGTTTTTTTCGACGCGTTGCATGAAAGCCGGCGCGGTGGGGTATATCTCCAAGTCCGATAATCTGGATGAGCTGGTCAAGGCGATCAAGGCGGTGATGTCCGGTTATACTTACTTCCCCAATCTTTCCACCAGCTCGGTACGCCGCAGTGACGTCGAAGCGAGCGACCTGGATTTGATCCAGAGTCTTTCGGATCGTGAACTGACGATTTTGCAGCAGTTGTCCCATGGCCGCAGCAACAAGGAGATCGGTGAGACCATGCTGCTCAGCAACAAGACCATCAGTACCTACAAAATCCGTCTGATCGAGAAGCTCAAGGTCAAGTCAGTGGTGTACCTGGCAGACTTTGCCAGGCGTAATAATCTGCTCTGAATGAATACTTTTCTGCGCAGAGGCCTGGCGGTGTTGTTCCTGCTGGGTTCATGTCTGACGGGGCCCGCGGTGCTGGCCCAACCCGAATCCCTGCGGCTGTTGGGACGCTCCAGCGTCAACGAGTACCGCGTCAACCTCAGCGAGAGCGACTGGAGCTGGTTGCGCAGCAAGCGCTCCCTGGTGCTTGGTACGTCGGCACCCGATTACGCGCCCTTTACAATCACCAGCAATGGCGCCGATTTCGAAGGGTTGACTTCTGATTACGCACAGCTACTCGCCGAGCTGTTGCATATCCGCATCGACGTTCGTAGTTATCCGTCACGCAGTGAGGTCATCGAGGCCGTCAAACGCGGAGAGGTCGATCTGCTGGCGGCATCAAACGATTACGAAGCTGCAGACTCAGGGTTGGCAACGTCCAAAGCTTACGCCGATGTTCAGCCGATGCTGGTCAGCAAGGTTGACGACAGCCAAACACTGGCCCCGGATTTGGCGGGCAAGCGGGTGGCGATGCTTGATCACTACTTGCCACCTGATGCCGTACGAGCGTTTTACCCAAAGGCCACGTTGCAGCTTTTTCCCTCGATCCTGAGCGCCATCGGCGCGGTGGCATTCGGTACGGCCGATGTCTATCTGGGGGACTCTATCAGCGCCAATTACCTGATCAATAAAAACGACTTGAACAACGTGCAGCTGGCGGATTTCTCACGCATGGAAGTCAGTAATTTTTCATTCGCCATCGCCCGTGGAAACCAGCAACTGCTGCGTATCGTCAATGCCGCGCTGACGGTGATCCCGGCCAGCGAGCGCATGACTATTCTGTCTCGTTGGAGCGCGGGTGGTGCGAACATCTCAGGTTTGCACAAGCTCAACTTAAGCGTCAGTGAACAACGCTGGCTGGACAGGCATCCGCGTTTGCGCGTGGCGGTCGAGGATACCTTTCTGCCGTTGTCGTTCTATGACGAGGCGGGTGAGTTTTCGGGTATTGCTGCGGAAGTATTGGCCAAGGTGGCACTACGCACCGGGTTGAAATTCGACTTTCAGCGAGGGCATTCAGTGCCTGAGTTGATCGATAGAGTCACCCATGGCCAGGCTGACCTGCTGATTGCACTGACGCCAAGCCTCTATCGCGAAAAAAGCCTGCGTTTCACCAGACCTTACCTCGCGACGCCCTTTGTGCTGGTCAGCCGGGTAGGTACTGGCAGCCCCGGTACGCTTGATGACATGAACGGTAAACGGCTGGCGGTAGTTCGCGGCAGCCCCGCGCGCGAACTGCTCGTCGAGCAGTATCCACAGATCCGATTGGTCGAGGTGGATAATATCGAGCAGATCATGGCAATGGTCGCCAATGGTCAGGCCGATGGGGCTGTCAATTTGTTGCCAGCGGCCAACTACGTGATTTCCCGGCAATACCGTGATCGACTGCGGGTGGCCAGCACGGTGGGGACCAGCCCGGCGAATCTGGCTTTCGCCACCGCTCGTGGTTCATTGGAACTGTATTCTATTCTGGACAAGGCGCTGTTGAGCATTCCTCCAGAGGAGATGGATTCGCTGACCAATGGCTGGCGCAGCGAAGTGGTGGTCAATGACAGCTATTGGCTGCGCAACCGCACCGGGATTATTCAGGGCTTCACTATTGCAGCCCTGTTGCTGTTGGTGGCGCTGGGCTGGATCGCCTACTTGAGGCTGTTGATGCGCAAGCGCAAACAGGCCGAAATCGCCCTGAGCGACCAGCTCGAATTCATGCGTGCACTGATCGATGGTACGCCCCATCCGATCTACGTCCGTGATCGCCAAGGGCGTTTGATGGCGTGCAATAACGGGTACCTGGAGGTGTTTGGGGTCGAGCGTGACACGGTCATCGGTAAAACCGTGATCGGCGGTGAACTCAAAAGCCTGGTCGAGGCCAAGGACTTTTACGAAGAGTACTTGCAGGTGATGGAGGAGGGCTTGCCACGGGTGCGTGATCGCAAACTGACCCTGTCTGAAAGTGACGTGCGAACCATCTATCACTGGATGCTGCCGTATCGTGGCAGTGACGGTCAGGTCCACGGCATGATCGCCGGCTGGATTGACGTCAGTGAGCGTCAGCGACTGCTCGAACAGTTGCGTGAAGCCAAGGACGAGGCCGATGCCGCCAACCGCGCCAAAACCAGCTTTCTGGCCACCATGAGTCATGAGATTCGTACCCCCATGAACGCGGTGATCGGCATGCTCGAACTGGCCATGAAAAAGGCTGGCCAAGGCGTGCTCGACCGCTTCGCGATTGAAGTCGCGTCGGGAGCGGCACAAGGGTTGCTGGATCTGATCGGCGATATTCTGGACATAACGCGCATCGAGTCCGGACGGTTATCGCTGGCCCTGGAGCGGGCCAATCTGCATGATTTGATTATATCGGTCGTTCGGGTATTCGAAGGCCTTGCCAAGCAGAAGCAGTTGCAGCTATTGCTGGACATTGATCCCGGGGTCAATCGTGACGTACTGATCGATCCGCTGCGTTTCAAGCAAATTGTTTCGAACGTGTTGAGTAATGCGATCAAGTTCACCGCTCAGGGTGAAGTTCGCCTCAGCGTTCGAATCAAACCCGACGTCCACGATGAGCAATTGGGGCTGGTGCTGCGGGTCGAGGACTCCGGGTGTGGCATCTCGGTGGTTGACCAGAAACGGCTATTCAGCCCGTTCTTTCAAGTCGACAACAATGCTCAGTCAGCACGCGCTGGTTCGGGGTTGGGGTTGATCATCAGTCGTACCCTGTGTGAAAAGATGGGTGGGCAGCTTCAGTTGTCCAGCCAGCTCGGCCAGGGTACACAGATTGAGGTTTGTCTCGATCTCCCGAGTCTTGCGCGGGAGGATAAAACGCCGGAAACCAAGAAAGCACCGCTGGCGCAGTCACAGGTTTTGAACATTCTGGTGGTCGACGATTACCCGGCCAACCGCTTGCTGCTGTCTCAGCAACTGACTTATCTGGGGCATCGGGTCAAGGACGCAGAAGATGGTGCCCAAGGCCTGCGGGCTTGGCGCAGTGAGCATTTCGATGTGGTGATCACTGACTGCAATATGCCGATCATGAATGGCTATGAACTGACCCGGGTGATTCGGCATGAAGAGCGCGTACGAGGCATCGCCCCAGGGCTGATCTTCGGGTTTACCGCGAACGCTCAGCCGGAGGAGCGCACGCTCTGCCTCGGAGCGGGAATGGACACTTGTTTGTTCAAACCCATCAGCCTTGAGGATCTGCGGGTGCAGTTGGCGTCGGTCGTCTCCAGCAGCGTGTCAGCGCCTACCGAAGAAGAACGACTGGAACCGAGTGACAAGATTGACCTGGCCAACCTTGAGCAACTGACTCGCGGTGACAGCGCTTCGATCAAAAGTCTGTTGGGCGATTTGGTCAGCAGTAATGAGGACGACATGTCGCGATTGCTCCAGCTGTTCACCCGGCATGACCTTCCGGCGCTCGCTGACCTGGCTCACCGGGTCAAGGGAGGAGCGCGGATCATCAAGGCTCAATGGCTGATTCATTGCTGCGAAAACCTCGAAGAGGCCTGCAAAGGGCTAGATTCGGCACAATTGACTGAGGCGGTGGATCAACTGCATCAGGCCATGGAACGCCTCGAGCAGCGGTTGCAGCACTGCCTGGATTAGATCCAGCTCTAGGAAAGCTCCAGCAAATTGCCGGGAATCCGGCTACATGCGACGCCTTGGTTCTTATTGTGATAAGCCAGTGATTGATCCGTTGCAGCAAAACCCGTCATGGCGGGTTTTGCTGCTTACATCAGTTAGATTGCAATAGAGCTCGTTTTTGGGAAATTTCCTACAAGCTTTGAGAACTTTCCTAAATTAGTCAGTGTTCGTTCTTGGGACAATCGCGGCACACTTTGTTTGCCGCGAGTCGTCAACGATGCCCATCCCCCCGCTACGTGTTCTGGTCCTCGAAGATCACGCCTTCCAGCGCTCTTTCGCGGTGAGCATGCTCAAGCAGTCAGGCTGCAGCGAAGTCTTCAAGGCAGCGGATGGTGCTCAGGCGCTGGCGATTCTGCAGGAGGTTGGGGCGGTGGACATCGCCCTGTGCGATCTGTGCATGGAGGGTATGGATGGCCTGGAGTTCTTGAAGCGTGCAGCTCAGGCCGGTCTGGTCGGGTCGATCATCATCGGCAGTTCGTTGTCGGTGGATCTGCGCCGCGCGGCGTGTCAGATCGTTTCCCTGCTGGGCCTCGACGTCCTTGGCGATGTCGGCAAGCCTTTGCGCCCCGAGGACTTGGCGTTTTTGCTGAAAAAGTACCTGAAGGCCCGTGGTGTCGAGCCGGTCACGTTGCCTGCGGTCAAACAGGCTGACGAAGAGCTGGTACATCAGGCCTTGGCCGAGCAGCAATTGCAGGCCTGGTATCAGCCCAAGTTCAACCTGCTGACGGGTGAAGTGTGTGGTGTCGAAGTGCTCAGCCGTTGGCAGCATCCTTCCAAGGGTACGCTCTCGCCGGCAGCATTCATCCCGGTGCTGGAACGCTGTGGCTTGATGGATGAGTTGCTGTTCAGTCAGTTGCATCAGGCGCTCGACCTGCAACGACAGGCGCGGGATAGGGGCTTTTCGTTGAACATCGCGTTCAACTTGCAAGCCGCGCAGTTGGCTAATGGCGAGTTGATGTCAACCATCAAGGGCATTTTGGTCGACTACGGTGCGCACGGCTCCAGCCTGACGTTCGAACTGACCGAAACTGGTTTGCTGGAAGCCTCGGCCACCAGCCTGGAGAACCTGGTGCGCCTGCGAATGATGGGCAGTCGATTGTCCATTGATGACTTCGGCGCCGGGTTTTCGTCTTTGCAGCGCCTGTGCCAGTTACCGTTCAACGAGATCAAGCTCGACGGCGAGTTCGTGCGTACCCTCGAGGATGAACCGCGTTGCCGGACGGTGATCGCCAGCACCCTTGCTCTGGGCGAGGCCTTGGGGATGTCGGTGGTGATCGAAGGTATCGAAACCGAGGAGCAGCACCAGCAGTTGCTGGAACTGGGTTGTACCCAGGGCCAGGGCTATCTGCTTGCCCGCCCCATGAGCGGCACCGACTTGTTGCGCTGGCTACAGGAGTCATCGGTGTGACAGCAAAAAAATAACTGGCGATGGAGCTGTTTCTTTCGGAACAGGCCTACAGAAACCTCCGCGGCATTTCCCTTGGGCTCACGTGCTCTTGAAGTGGCTGGGGGTAAATAGTGCGCTTTCAAATTCAAGGACTCCCTGGACTGCCGGCGTGAGCGACGTTGCGTGGTGTTGCAGGAGGCTTGTCCGGGCGATCCCCACCCTGTGATTCTGAATAAACCGCAGCTCATGACGTATGAGCTCAGTCGCCAGTGAGATGGATACGGGGCGCTTTCAAAAGCTAACGTTCAGAAATTTCCTACATCAAATTCCTATGAAGGCGGTGTTAACTCCCAGTCCAATTTCTCGTTGCCTGGGTGTGCAAAACCTAATGGAGAAGGATGTAATGAAGTGGAATAAAAGCTTGTTGGTTAAAGTGTCTATTTGTATCGCTCTGTTGAACCTGGCAGGTTGCGATCAAATGGGGCTGAACCAACAAAAAATAGCCTATGTGAATATGGGGAAAATACTGGAAACGTCTGCTGTGGGTAAGCAGGAGCAAGAGTGGAACCAGAAAGTCAAAGATGTGCTAGTTAAAGCAGATAAAGATGCGCAGGAAAACTACACAAACATGCCTGCGGATCAACAACAGAAAGCTCGTCAAGGTGATGCAGAGACTTTAAACCGTCAATGGGATATTGAGCGCAGCAGCGCACGAGTGAAAAGCGTAAAGGCCATCGCGGCAGTGCTCGAAAACTATCGTACCAGCCATAAACTCGAGATCGTGTTCGACAGTAGCCAGATTGTTGTGTCCAACCCGACATCTGACATCAGTCAGGACATCATTCCCCTGCTTGCCAACACCAAGGTGGATTACGGCAAATTACCGGAAGTTGTCGTCAACAAAGAGATGGGCACACCAAAAACGGAACCAAAGTAAGCCCATTTCACACACTACCGACAGTGAATTGAATTATGAATACCGTTTATCTCATTATATGGAGCGTGGCAAAGCAATGCTGGGTGGCCGTCTCTGAGTTGGCCAAAGGCCGCAGCAAAAGCTCCCGAAGCAAAACGGGCCCAAGTGCCGTTGCCTTGGCGTTGTTTGCCATGTCCGGAACAGTGACTGCATCAACGGTTTCGTGGTCCCCGACCGGGCAAGGCTCCGGGGGATCGGGTAACTGGGATGTGACCAGCAATGAATGGTACAACGGTACGGTTACTTTACCGTGGAACAACCTTGCAGGGGACAGTGCTCAGTTTGCAGGAACGGCGGGGACCATCACGGTTGTTAGTCCGATCACCGTTCAGGATCTGTTATTCACCGTCGATGGTTACATTATTAACGGCGGCACCCTGACGACCAGTTCAGGCACGATGGCGATCAACGTCGGCAGCGGTAAAACGGCTACGGTTAATTCTATTATCGCCGGCAGTGGACGTGTTGACGTCAATGGCGGCGGTACGCTTGTACTGGGTGGTGTTAACACCTACGGCAGCACCACCATCACCAATAACAGCACCCTGAAAGTATCCTCAGATAGCAATTTAGGGCTGGCAACAGGTTTACTCACCCTCGGTAATTTGACGACTCGAGGCACACTGGCTATCACCGGCGGGCCTTTCATTAGTACGCGTAATGTCGCACTTGCCCAGGGCGGCGGTACTGTCAATGTGGCATCGGGGGCGACGGCGACCATCGGCGGAGTGATGAGTGGCAGCGGTGCGCTCACCCTCAATGGTGCAGGCACGTTGATCCTGACGGGCACGAATACCAACAGCGGTACCACGACTCTCTCATCCGGCACCCTGCAAATTGGTAACGGCGGTACGACAGGAACCCTGGGCAGTAGTGTTCTGACCAACAATGGCACCCTGGCTTTCAACCGCAGCAATAGCTACACCTATGCGGGTGCGATTAGCGGTACCGGTCAATTGGTACAGAACGGTCTCGGGACCACGATACTGACGGGTGCAAATACCTACACTGGCGGCACCACCATTAATGCAGGCACACTGCAAATCGGCGCTGGCGGGGCGACCGGGTCAATCACGGGTGATATCACCAACAATGGTGTACTCAGCTTCAGCCACAGTAATGCTTACACCCAAGCGGGCGTAATTTCCGGCAGTGGTTCGGTGCTGCAAAATGGCGGTACCACAAACCTGTCTGGTATCAATACCTACACTGGCGAAACGCAGATCCGCGCGGGTCTGTTACAAGTTGCCAGCGATAGCAATCTCGGGGCATCGTCAAGCCAGATACATTTCATTGGCAGCAGTAATTTCCGTGCATCAACCGGGTTTGCCACAGCACGTAATATTCTTATCAATAGTGGTGTTAACGCCTATGCCGGTGCAAATGCGGGCGGCGCGTTGACCCTGAATGGTGTTATTTCCGGTGCCGGCGCGTTTGGTGTGGATAGCGGGAATGTCACCCTGACGAGCAATAACACCTATTCCGGTGGCACCAATATCTGGGGCGGGTGGTTGTCGGTGTCCAGTGACGCCAATCTTGGTGCGGCGTCCGGTAATGTGAACTTCGTTTCCGGTGGTATGTTGCGGGCACTCTCGGACTTAACGACCTCCCGCAATATTTTTCTGAGCAGTTCGGGTACTCTCGAAACTTTCCTTGGCTCAACGTTAACATTGAACGGGACCATCTCGGGCGGCGGCACTTTATTTCTGAACAGCGCTTTTACCCCAGGCGGTACCATAGTACTGAATGGCACTAATACTTACACCGGCATTACCTATATGCAGGGCGGGGTCAAAGTTATCGTCTCTAACGCCGCCAATCTGGGTAGCGCGAAAGAAGCGAATCTAAACAACGCGACACTCGCCACTACGGGGAGCTTCGCCATCAATAGGATTGGACTCGGTGCTGGCGGTGCCGTCGTGGACGTGGCCCCTACCACGACGTTGACGGTCAATGGCGATATTTACGGTAGCGGCTCTGCATTACGCAAAACCAACACGGGTACGCTGATTCTTGCTGGAACCAGCTCCTCCGGCAGTGGCGTGATTATTGACGCTGGCACAGTACAGGTTGGCAACGGTGGCGCTTCAGGTGCGCTGGGCTCGGGGAATGTCACCAACAATAGTGCACTGGTCTTTAACCGCTCAGACGACAGCTATAGCTATGGCGGCGTAATCTCGGGTGCTGGCACTCTGACGCAAAATGGCTCTGGTGCGACAACACTCACCGGCAGCAGCACCTATACTGGCGCGACAAACGTCGCGGCAGGCACTTTGTATATCAATGGCAACCAGACAGCGGCAACCGGGATGACGACTGTTGCATCTGGTGCCACTCTGGGCGGTACAGGCACCATTGGCGGTTCTGTCACCATCGCGGATGGCGGTTCCCTGGCCCCAGGGGGCTCAGCCGCTGCCGCTGGCGTCCTTAATATTCGCGGTAATTTGCTGCTGTCAGGTGGCTCGATTCTGAATTACAACCTCGGTCAGGCCGATGTTGTTGGTGGTCGGTATAACGACCAGACTGTTGTCGACGGGAATGTGACGCTGGATGGCACCCTGAATGTCAGTACTACAACCCCTGGCGGTGTCTTCGGTGCAGGGGTTTACCGCATTATCAGTTATAACGGGACGCTGACTGACAATGGTTTGGCTCTCGGCACCATGCCTGCTGGCGCAAACACCGTATTGCAGACCTCAGTCAATGGACAGGTCAACCTGATCAATACATTGGCTAATATGCGATTCTGGGACGGTGCTACAGCGGGCAATGCGGACAACGGCGTGGTGAATGGCGGCACGGGTATCTGGAACAGCGGTACGGGGGGCAACAGTAACTGGACTAATGCTTCGGGCTCGACCAATAGTGCCTATAGTCCTGGTTTCGCGGTATTCCAGGGGGCGGCAGGCACGGTCACCGTAGACGACAGCCTTGGGGGCGTTTCCTCGGCGGGGATGCAGTTTGCCACCAACGGTTACCATGTGACAGGTAATGCCATCGACCTGGTCGAAACCACGCCAGGGGCGGGTAGCGCCACATTCCGCGTCGGGGACGGCACGGGTGCAGGGAGCGGATATACTGCTACCGTGGATACTCTGCTCCAAGGGGCTACCGGCCTGACGAAGACTGACCTCGGCAAGTTGGTATTAGCGGGTAACAATACCTATACCGGCGGCACTACCATTAGCGCAGGCACGCTACAGCTTGGTAATGGGGACGCGTCAGGGGCGGTTGTTGGTAATATCCTCAATAACAGCGCGCTTATCTTTAATCGCAGTGACACCTCCACAATAAGTGGCGTCATTTCCGGTATCGGTACTGTCCAGCAAGCTGGCACGGGAACCACGGTACTGACGGGGGCTAACACCTACAGCGGCACCACGACTATTTCTTCCGGCACGTTGCAGGTTGGGAATGGCGGGACTACTGGTGCACTGGGCGCGGGTGCAGTAACTGACAATGGCACACTGACTTTCAACCGCAACAACGGTTACAGCTATGGGGGTACAATTTCCGGCAGCGGTAACCTGGTGCAGAATGGCAGTGGTACTACGATACTGACGGGCAACAATACCTACACTGGTGGCACGACCATTAACGCGGGTACGTTGCAGCTTGGGAGCCGAGGTGCGGCAGGCTCTATCGTGGGGAATGTGACCAACAATGGCAGCCTGATCTTCAATCGCAATGCGGGCTATACGTTTTCGGGTGCCATTTCCGGTAGTGGCTCGGTTACTCAGCTAAGCGGTTCGCTTAACCTCTATGGAACAAATACCTATACGGGTGACACAAACCTGACCGGTGGCGCTACCAGCCGGCTTTATGTAGTAAGTGATTCCAATCTTGGTGCAGCGTCAAGCAGAATACATTTCGGTGGGAATACTAATGTCGCCTGGCTTGTGGCGAATGCTGCAACCACACTGGCGCGTGATGTCATTATTGACTCAGGTGCTCAAGGGAGTTTCGGTAGTGCAAGCACTGCAGTACCACTGACCCTGGCCGGGAACATCTCAGGTGGAGGTTTGCTGGGTATCAGGCAAGGTATGGTTCTTCTGACGGGGAATAATACCTATACCGGAGGCACTTACGTCAACGGGGGTATTCTGGGGGTGACGAACGACGCCAGTTTGGGTGCGCTGAACGGCGGCGTGAGCTTGGATGGCGGTACTCTGCAAGCGCTTACCAGTTTCAGCACTTCACGCAATATCTCTGCCTCTAACAATAATAGCAATATTCAGACTGTCAACGGCACGACGCTGACGTTAAACGGGCAAATCACAGGCGGGGCTGGTCTCTTTCTTAGCAATACAGGTAGCGGAAACGGTACGGTAATAGTGGGGGGGAATGCTGCTCAGAACGGTACGACCGTCAACGGGATTAAGCTACAAATTGGCAATGGTGGCACCTCAGGAACGGTTGCTGGCAATATTAATAACAACGGTACGGTCTCCTTTAATCGCACCGATAGTTCCGTTTATGGAGGCACCATTTTCAACACTGGTGTCGTTCAGCAGGACGGCTCCGGCACCACCTCATTGACCGGCGCGAATACTTATACCGGTGCTACCCTCGTTAATGCTGGCACGTTACAACTTGGCAATGGTGGTACAACGGGCTCGATTGCTGGCAATGTGACGAATAACAGCAACTTTTCTTTTAATCGCAGCGATGCCTACACCTATGCCGGCGTCATTTCCGGTTCCGGCGCGGTAGAACAAAATGGTACCGGCACTACTATATTGACGGGGGCACAGACTTATTCCGGTATTACCACCATCAATGCGGGCACTTTGCAGCTCGGCAATGGCGGGACCACCGGCTCAATTACCGGCGATATCCTTAACAACGGCAAACTGGCCTTCAACCGTAGCGATACGGTGACCGTTGATAACACTATTTCAGGTACCGGTGGCCTGCTGCTAAATGGTTCGGGCAATATCATCCTGACGGCGAACAATAGCTACAAAGGGGCAACCACGGTTTCCACGGGTCGCTTGATTGTGAATGGCGATCAGTCGGCTGCCACAGGGGCGACAACCATCGCGGCCAATGCGGCGCTGGGCGGTACCGGCACGATTGGCGGTAACGTCACCATTGCCAATGATGGCATTCTGAAACCAGGTAACACCGATGGGACCGGCGGCACATTGACGGTGAAGGGGAATCTTGCCCTCAATGGCACGTCAGTCCTGCGTTATACCTTCGGTTCGCTCAATGGCGTGTCGAAAAACAGCCTGACCAACGTTGGCGGAAACCTGACCCTCGACGGTCGCCTGGATGTCACTGTCCCGACAGGTGGTACTTTCGACCCAGGTATCTATCGCATCTTTAACTATAACGGTGCCCTGACCAACAACGGCCTGGCGCTGGGTAACATGCCGCCTTCTACCACGGTGGCTCTGCAAACTGGTGTCCCTGGGCAAATCAACCTGATTAACACCACCGGTGTTCTCACCGCTGTTTGGGATGGCAGCAACCCTGCCAAATATAACAACGGCGCGGCGGATGGTGGCACCGGTGTCTGGAACCGAAGCCTGGCGAACCAATCCTGGGGGGATGAAAACAGTTCCGCCAACTCAACCTATACCCCGACGTCGTTCGTGATTTTCCAGGGAACGCCTGGAGTAGTGACGGTCGACAACAGTCTCGGCCCGATCTCCACGAGCGGGTTACAGTTTGCGGTTAATGGGTACTCACTTGTTGGTGGGGCGATAGACCTCCTTGAGACTGATTCCGGTACGAAAAGCACCACTGTTCGTGTTGGTGACGACAGTGATATCGGTGCAAGTTATGTGGCGACGATTGGCTCCGTTCTGCAAGGCAGCACCAAACTCACCAAGACCGATAAAGGTAAGTTGGTGCTGACGGGTAGCAATACCTACAGCGGTGGAACCGCGATTAATGACGGGACGCTGAGTGTATCCAGCGACAGTAACCTGGGTGCTTCTACTGGCGCGTTGAGTCTGGACGGTGGTTCTCTGGAAAGCACGGCCACCTTCACGACAGCCCGTACAACCACGCTGACGATTAAGGGTGGCACGTTTGATATCGACGCCGGACATACACTGACTATGAGCGGTGTGGTCGACGGTGCAGGCAAACTAACCAAAACCGATGCTGGCAAGCTGGTTCTGAGTGGTACAAATACTTACACCGGCGGTACAGATATCAACGGCGGTACGGTGAGTGTGGCCAGTGATAGCGGCCTGGGTGCGGCGAGCAGTGCGCTCAGTATCAATGGCGGGACACTCGAATCCACTGGCACCATGGTCTCGGCTCGTGCGACCACGCTCAATGCAGGTGGCGCAACGTTTGATGTTGATAATGCGATCACTATGACGATGAATGGCGTCATTGATGGCAGCGGTGCGCTGACCAAAACCGATAACGGCACCCTGGTGCTGGCGGGGGCTAACACTAACAGCGGCGGCACCAACTTAAACGCAGGCAAAATCCAGATATCCAGCGATGCCAACCTTGGTGCGACCTCGGGGGCATTAATCTTCAATGGTGGCTCCCTGGAAACCACCGCATCAATGACATCTGCACGTGCCGCAACAATCAACGCGGTTGGGGCAACGTTTGATGTGGACAGTGGCACTACGCTTACCATGACCGGCAATATTGCAGGCACAGGTGCACTGACCAAAGCGGATGTAGGCACATTGTTGCTGAGCACTGCCAATACTTACACCGGTGGCACCACCGTTTCTGGCGGTTTGCTGAAACTGACTGACACCGATGGTGCGGGTTCCGGTGCAATCACGATCAACACAGCTTCGGGCCTTGAACTGGCGTTCGCATCTGCCAGTGTCTTCGATAACCAACTGGCGGGTGCTGGAACCACCACCGTGAGCGGGGCACAGACCACCATCACGGCTGACAATTCGGCTTACACCGGTAAATGGAGTGTCACTGGCCTCGGCACGCTTGCGGTCGCTGACTCGGCGATCAGCAGTACCACTAACCTGGGGACAGGGGCGGTGGACATTGCCGCGGGTGGCATTCTGAATACCCAAACCACGGGTGCGTTCAGCTTTAACAACGCACTGACTGGCAGCGGCATGCTTAATGCCTCCAACGGTGGGCTGGCGTTCAACTTTGGAAGCGGAGTGGGTGCTAACTTTGGCGGAATCGTCAATCTGTCGAACAACACCTTTAATCTTGGTGGCGATAACACCACCGCGTTGACTAACGCTACGCTGAATATGGGCGCGGGCAACGTCACGACTGTAGATGCGGGTAACCAGGCTGTCGGCAACCTGACATTTGATGGCGGCACGATGAAGTTCTCTAATCTGCCGACCGGAACGGTTGCAACCAATACCCTGAACTTAACAGCAGGCAATGTTGAACTTGATCAGCAAAACGCTGGCACCTCCGGCAATTTGCTGGTGCAGGATGAAGGGACCACTCAGCAGCTGATTTCTGCCACTTCGGTGAATGGTTCTGAAGTCAATCTGGTATTGAAAGATCTGGCGGGCAATGATCTGACCTCCGGCACATCAAACATCGTGCAGGGTGGCAATACCGTGGCGGTGGGCACCTATTCATATGGTCTGGCAACCCGTGCTGCGGGTAGCAGCGCTGTGGATGGTTTATACGCTACCTACCGTTTGAGCCAACTGGCGTTGCAGTCCGGGCAAACTCTGACGCTTGAACAAAATAGCGGCGCAAATGGCACGTCTGCCGATATGTCTGCCAAATTAACCGGTAGCGGTAACCTGGCGATTGAAGCGGGTAACGGCCTGGTGTCGCTGTCTAATGACGCCAACGACTACACGGGCGAAACCAGTGTTAATACCGGGACGTTGCAGGCAGCCAGCGATAATGCACTCGGCCAGACCAGCAAGTTAAACCTCGCGGATACCACTACCTTTGACCTCAACGGTAAAACGCAGACCATCGGTGCGCTGAATGGCGCGACGGGTTCAACGCTGAACGTCAACAGCGGCACGCTGAATCTGAGCAATGGCGGGACCTCGGCTGGCGCACTGACCGGTGCAGGTCAGTTGAATGTTAACGGTGGAACACTCGATGTACAGGGCGCGAACAGCGGGCTGACCGCTGCGACGGCTATCGCCAACGGTGCCACCGTGAATATCAACAATGTCGACAGTCTGGGCAGCAGCGAGATCACGACTGATGGCACGCTGGCGTTGAACGGTGCGACAGGCACGCTGGATAACGTCATCAATGGCGCGGGCGCGGTGCAACTGAGCAACGCCGCTGATGTGACGCTGGCGGGCATTAATACTCTGTCGGGCAGTTGGGACACAGCAACAGGCACCCGCCTGACCGCAACGGAAGCGGCGAATCTGGGCACGGCGGTTATCAACAACACCGGTACTTTTAACGTCGATACCGCGACCGACTGGACGCTGGATAACGCGATTAATGGCACAGGTGCGGTGACCAAGAACGGTACAGGCACACTGACCATCGCACGTGCTAACAGCTACAGCGGCCCGACCACGATTTCTGGCGGGGTGCTGAAGCTGACGAACGCTGATGGCACAGGCACTGGCGTGGTGAATATCGACGCGGCAGCAAATCTTGAGTTGGCGCTGACCACGGCCAGCGTCTTTGATAACCAGCTGGCAGGTGCCGGAGCGACTACCGTGAGCGGGGCGCAGGCCACCGTCACGGCGGATAACTCCGCTTACACCGGTAACTGGAATGTGACCGGAAGTGGCACGCTGGCGGTAGACAGTGCAGCGACCAGCAGCAACACCAATCTGGGTTCGGGCAACGTGGACATTGCCACAGGTGGCACGGTCAATGCCCAAACCACCGGTGCGTTCAGCTTCGACAACGTCCTGACCGGAGCGGGTACGTTGAATGCCTCCAACAATGGACAGGCATTCAACTTTGGTAGCGGTGTGGGTGCGGACTTTGCCGGTACGGCGAATCTGACCAACAACACCTTTGCGCTGTCGGGTGACAACACCACGGCACTGGCCCATGCAACTCTGGAAGTGGGCGCGGGCAACGTGACCACTGTCGGTGACGGTGATCAGCAGATCGGCGGGCTGACGATTAACGGCGGCAAAATGCTGTTCAACGCCACTGCACCGGAGCAGGTTGTGGCAACCAGCCTGATCACGGCGGGTGCACTGGACATCAACCGCACCGGTACCGTGCGCGTGAATGTGCCAACGCCATTCAATCCGGCTCTACCCGATACACCTAACACTACCAACCTGCTGAAGCAGGATGAGGAGAACGTCAGCGTACAGTTGGTGAGATCAAGTAATGTGACGGGTAGCGGCGGTGCGCTCGAACTGGTCGATCAAAATGATCAGGTCATTTCGGCGGCACGTGAGGTAGACGTCAGCCAGAACGGTAATACCGTAGCGAAGGCGACGTACGATTACCGACTGACCTCCAGCTCACTTAACGACGGCTTGTATGTGAACTACGGCCTGAAACAACTGGATCTGCAGGCAGGCCAGACGCTGACGCTTGCTCAGGACACGGGTGCAACTGGCGTTTCAGCTGATATGTCAGCCAAAATCACTGGCACCGGAAACCTGGCCATTGATGCTCGTGACGATGTGTTGTCTCTGTCTAACGCCACCAACGACTACACCGGCGAAACCAGTGTTAACACCGGGATATTGCAGGCGGGTAGTGACAACGCACTCGGCCAGACCAGCAAGTTAAACCTCGCGGATACCTCCACCTTTGATCTCAACGGCAAAACCCAGACCATCGGTGCGCTAAATGGCGCGACGGGTTCAACGCTGAACGTCAACAGCGGCACGCTGAATCTGAGCAATGGCGGGACCTCGGCTGGTGCACTGACCGGTGCAGGTCAGTTGAACGTTAACGGTGGAACACTCGATGTGCAGGGCGCGAACACTGGACTGACGGCGGCCACCGCTATTGCCAGCGGTGCGACGGTTAGTATCAACAATGTCGACGGGCTGGGCAGCAGTGAAATAACCACTGCCGGTACGCTGCTGGTGAACGGTGATACTGGCACGCTGGATAACGTCATCAATGGCGCGGGCGCGGTGCAACTGAGCAACGCCGCTGATGTGACGCTGGCTGGCACGAATGCGGTGTCAGGTACCTGGAACACTGATGCAGATACCCGCCTGACCGCAACGGAAGCGGCGAATCTGGGCACGGCGGTTATCAACAACACCGGTACTTTTAACGTCGATACCGCGACCGACTGGACGCTGGATAATGCGATTAATGGCACAGGTGCGGTGACCAAGAACGGCACAGGCACACTGACCATCGCACGTGCTAACAGCTACAGCGGCCCGACCACGATTTCTGGCGGGGTGCTGAAGCTGACGAACGCTGATGGCACAGGCACTGGCGTGGTGAATATCGACGCGGCAGCAAATCTTGAGTTGGCGCTGACCACGGCCAGCGTCTTTGATAACCAGCTGGCAGGTGCCGGAGCGACTACCGTGAGCGGGGCGCAGGCCACCGTCACGGCGGATAACTCCGTTTACACCGGTAACTGGAATGTGACGGGTAGTGGCACGCTGGCGGTAGACAGTGCAACGACCAGCAGCAACACCAATCTGGGTTCGGGCAACGTGGACATTGCCACAGGTGGCACGGTCAATGCCCAAACTACCGGTGCGTTCAGCTTCGACAACGCACTGACTGGCGCGGGCATGCTGAATGCCTCCAACGGCGGGCAGGCGTTTAACTTTGGTAGCGGTGTGGGCGCAGACTTTGCCGGTACGGCGAATCTGACCAACAACACCTTTGCGCTGTCGGGTGACAACACCACGGCACTGACCCATGCAACTCTGGAAGTGGGCGCGGGCAACGTGACCACTGTCGGTGACGGTGATCAGCAGATCGGCGGGCTGGCGATTAACGGCGGTACCGTGAAGTTCAACGCCACTGCACCGGATCAACGTGTGGCGACCAGCCTGATCACGGCGGGTGCACTGGACATCAACCGCACCGGTACCGTGATGGTGAAACTGCCAGAGCCGCTTAACTCAAGCGCGCCGGATACGCCGAATGCCACCAACCTGTTGATGCAGGATGAAGGTGACACAGGCGTGCAATTGGTGAGATCGAACGATGTCACTGGCGCGGGTGGTGCACTGGATCTGGTGGATCAGAATGGCCAGAAAATCACGGCGGCACGCGAGATTGATGTCAGTCAGAATGGCAACCTGGTCGCGAAGGGGACTTACGATTACCGTCTGACGTCTGGCACACAGAACGATGGTCTGTATGTGAACTACGGCCTGAAGCAGTTGGATCTGCAAGCAGACCAGACATTGACGTTGGCGCAGGATGCGGGAACAAACGGCGCATCAGCCGATATGTCTGCCAAGATCACCGGTACGGGTAACCTGGCGATTGACGGCCGTAGCGCAGTGGTCTCGTTAACTAACGTCACCAACGACTACACCGGCGAAACCAGTGTTAACTCAGGCACATTGCAGGCAGGCAGCGATAACGCGCTCGGCCAGACCAGCAAGTTAAACCTCGCAGATACCAGTGGATTTGATCTCAACGGCAAAACCCAGACCATTGGTGCGCTGAACGGTGAAACGGGCTCCAGGCTGAATCTTAATGGCGGCACGCTGAATCTGAGCAATGGCGGGACCGCAGCAGGCGCACTGGCGGGTGCCGGGAAGCTCAATGTCAACGGTGGAACACTTGATGTACAGGGCGCAAATAGTGCGCTCAGTGCAGCAACCAATATCGCCCAAGGTGCGAGTGTCCAGCTCAACAATGTTGAGGGGTTGGGCAGCAGCGAAGTCACGACAAACGGTACGTTAGTGCTTAGTGGCGCCACCGGAACCATGGACAACACCATCAACGGCACGGGTGAAGTCATTAAACGCGGTGCCGGTGAAGTGGTTCTGACAGGTAAAACAGACTGGACGGGCAACACCCTGATTGATGAGGGTGAACTGACACTGGATGGCTCAAATGGCGGTGCACAGTTGGTCAGTAATATCCTTGCCAAAGACAACACCGCGTTTTCCCTGCGTAATGGTGCCAGCCTGACAGGCTGGATTGACCCGACGGATGTGAACATTGACGCATCCAGTGCCTGGAATATGACGGCAGATTCACTGGTCGATGATGTCAACCTCGCGGGTACGCTGCGTTATGTGGCTCCGGGTTCCTCGCCTATGACAGCAGGTCGTACGCTGACGGCGAATAACTGGAATGGCCAGGGCGGCACCATCGAGCTGAACACTGTGCTGGGTGATGACAATTCCGTAACGGATAAACTGTTAGTCAACGGCAATACCAGCGGCAATACCTTCATGAAGGTCAACAACGCGGGTGGTGGCGGTGCGCAGACGGTAGAAGGGATCCGGGTGGTGGAAGTTAAAGGCCAGTCTGACGGTACTTTCACTAAATCAGGACGTATTGTTGCCGGGGCGTATGATTACAGCCTGGTGAAAAAAGGTGCTGACTGGTTCCTGACAAGTCTCGATACGACGGCTAAGCCGGGGGCGCCTTCACCAGAGCCGAAGGAAAAAGGCAATCCAACGGTGCGCCCAGAATCGGCAAGCTACACGGCCAATCTGGCGGCGGCCAATACTATGTTTAACACCAGTCTGCACGACCGTTCGGGTGGAACTCGGTATACCGATGAGCTGACCGGTGAGGAGAAAGTCAGCAACATATGGCTGCGCCAGGTTGGGGGGCATAACCGCTGGAAAGACAGCAGTGGGCAGATTGAGACCCGAAGTAACCGTTATGTCACGCAGTTGGGTGGCGATATCGCTCAGTGGAGTTCGGATGGCCTGCAACGCCTGCACTTGGGCGTAATGGCGGGTTACGGTAGCAACAGCAGTAAAAGCAACTCCAGAGTCACGGGCTATGACTCTAAAGGTTCGGTGGATGGTTACAGTGCTGGAATGTATGCCACCTGGTATCAGAATGACGAAACACGTCAGGGCGCTTATGTGGACAGCTGGGCACAGTACGGCCGGTTTAACAACAGAGTGGCTGGTCAGGATGTCGAGAGTGAGTCCTACAAATCGAGCGGCATAACCACATCGCTGGAGTTGGGCTATACGCATAAATTAGGGGAGATTGCCGGAAGCCAGGGATTGCTGAATGAGTGGTTTATCCAGCCTCAGGCGCAAGCAATCTGGATGGGCGTTGAAGCAGACGACCACATTGAAAGCAACGGCACTCGCGTCGCGGGCGAAGGTGACGGCAACGTTCAAACTCGTCTGGGTGCGCGCGTCTACATGAAAGGACACAACAAAAAGGATGATGGTAAAGACTCCATCATCCAGCCGTTTGTCGAAGTGAACTGGATACACAATACCCAAAGCTTTGGTACGCGAATGGATGGGGTCAGCCTGAGCCAGGACGGAGCCAAAAACATCGGAGAAGTTAAAACCGGTGTGGAAGGGCAGCTTAACTCGCGGCTTAGTCTGTGGGGCAATGTGGGCGTACAGGTTGGTGGAAAAGCCTACAGAGACGCATCCGCAACGACATCCGCAATGGTTGGCGTGGAATACAGCTTTTAACCAAAGGGAAAAGTTATTAGTACAACAAATCCAGCAACTTACGTTGCTGGTTTTTCATTATATGGCGTTCTCCATCGGAAATTTCGGCGGTCCCGGCGGAGAGCCCAACTTTTTTGGAAATCTATTTAGGTGGATAAACTTTTCGTGATTCGTCAGTCATTTTCATGCCGATTGAATGGGGTATTGGCTGAACGAGGTATTGAGGAAACCGAACGCCTTAGCTATTTGGCGGGGCTTGTCGGAGTAAGTGTTTATGTACCACGCAGTTGGCTTAATGCGGAGTCGGTGCCATCAAGTCAATTGTTGAGGTTGCTGGCAAAACGGCTCGGTGTTCACCGGGAGTGGTTAATAAGTGGTCGTGGTGAGCAATATAATGAAGAGCCAAAACGTAAACGTAGGGGCTGAAATTAGTCGTATATCAACCAACGTTTGACGGCGCGGATTGCCCTTCGCCCGTTCGACCTTGGCGCAACGCCCTGCTTGTTCAACTCCGCGACCAATGCTTTAGACTCGCTCGATTCAATCAAGCGAAACCAAAATGATTCACGTTGAGCCAGAGTCGCGTCCATTTGGCCGATTACAGCCTGTCGCGCTGGGCTACTAACGACCCAGCGCGGCCCTCTGTGAAGGGCTGCAATCGACCGATCGTTGTCACTCCGGAATCATCCGTACTGCGAGCGTCATCTTGATGAAGTCTTCATTTTTATCTATGGCTTCCAGGGCGATCCGCGCTGCTTGACCCAATTCGAAAGCTCCATGATGGCGGCTTCCAAGGTGAGCTGGTTTTCGTTGAGCTTGTACAGTAGGGGAGGAAGCAGATCAGAGTTTGGCATCGATAATCCTCCGTGAAGCGTTCACCGTAGCATTCAAAAACATCTGTCAGTAGGAGCGTTTCTCAGCAGTTCTTGCAAATGCTGGTGATCGTTTGCGCGCTCCGCTATGCAACCAAATCCGCGTGCGATTGCTATGAAGTCCGGAGTGAATATGTCGACTCCTATAGGCGTAATGTCTCTCTGCTCCATGTAGCGCTTTATCTCCCCCTACCCTTGGTTCGGACGTTCACCGCAAAAACCCTATTCAGGCAATCTCAACCTGCGCTTGGCGCCTGCGCTCCACGCAACAGTCGCGGTTAAAGCGCAGTTAGCTCACAAGAGCATCAATCAATGGGTGGCGGACGTTCTTGATCGAGAGGCGCATGCCTGAGGCGAAGGTCGGTAAAGGCGATAAACCAGCTTTGTGTAAAAGTGCTGGAACCCAATTGCAACTCGCGCAACCGCGCCCGCCTTATCTTGCTCTGACCCCAACCGCCACTTTCGGGGATACAGCAGAAGCTTTCAGCGTTTTTCATCCCCAACCCTGAGACGATTCATGCCTTTTCACAGCGGGCTCACGTACTGCATGCGTTAATGCAATCGCCTGGCACAGGCAACAAAACAGCCAGGTGGCCAGCGACTGCAGACGGTTGGGGATGATGTCCGATTACGAAATTTTGAGTGATGCCGAGCGTGAAGCAATCAATGCCGTCATGCACGAAACAGATTTGCTCCATCAAACGGTCCTGATCGTCGAGGATGATCAGTTTACCCGCGAGATGCTGGCTGAAATTCTGCAGCTCAATGGTATTTCATGTCTGGCCGCCGCAAGTGTCGCCGAGGCTTTGAGTTGGCTTGCCACTGACAAGTCCATCGGGCTGGTTATCACTGACCTGCGGATGCATCCGCAAAGTGGCTTGACGCTGATACGCTATATTCGCGAATCAGACCGGGCGCAGATGCCCATTGTGATCATGTCCGGTGATGCGGGTGTTCGGGATGCCATCGATGCCATGCATTTGGATGTCGTCGATTTTTTACTCAAGCCGTTCGACCCGGAGCAATTGGTGCAACTGCTGCACGAGGAGCTTGGCATCCAGGCGTTATAGCGTTGAAGGGCGGGTTTCGCTGCTTTTATCTGCCACAACGTCGCGATTGCGGTTACACAGGACAATCAATTCGGTCCCGTTTTCGATCAGATAATGTGATTCGTCGAGTACCCGTAGGTGATAGCTGAGGCTGGAGCCTGGCTGAAAAATGAAGAGTCCGAGTCTGGGATATTCAAAAGGCAACTGTGTATCTGTCTGGCCTTTGCCTGCTTCCTTGACCTGAACCAGCAAGCGGTCACCCTCACGCTTTGCCGTGAATGTGCTGTAGCGCTGCATGACGTCTGTTATGCGCCCCTGGTCGGTGTCAACGCGTTCAATGGCCATGCGTAGATAGCTGAGTTTGTCTTTATTCAGATCCACACTTAAACGCGCTAACACCAATTCCGACTGTTTTGCCCCACGCTGTGCGTACACGCTTTCTGCGGTACACATCAGATCGAGTCCGGCCGTGTGTTGACCCCAGCGCGCCCCCGCCCAGGCGCAGGCCGCACTGACCACAACAAAAGCCGCGCACCAGGCCCAACGCTTGTTCAGGCTAATCACGCAGATTTACTCCGATGCATTGGCTGTTGGCCGTTTTCATTTCACCTGCACACAGCAGGAAGTGGCGACCCAGATAATCGGGTAGCAGGTACAGATGCCTGCTGTCGTTGGCCATACCCATCCAGTTGGCTACCTGTTTGCCCGTGTGCAGCACTCTCTGCAACCGTTCCGGCGGGATGGTGACGCCGCTGGGCAAGTGCACCCGGGTGTTGTCCATGGCTTGCGGCGCGGCAAAGTCGAATGGCTGGGCACGCAATGGTTGCGCATACCAGGATGCAGTCAGCTGAAATACCAGGGCCCCCCAAAGCGTGACGGCGCCCAGAATCAAGGCTATGCCGACTCTGCTTCTTCGGGGCGCCGATGGCGCTGCGGCAGGGGCATGAGTCGGGAATGCCGCGGGTGCCATTGTTTCGGTCAAGGGCTCGTCGCAGGGCAAGGGATTGTCGCTGTCGTTCGCTGGTGGTGCCGCAGCCAGTTCGACAATCTGAACGCCCTCGGCAAGTTTGTAGCCGATACGAGGATGGGTCTGGATCAGGTCAAGGCCTGGCTGGAACCTGTCGATGGCCACCCGCAGTTGCCGCACGGCCTGCGCCAGGCTGTTATCGGTCACCTCGAGTCCATATTGCCCCCAGGCACCGGCGATAAGTTCGCGTTTGCGTACTACAGACCCATTCGACCTGAGTAACTGGGCCAGGCAACGACTGGAAATCGCGTTGAGCCGATAAGGCTCAACGGAAGCGTCGTCGGCAAGAAAAAGTAGAAAGTTGTCTTCGTCGAAGACCAGTCGGCTGTCGATCAACATCCTGCTCATGCGAGCTCCGAATTGAACATGGCGAGAGCTCTTCGCGGCGGACAGCGAGTTATTTCGGGCGTGGATTTTTGGGAACCGTACACAGTGCTTGGGATATTTGTGGTCATTATTGTTCCCGTATTCTAACCGGTGAGTATAACACGAGCGAAATTTTTCAATCGGCTGTCGCCTTTGCGAAGCTTATGAACGTGCGCAGGCGCGTCTCGGCCCAGCGCTGAGAAGCATGCGCAAAGTACTGGCTGCAAATGTTCGGAAAGCAGGCGGCGTATGGCTCTGCAGGGTGCGGATCAGAATTTTTCAGCGCTTTTCAGCGTTGCGCCGGATGCGGCTCAGTCCAATTCAGAGCAGCTTGGTACGGGGCGTGAGTTACTGACGGCAATGACAAATTCGACTTTGCGTCGCTTTTCTCTTGTTCGTGCATTTGCGGCACCAGCGTTTGCACTGGCTGTTTGAGCCGGGCATTCGTGAGCCCCCGTAAGGAAGTTCCGTTGAGTCTCCCACCCCACAAACCCACCGTGCTGGTCGTCGACGATGTGCCGGCCAACCTGCGCCTGATAAGTGAGTTGCTGCAGGAGCATTACCAGGTGCGTGTCGCTACCAGCGGTGCGCAGGCATTGCGCATTGTCGATCGAACCATACCCGATCTGATTTTGCTGGATGTGATGATGCCAGAAATGGATGGCCATGAAGTCTGTCGTCGACTTAAGGCAGATCCCAAAACGTGTGACGTGCCGGTGTTGTTTCTCAGCGCCAGGAACCAGGACGAGGATGAATGCCTGGGGTTTGCACTGGGCGCGAGCGACTATCTGAACAAGCCGATCAGTCCGCCGATACTGCTGGCGCGGGTGCAGACGCAGATTCGCCTGAAGGTCGCGACCGATCAGTTGCGCCTGCAAAATACTTTTCTCGATCAGCAAGTGATGGCGCGTACCCGCGAGCTGCAAGCCACCCATGACGTGACCATCCTGGCGCTCGCGTCATTGGCCGAGACCCGTGACAACGAGACGGGCAACCACCTGCGGCGAACACAGCATTATGTGCGGGCGCTGGCCGAGGAACTGCGCCATCACCCGCGCTTCAGTGCGGATCTGGACGAACAGAGCATTGAGTTGATGTTCAAGTCGGCTCCTTTGCACGACATTGGCAAGGTCGGTATTTCTGACCATATCTTGCTCAAGCCGGGGCGCTTCGAGCCGGCCGAATTCGAAATCATGAAGACTCACGCGCAGTTGGGTTATCAGGCGCTGGTCCATGCCGAAGAGTTGTTGGGCGCGCAGGTTCCCTTCCTGCGCATCGCCAAGGAAATCGCCCTGTGCCACCACGAAAAATGGGATGGCAGCGGCTATCCCCGTGGCCTGGTCGGCGACGCTATTCCCGTGAGTGCCCGCCTGATGGCGCTCGCCGACGTCTACGACGCGGTTATCAGCCGGCGCGTGTACAAATCGGAAATGAGCCACCAGACCGCGGCGGCAATCATTTATGACGGGGCCGGTCGGCATTTTGATCCGGACGTGGTTGCGGCGTTCAAGGTCCTGGAAGAGAAGTTCGAACAGATTGCCCGGTGCTTCGCCGACACCGATAGCGAAGAGCCAAAGTAGGGGCCGGAGCGACTCCAGGCTTTCCCCTAAAATCACGATTGGTATGTACTGGCGTCAGGAACACAAAAAAAGTGAAATCAACCAAAAGTTCGAAAGTCATCCAGTACGTACTTGTTGCAATCGCGATTACGTTCGCAGGTCTGCTCTATACCTTCATCAGCATCAAACAAGCGGCATACGATGCCCATGCAGCCAGCGAGAAGCGTTACCGGTCTTACTTACTGGCCGAAGAACTGCGCCGCAGCTCCGATGAATTGACCCGCCTGGCACGTACTTATGTGGTGACGGTGAACCCGGAGTTTGAACGCCAATACCTGAAGATCATTGATATCCGCAAAGGCGATGCGCCACGCCCCAAGGACTATCACCGCATCTACTGGGACTTTGTCGCGGCGGGCGATTGGCAGCCGCGCCCCGATGAGGCGCCGGTGGCCTTGCTGACGCTGCTCAGGCGCGAAGGGTTCACCGATGAGGAGTTCGCCAAGCTCACGGACGCCCAGGCCCATTCCGATAATCTGGTGCGCCTTGAGGTTCAGGCGATGAACGCGGTCAAGGGCCGGTTTGCCAATGTCCGGGGCAGTTACACGGTGGAAGGCGAGCCTGACCTGCCGCTGGCCCGGGAACTTCTGTATAGCCCCCAGTACCATGCCTTCAAGGCACAGATCATGAAGCCGGTGGATGAGTTCTTCGGGTTGATGGACGCTCGGACTTCGCGGGAAGTGGCTCAGTCCAACAGTGCCCTTGATTTTGCGCAGAACCTGTTCGTGGCAATTTTGCTGCTACTGATTGCTGAGTTTTGCCTCCTGATCTATTTCGGGCGCAGACAGATCCTCGAATTGCTGGGGGGCGCTCCTGGCGAACTTAATCGGGTGTTGAACGAGCTGGCTACCGGCAATTTGGGCGTATTGATTGCGCAAGCGCCTGCCAACAGTGCGTTGGGTCGTGTGCGGATAATGGCCGACAAGTTGAGGGATCTGATCGATTCAACGAACAAAGCCAGTGAGCAGTTGCGGCACTTTTTCATCGAGATTCAGGAAAAAAACCGCCAGCTTGAAATCGCCGACCAACACAAAAGCGACTTCGTGGCCAATATGAGCCATGAAATCCGCACGCCAATGAACGCAATCATCGGCATGAGCTACCTGGCGCTGAAAACCGACCTGAATCCTCGTCAGCGCGACTACATCGAGAAGATCCAGCAGTCCGGCAGGCATTTGCTGGGCATCATCAACGACGTGCTCGATTTTTCCAAGATTGAAGCCGGCATGCTTAACGTCGACCAGGGCGAGTTCACTCTTGAGGAACTGCTGGACAATGTGGTGAATCTGGTCGGGACCCGCGCCGCGCAACGCAATCTGGAGTTGATCCTCGATGTAGGCCGCGATGTCCCGCCGGTGATGCTGGGCGACGCGCTGCGCATGGGGCAAATTCTGGTCAACTATGCCAGCAACGCCGTCAAGTTCACTGAGCGCGGCCAGATCACCATCGAGGTCAATCTGCAGGAGCGCGGCGAGTCCGATGCGCTGTTGTACTTTGCGGTCAAGGACACCGGCATCGGTCTGTCTAAAGAGCAGATGCAGCGTCTGTTTCAAAGCTTTCAGCAGGCAGACACCTCGACTACCCGCAAGTACGGCGGCACCGGCCTGGGCCTGGTGATTGCGAAAAAACTCGCTCAGTTGATGGGCGGTGCGGTCGGCATGGACAGCATTGTCGGTCAGGGTTCGACCTTCTGGTTCACGGCCCGTGTCGGCATTGTGGCCACCGCGCGCAGAAAGCTTCAACGCCCGGACCTGCATGGTCGCCGGGTACTGGTAGTGGACGACAATGCCAGCGCCCGACACACCCTCTCGGAAATGTTGACCGAGATGGGCTTCAGGGTACTCAGCACGGAGTCGGGGGTGATGGCCATCGGCGCACTGCGCGACGCCAATGTTGCAGGCACGCCATTTGATGTCGTGTTGCTGGATTGGCAGATGCCAGGCATGGACGGCATTGAGACGGCGAAACTGATCAAGCGTGGGCATGCTGGCAAGGTGCCGCGCATGGCGCTGGTGACGGCTTACGGCCACGACAACTTGCTGGCCGATGCGAGCGACACCGGGCTGGAGGCCGTGTTGGTCAAGCCGGTCAGCCCCTCCACGCTGTTTGACGCCATGGGCAAACTGCTCAGCAACACGCAGGGTGAAGTCGAGTCAATGCCTGACGATGGGGCAGTGGAGGACGCCATGGCAACGATCCGTGGTGCGAGAATCCTGCTGGCCGAAGACAACGAACTGAACCAGCAGGTGGCGACAGAATTGCTGACCGACGCCGGCTTGCTGGTGGATATCGCCGACAATGGACAAATTGCTGTCGCCAGGGTGCAAACGGCTGACTACGACCTGGTGCTCATGGATATGCAGATGCCAGTACTCGACGGCGTGAGCGCGGCGCGGGCCATCAGGGATCTGCCAGGCAAGGGTGATCTGCCGATCGTGGCCATGACCGCCAACGCCATGCAGGTAGATCGGGAGCGTTGTCTGAGCGCGGGCATGGTGGATTTTGTCGCCAAGCCGATCGATCCAGAGGTGCTGTTTCGCACGCTGTTGCGCTGGATCAAACCGACCGGCGTGGCGCCTTGTGCGCTGAGAGCTGGAGCGGTCGATACGGGGTCCCTGGTTGACGTGCTGCCGGCGGCCATTCCCGGTCTCGATATCCAGGTGGGCCTGCGCACGGTGCAGGGCAAACCCGATCGCTACATCAGCCTGTTGCGCGGATTTTCCACGAGCCAGTCATCCACGATGCAGGACATACGCGACGCGCTGGCGCGAGACGATCGTTCCACCGCCGAGCGCCTGGCGCATACGCTGAAGGGCCTGGCCGGGATGATCGGCGCGTACGAGTTGCAGCGCCACGCCAACAACCTTGAACAGCAGTTGCGCCAAGATGTCGATGGCCGCCATGGCGCGGCCTCCATCGACACTCTGCAGTCGCTGCAGGGCTTGTTGGAGCGACAGATAACCAGCATTGCCCGGGCCTTGCCCGAGCCGGTGGCAACGGTATGCGGTCCGGTTGACTTGTCGCTGGGCGATACGGTGATTGCTCAATTGGATGCCTTGCTGCGTGACGACAATCCGAAAGCGGAACAACTGCTGCAGGAGCACAAAGCACTGTTGGCCACGGTTTTTCCCGAGCATTTCCGTGAGCTGAATCACGCCATCGAACAGTACGACTTTGAAAACGCGCTGCTGGTCCTGGCGCAAGCCACCACGGGCGCGAGGTCGTCCGCGGGATCGTCGGGTGCTGTCATCAATAGCCAAGCGCCTGTCGTCGAATGAAAAGCCCCCTCGATTCGGGGGCTCTTTAATGTCAGCCATAAAAAAACATCTGGCGATTGAGCCAGTCTGGTCGCTCACAAGGCGACCTAAACCGGGCGAGCAACTGCAAGCCGGCGCAACGCGAAGAGTTTTCCAGTCCTGTTTGAATGCACTGCCAGCCTTGGAAGGCCGATATCTGAGGCAGGGTGTACAGCGAACTGCCGCTTGAGCCGACGGATGCGACTGCTGCGCCTGAGTACAAAGTGCCTGGTCCGCCAGGCCGGAGAATAACAATATGAAATTCGTGAAAAGTCTTCTGGCTGCTTCACTCCTGCTGAGTGTGGCGATTGATGCTCAGGCATTGGTATCGAGTCAGGAAGCGGCCCGGCTGGGCACCAGCCTGACTCTGGTAGGCGCTGAAAAAACCGGTAATGCCGATGGCTCCATCCCACCTTACAGCGGTGGCCTGAAAACGGCCCCGGCCGGCTTCAAGAGCGGCGACAGCATGCGCCCGGACCCCTTTGCGGACGAAAAACCGTTGCTGGTGATCAATGGCAAGAACATTGACCAGTACAAGGGCATGCTCACGGCCACCACCGTCGAGCTGGCCAGGCGCTATCCCGGCTACCGCATTGACGTGTATCCGACCCATCGCACCGCAGCGCTGCCCCAGGCGGTACAGGAAAACAGCCGCAAGAACGCCACCGGTGCCAGGTCCCTCAACGGCGGCATCGCCTTCGAAAATGTATTGCCTGGTGTGCCGTTCCCGATCCCGCAATCGGGCGCCGAGGCGATGTGGAATTTCCTGCTGCGTTACCAGGGCGTCAACATCCATTCCAAGTACGACTCCTGGAGCGTCGACACGTCGGGAGTGCCGAGCCTGGCTGTCACGGGCGAGGCGTTCGTCTCCTTTCCAATTTATGAAAATATGTCGAAGCCCATCGACAACTCCGACATCTACTACCAGTTAAAACTGTCCTATAGCGCACCTGCGCGGCGAGCTGGCGAGTCGATCATGCTCAAGAACGCCACCAACCCGCTGCAGCGCCCTGGCCGTGCCTGGCAGTACATGCCGGCCCAACGCCGGGTCAAACAGATTTCGATCCTCGCCTACGACACGCCGAACCCCGGCACGGCCCGTGCCCTGGAGCTGTACGACTGGACGCTGGTGGGCAAACAAGAAATGATTGTGCCCTACAACACTTACAAACTGACCTACGCACGGGAAGCCAAGTCGCTGACCACTCCCAATTTCATTTCCCCGGACTTCGTACGCTGGGAAAAGCACCGGGTCTACGTCGTCGAGGGCAACCTCAAGCCCGGTGCAAAGCACATCTACCAGAAGCGCCGCTTTTACCTGGATGAAGATACCTGGGCCGCTGTGGCTTCCGATCAGTACGACACCGGTGGCCAGCTATACCGTGGCTCCTTTGCTTTCCTCAGTCAGAGCTATGACCAGCAGGTTCCGGATGCCACTCCTTTCATGACTTACGATCTGTCCCGTGGCACCTACAACATCAATGGCGTGGTAGGCCCCCATGGTGGTATCCGCTACACCGATCCGCTTTCAACGGCGCAGTGGATTCCAGAGTCCATGGCCGGTGCCGGCATTCGCTAGGCTCGGGGCGTTGCGACACCGCAACCTGCAAGGCTGATAAACCGCCAGTTCGACCAGACAAAACCCCCGACTTTGCCAGGAAGTCGGGGGTTTTTCGGTTTCTACCCAGTGATATTTTCCACGCGTTGTACTGCTCTCGCGTGCGAGTCGGCCTTGCCGGGCAGAGTCGGTCTTCAGGCTGTTTGGTTACACCTGTAGACTGGCCGCCACTTTCGAACACAATCGTCTTCGTGCGATTGGCTGAGGCTGCCGGTTTTTGCTGCGCTGGCTCACTACCCGGACAACAAGGAAATCCGATGATCACAACCACGACCCATGCCGTTGAAGGCCGCTCCATCACCGCCTACCTGGACATCGTCAGCGCCGAGTCGGTACAAGGCATCAACGTTGTCCGAGACATGTTTGCCGGGATGCGCGACATTTTTGGCGGGCGCTCCCAGACCCTGGAGCGGGCATTGCAGGAAGCGCGCATTCAGGCGACTGAAGAGATCAAGGACCGGGCGCGGGCACTGCAGGCGGATGCAGTGGTAGGGCTCGATTATGAAATCAGCATGCCCGCCGGCAAGGGGGGGATGGTGGTGGTTTTTGTAACAGGAACGGCGGTCAAATTGAGATGAGCCACGGTATCGGCCATTCGTCGGGGATCGAGGATTGTGAATTACAAGTCCAGTAGTGACCGGCTAGTCTGAAAAACTTGGTGGTCGATATTTTTCAGGCAAAGGGCTTGCCGGTGTCGATCCCGTTTTTGAGAGGGGTGAAGTGATGGCTGATCCATATATCGAAGACGATGGCGCAGAGTTTCCGATCAACAACTATGTACAGTGTGGCCAGACCCACTATGTATCCGGCTTTGGAGAGGACAAGACCGAGGTCGACAAGATCAGGAGCCGAGCCTGCCGGGTACTCAAGGGCAAGTTTCTACCCAAGGTCGCGGCCCCGATCAGGAAGTGATTGAGCCACCAACAAACCCTGTCATTGAGCGTAATGCTGTTCACTTAACACGATCATCAGGCAAGTACAAAATCTGTGGCGAGGGGGCTTGTCGGACCGCCGCATCGCCCCGTTCGGCTGCGAAGCGGCCCCAAAACCAGCCATCGAGGTGTACCAAGCACACCGCGAGTGATGGTTTTACGACTGCTTCGCAGCCGAACGGGGCGATGCGGCGGTCCGACAAGCCCCCTCGCCACATATGTGTGTGCCCCAGCTTAAGTGAACAGCGTTACGTCATTGAGCGGGGTTTTTCATAGGTGAAGAATTTTTGATCGGATGACTAACGGTACTTTTTTTCACAAACTTTTCACGACCCCCGACGTAGTCTGAGCTCATCCGTTAGAAAGCAATACCTGCCCGTTCCCCAGCGGGCTTTTTTTTGCCTGTGATAAAACCTTTCCCGATAATGCTGTCCAACTGTCGCCCATCGCGAAGTTGAACCGGCATGCTGGACTTTGTCTGCGCGAAAGCATTCAATCTCGCCCCCTTATGCTTAATCCTATTGTTTGAGGTTTGTCATGCGTTTAACACTGCCCGCTCTGGTTCTGGGGCTTTTGGTTGCTCAAGGTGCAATGGCCAGCGACACCACTGCTGCGCTGGGTGGCGGCCTGGGTGGCGCGTTGGGTAACGTTGTTGGTCACCAAATGGGTGGCAGCACGGGCGCAGCGATTGGTGCGGGTGTCGCGGGTGCAGCAGGCAGTGCCGTTGCCGCCAAAAAAGGCCACCGCACCAGCGCTGCCATAGGCGGCGGTGTGGGCGCGGCCGGTGGTTCGGTCATCGGCAACAGCCTCGGCGGCAAGACCGGTTCGACCATCGGCGCAGGCCTTGGTGGTGCACTGGGCGGCGGCGTGGGCAACAACATGGCCAAAGGTCACAAGCATCACTGATCCCGATGGATCCTGCGAAAAAGCCCGGTTTGATGCCGGGCTTTTTCGTTGATGAACGAAATTCAGTTTAACGGCTCAAATCTACATTCCCCGGAAGAAAGTGAGGCACACCATGAAGCCCGTATCCAACAACAATAAATGCGCAAATGGCAGTCTGAATGCACGACGCTTGACGTTGCCCGCCCTGGTTTTCGCCATGTTTGTTGCACCGGTGGCCCTGGCGTCGGGTAATACCGACGCGGCGGTAGGGGGTGGGCTTGGCGGCGTATTGGGTAACGTTGTGGGTGGACAAGTGGGCGGCAGTACCGGTGCCGCGGTCGGCGCCGGCCTTGGCGGCGCGGCAGGTAGCGCGGTCGCGGCACCCAAAGGCAGTCGCACTGAGGCGGCCGTGGGTGGTGGCCTGGGTTCGGCGGGTGGCTCGATAATCGGCAACAGTCTGGGCGGCTCGACCGGCTCGGCCATCGGTGCCGGTCTGGGTGGTGCAGCTGGTGGTGCCATCGGCAACAACCTGGGCAGCGACAACGACAACTCCCACTCCGGAGGCGGTCATAAGCACAAAAACAAGCACCATAACAAGCATCACTGATACGACAGTAACCACGAGCCCTGTCTCTGGCGGGTGTGAGGCATGCCATGACCCCTGAAACCGAAGGCGAGGAAGAAAAAGGCCCAGGCGGACTACCGTTCATCAATGATCCCGGCAACGAAGATCCGGGTTCATTGATGGACGATGCGACCGTACCGCTCAACGATGCGGATGAAGCGGGTGACGTGGGCAATATCGAGCACGAAGAAAATGAAGCCCAGGAAGACGATGACCACTGATCGTCTTCATGTTTGATGGACCGATTGTCTCCCCGGGCGAACGTGCCCATCGCACCGTCCTCGAAGTATCAAGGCCTGCCTTTCAGGCCCCTTGAGAGGTGCGAGATGAACGCCGATCCAAAAGACAGCAACGTTGACGAAACCCCCGAGTACCCGCTGCCTTCCCCGACCGATTCCCTGAGTCGCGATCAACGTCCGCCCGACGATGAGGCAGGCGTCGAACAAGTCCCTGACGATAATGTGGAGCGCGGTGATGTCGAGGCCATTCCCTCTGACCCGGACGATGCGGGCGAGGACGGCTCGGCTGAACCGCGCTGATGGATTGGCTGTCCTGCATTTGCGCTCCTCGATTGAGCGGTACCCTTGAAAAGTGACAGCTGCCAGAAGTGAGGTAAGCAACCTTTAAAGGAGGTGCACCATGAACCAATCAAAATGGACAGGCATGGCGCTGGCCGGATTGTTATCGGTCAGTTCATGGGCGGTGTTTGCCGGAGACGGCGCCCCCGTCGACAAGGGCGGAATGCCACCGTCCACGGAAATGAATGCCGGCCCGGGGCCTGAGAATGCGTTGCCGCCGGGTTCTATCGGTGGCGGTAATGGTGCCGATGCCAATGGCAGCAGCACCAATCCAGGAGCGGCCAGTGAACCGATGCGTGGGGGAAATACGATGGGCAGTGGTTCCGGAAGCGGGGCTGGCGGCTCAGGCAGTTCCGAGGGCAGTGGTGGCGGCACGGGAAGTGCCGGCGGTGGCACCGGCAGTGGAGGAGGGGGGACGGGAGGTTAGTGCGGCGTGACTTTGCAATGCACAAGCCCGGCTGATGCCGGGCTTCTTGCTATCTGGCTGGCGAACTGCAGGATTTCGCATTGCCCTGGGCCATCTTGGCTCGCTATGCTGCTGAAACCTTTAATCCACCTGGAAGCGCCCCTGTCTGGGCCATCCGGGATGCCTTTGGAAACGGATCAGACGTGATGAATGCACCGCTCAAAGAGTTCGGCCCGATCAAAGCTGTGATCTTCGATATGGACGGCTTGCTGCTGGACACTGAGGGCATTTACACCGAAGTCACGTCCATCATTGCCGCGCGTTATGGCCGGACTTTCGATTGGAGCATCAAACAGAACATCATCGGACGCGGTGCAGGTGATCTGGCGCGCTATGTCGTCGAGGCGCTGGAGCTACCTATCACCGCTGAAGAATTCCTGGTGATTCGCGAACCCCTGATGCGGGAGCGTTTTCCCGGGGCGCAGGCGATGCCTGGTGCACAGCAGTTGGTCCGGCATCTGAAGGCCAACAACATCCCCATTGCGGTGGGGACCAGTTCCTCGAGTCAGTCGTTCAGCCAGAAAACCACCTTGCATCGCGACTGGTTTGCCATGTTCGACTTCATCGTCACCGCCGATGACCCGGAGGTTGGCGCGGCCAAACCGGCGCCGGATATCTTCCTGACGGCGGCGCGTCGCCTGGGTGTTGCGCCGCAGGACTGCCTGGTGTTCGAAGATTCGCCATTTGGCGTCACGGCGGCGAAAGCGGCGGGGATGACGGCGATCGCGATTCCCGATGCGGCGATGGCCGATGAAAAGTACGCCCATGCCGATGGCATCCTGCGTAGCTTGAAGGCGTTCGAGCCGGGTGTTTGTGGCTTGCCGGCGCTTGAATGGACTTGATCGTTGGACGTTGCCGAAGTTAGCAAAATCCTTGTGGGAGTGAGCCTGTGTGGCGAGGGGGCTTGCCCCCGTTGGACTACGCAGTAGTCCCAAAACACTGTTTTGGGGCGGCTACGCAGCCCAACGGGGGCAAGCCCCCTCGCCACATTTTGGATTGTGTTTACTCTTCAAGCGCCGAAGCCACCGTCAATCGTCAGGCTGGCACCAGTGATATAGCCGGCCTCTGGACCGACCAGGTAAGCCACGAAACTGGCAATCTCCTCAGCTTTGCCGTAACGACCCACGGCCATCAGCGGAATCAGGCTTTCAGCGAAATCGCCATGGGCCGGGTTCATGTCGGTGTCGACCGGGCCAGGCTGCACGTTATTGATGGTGATGCCTTGGGGCCCAAGGTCGCGGGCCAGGCCTTTGGTCAGGCCGACCAGCGCCGATTTGCTCATGGCATAGGGGCCGCCACCGGCAAAGGGCATGCGATCGGCGTTGGTGCTGCCGATATTGATGATGCGGCCGCCTTCAGTCATGTATTTTGCCGCCGCCTGAGAGGCAATGAACACGCTGCGCACGTTGATGGCCAGGGTCTGGTCGAAGTCTTCGAGTTTGAAATCGGCCAGCGGCGCGACGGCCAGTACGCCTGCGTTATTGACCAGGATATCCAGGCGGCCGAAGGCTTCTACCGTGGCGGTCACGGCGTTGCGGATAGCCTCGGCGTCTGCACTGTCAGCCTTGATTGCCAGCGCTTTGCCGCCATTGGCGGTGATGCTGTCTTGAAGTTCCCGGGCCTTGGCCGTGGAGCTCACATAAGTGAAGGCAACGGTTGCGCCTTCAGCGGCCAGGCGGTTGACGATGGCCGCGCCGATGCCGCGAGAGCCGCCTTGAATCAAGGCCACTTTGCCGCTGAGATTCTGAGTAGTCATATCGATCTCCAACTTCCCGAGGCGAGATGTCCCGGTTGATGGAGCCTAGTATCGATAAAGGATTACAGGCTGTGTAGACGGTAATTGCTATAGTCTGAGTAAACCAGAAGTTTATAGTGGCTTGTATGGAAACCTTCAGCAGTATCGAATGCTTCGTGCGCAGTGCCGAGGTCGGCAGCTTTGCCGAAGCGGCGCGGCGCTTGAGCCTGACCCCGGCGGCGGTGGGCAAGAGCGTTGCCAAGCTTGAGGCGCGCCTGGGTGTCAGGTTGTTCCAGCGCAGTACCCGCAGCCTGACGCTGACCGAGGCCGGTCAGCTGTTTCTCGGCGAAGTCAGCGCCAGCCTGCAAACCATCCAGAATGCCGTGGCCAACCTGGCCAGCGCCGAAGGGCGTCCGGCGGGAACGTTGAAAGTCAGCATGGGCACGGTGTTCGGGTGCCTGTACGTGGTGCCGCTGCTGGGTGAATTTCTGCGGCGCTATCCGGCGATCAATCCGGACTGGCATTTCGATAACCGCCAGGTGGACCTTATCGCCCAGGGTTTCGACGCGGCCATCGGCGGCGGGTTCGAACTGCCCCAGGGGGTGGTGGCACGCAAGCTGACCCCGGCGCATCGGGTGTTGGTGGCGTCCGCCGATTACCTGGCGAGCCATGCCGCGATTGTCGAGCCTGATGATCTCAAGCTTCACGATGGCATCCTGATCCGCTCGCCGCAGACCGGAAGGGTGCGTTCCTGGCAGTTGACCAGCCGAAGTCAGCAGCATTGTCCGTTGAGTCTCAGAGCGCGGATGACCCTGAGTGATTCGCAAGCCGCTTGTGCCACGGCAGCCCAAGGGTTGGGCATTGCGCTGGTGAGCATGCCTTTCGCGGTGGGGTACCTGGAGGCAGGTGCTTTACAGCGAGTGCTGCCGGACTGGTATGTCGATGACGGCAACATTTCCATCTATTACGCCGAGCACAAGTTGATGCCGGGCAAGACCCGGGCGTTTGTCGATTTCATTATTGAACAGTTTGCCGAGCAGGGGTTGGGGCGGCGATTTAGTGCGGTTTGAGTCAGGCAACAGACCGATGGCAGCGCCTCGGTCTATCTGCCAATCGCTAATTTCTCGCGTCCACACTCGTCCGCAGAACGCGTGGAATCAGGATTTGCCGATGATGTTCCCGGCATGCAGCCCGCATTCTTTCTGGGTGGCTTCTTCCCACCACCAGCGGCCTTCGCGTTCGTGCTGGTTCGGCAGCACCGGGCGGGTGCACGGCTCGCAGCCGATGCTGATGAAGCCGCGCTCATGCAGGCTGTTGTAAGGCAGTTCCAGCATGCGGATGTAGCCCCAGATCTCTTCGCTGGTCATCTGCGCCAGCGGGTTGAACTTGTACAGGGTGCGCTGCGGGGTGGAGAACGCGGAGTCGATTTCCATCACGGCGACGGCGCTGCGGGTGCCCGGGCTCTGGTCCCGACGCTGGCCGGTGGCCCAGGCCTTCACGCCGGACAGCTTGCGCCGCAGCGGCTCGATCTTGCGGATGCCGCAGCATTCGCCGTGACCGTCCTTGTAGAAACTGAACAGGCCTTTTTCCTTCACGAACGGTTCGAGCCTGGTGTAATCCGGTGACACCAGTTCGATGTCGATCTTGTAGTGCTCGCGCACCTGATCGATGAAGCGGTAGGTCTCGGGGTGCAAGCGGCCGGTGTCGAGGCTGAACACTTTGACGTTCTTGTTCAGCTTCCATGCCATGTCCACCAGTACCACGTCCTCGGCACCGCTGAAGGATATCCACAGGTCATCACCGAACTCGGCAAATGCCAGTTTCAGGATGTCCTGGGCGGATTTGTTGGCATAGGTCGTGGCGAGTTCCACGACGTCGAACGTTGGGCTCATCAGGGCGGCTTCCTACAGGTCGGTGGCGCTGGGCGCTCTATATGGGCCGATGGTAACAAAAAGCCGGGCGGATCGGGGGCCCACTGCGTTGCGCAGGCAGGCCCGAGTCGCTAGAGTTCGGCAGTCTTTTTACACGCTCGACTCAATAATCAATACAAATGGGGTGTCTTGTGGAAATTGCCTGTCTGGATCTTGAAGGTGTGCTGGTCCCGGAAATCTGGATCGCCTTCGCCGAAAAAACCGGGATCGAATCCCTCAGGGCCACCACCCGGGACATTCCCGACTACGACGTGCTGATGAAACAGCGCCTGCGGATTCTCGACGAGCATGGCCTGAAGCTGGCCGACATCCAGGAAGTGATCGCCACGCTCAAGCCGCTGGACGGTGCCATCGAGTTTGTCGACTGGCTGCGCGAGCGCTTCCAGGTGGTGATTCTGTCGGACACCTTTTACGAGTTCTCCCAGCCGCTGATGCGTCAGCTGGGTTTCCCGACCTTGCTTTGCCATCGTCTGATTACTGATGAGAGCGGGCGAGTGACGGGTTACCAGTTGCGCCAAAAAGACCCCAAGCGCCAGTCGGTGTTGGCGTTCAAGAGCCTTTACTACCGGGTGATTGCGGCGGGTGATTCCTATAACGACACCACCATGCTGGGCGAGGCGGATGCCGGGATCCTGTTCCATGCGCCGGACAACGTGATTGCCGAGTTCCCGCAGTTCCCGGCAGTGCACACGTTCGAGGAGCTCAAGCAGGAGTTTATCAAGGCTTCGAATCGGACTTTGAGCCTGTAGTCGTCTGAACTGACGCCTTCGCGGGCAAGCCCGCTCCCACAGTGGTTTTGCGTTGATCACAAAATCTGTGAACAACATGTAACCTGTGGGAGCGGGCTTGCCCGCGAAGCTCTTAAAGATTCTGCAGGGTATCGAGCAGCACCTTCACTTTGGTGATCGACTCCTGATATTCGGCCTGCCACTCGGAATCGGCGACGATCCCGCCACCGCCCCAGCAACACACCTGGCCATCCTTGACCAGCAAGCTGCGAATGGCGATGGAGCTGTCCATCTCGCCGCGTACGTCCAGGTACAGCAATGAACCGCAGTACAGGCCTCGCCGGGTCGGTTCCAGTTCGTCGATGATCTGCATGGCGCGAATCTTCGGCGCTCCGGTGATCGAGCCGCCCGGGAAACTGCCGGCGATCAGGTCCAGGGCATCGCGGCCCTGCGCCAGTTCCCCGGTGACGCTGCTCACCAGGTGATGCACATTCGGATAGCTTTCCAGGCTGAATAATTCAGGCACCCGTACCGAGCCGATACGACAGGTGCGCCCGAGGTCGTTGCGCAGCAGGTCGACAATCATCAGGTTCTCTGCGCGATCTTTTGGGCTTGCCAGTAATTCGGCGGCGTTCGCCGCATCTACTTCGGCGTTCCGGCCGCGGGGGCGGGTACCCTTGATCGGTCGGGTTTCGACCTGGCGCTCACTGACCTTGACGAAACGCTCGGGCGACAGGCTCAACACCGCGCCGCCGTCGGGCAGGCTCTGGAAACCGGAAAACGGTGTCGGGCACGCCGCCCGCAGCGCGTTGTACGCGGTCCACGGATCACCCTGGCAGGGCGCGCGGAAACGCTGGGCGAAGTTGACCTGATAGCAGTCGCCAGCCTGGATGTATTGCTGGATGCGCTCGATGGCCTGGCGATATTCATCAACGCTCAAGTCGGCGTGCATCGGCGCCTGCAAGTGGAATGGCTCGAGCGTTTGCGGGGCAGGCTGGCTGAACAGGTCGATCAGGCGCTGACGCTCGCTGTCCGCCAGCGTCGGGTGGAATACCAGTTGGCTGCTCATGCGCAGGTGATCGCTGATCAGCGCCCAGTCGTAGAGGCCGAAACGCGCATCGGGTAGTTGCAGGTCATCCAGCGCCTGACTCGGCAGGTTTTCCAGATGCCGGCCGAAGTCGTAGCTCAGGTAGCCGATCAAGCCGCCGGCGAAGGGCAGTTCAAATGGCTCGGGGATAGTGGCTTCGCCCAGGCGTGCCAGGTTATCGCGCAGGCGTTGCAGGAAATCGCCGCCATTTTCGTCGGGTGCTATGGCCAGTTGTTCCAGCGGCCAGGCACTGAGCAGGTCATAACGGCCGCGTTCGGCGCTTGGCCGGCCGCTGTCGAGCAGTACGGCGCCAGGGGCATGACGAATTGCCGCGAAAAATCCGGCGGGGTTGGCGCGATAGGGGAGTGGGTGTACGGAGCAGGTCAGCATGGGTGAAGGAGATCGGCCATTGAGGCGGGGTGGGGATTGTAGTCCTCTGGGGGAGTTGCTCCTAGAGGGTTGAATCAAGAGCTACCCTCACCCCAGCCCTCTCCCGGGGGGAGAGGGGGCCGACCGAGGTGTCTGGCGCTATACATCGACCTGAAAAATCGAGTCGATTATGGATTTGGTTCAGCGGCTTCAAGTCGCTGTGTGTCGTTGTGGGTTCAGCGTTTTCAAGTCGCTGTGTGTCGTTGTGGGTTCAGCGTTTTCAAGTCGC